>CAZSTJ010000066.1:0-12654 GCA_964609805.1 uncultured Geobacter sp. | reverse complement strand
ACAGCTGCGGTTAACCAGCGATGTTATTGATCATGTTACCCTGGTTCGCCAAAGTTGGGTCAAGGCAGTGGCTGCGCAACAAAAACTTGTATACGCTCAGCAGGTCAACGATGCCGCGCAGGCCGGAGCTGAACTTGCGCGACGACTTCAGTCTGTCGGGAATTTCAATAAATTGCAACGGGCACGGCAGCAGGCGTTTTACGCGGATGCAGCAGTTCAATTGGCAACAGCGCAACAGGCTGCCTTGTCAGCACGCGAGGAATTGGTCAGAATTCTGGGCTTGACCGCCCCCCAGGCTCGCTCACTTGTGTTGCCTGATAGGCTTCCTGATTTGCCCCGCGAGGCACGCGCCCCGACCGACATCGGGAAGTCTGCCGGCACGGAACGGCTTGACATAAAACTCGCGCAGTCAGAACTGGCCGCTGCCGCTAAGGCACAGGACCTGAACCTGCTGACCAGCTTTACAGATATCGAGCTTGGCCTGCGATACGATACGGTATTTAACAATGATAATGGTCATAGCTACAGCAAGAGGGGTTATGAAATTAGTGTACGCTTGCCTGTCTTTGATTGGGGTGACGCCCAACGCGATGCAATGAACGCACAGACTCTGGCTGCTGCAAACCGGCTTGAAGCAACATTGCGCGCGGCTGGTTCAAATCTTCGTGAAAGCTATTCCTCATACCGGACGGCATTTGATATCGCCAAACACTATCGTGATGAAGTGCTGCCGTTGCGCAAAGCAATCTCGGAAGAAAACATGCTTCGCTACAACGGCATGCTGATCGGCGTGTTCGAACTGCTGGCAGACTCCCGCGATCAGGTGACCAGTGTCATAGCGGCAATTGAGGCTGAACAGCAGTTTTGGCTCGCTGAAGCGGCGTTACAGTCTTCATTGATGGGCAAACCGACACTGGCTCCGGTCGGCATCAGGTCGAATGCTGACACAGGGCGCGGCAGTGCGCCGCATTGATATTTACGATGCCCCGCATACCCGCAAAATAGCCAGCTGTAATCGACATATCTGGTGAGGTGGTCGAACCATGACTTCACGAAGACAGTTCATGAAGGCGGTCGGAATTGCAGGTGGTGCTATTGCGGCATCCGCTGTCAGTCGTGTCGTAATGGCGACACTCCCTGAGCCTGTTGTACAAACTACGCCAGACACTATGCCACCGTTGATGCCGAATAGCGGCCGCCCCTACAACCCGGTGGTTACCCTAAATGGCTGGACCCTGCCGTGGCGTATGAAAGACGGCGTGAAAGAGTTCCATCTGGTGGCCGAGCCCGTGGTGCGTGAGATGGCTCCCGGCATGAAGGCTCATCTTTGGGGGTACAACGGGCAAAGCCCGGGGCCCACTATCGAGGTAGTCGAAGGGGACCGGGTGCGTATTTTTGTTACCAACAAGTTGCCGGAACATACCAGCATACATTGGCACGGCCAGCGCATCCCCAATGGTATGGATGGGGTAACCGGACTCACCCAACCCGCCATCCAACCTGGCAAAACTTTCGTCTATGAATTTGTGGCCCGGCGTCCCGGTACCTTCATGTACCACCCACATGCAGATGAAATGACGCAAATGGCCATGGGTATGATGGGATTTTGGGTCACACACCCCAAGAGTATGCATCCGTTGATTGACGAGGTGCAGCGCGATTTCTGTTTTCTGCTTAACGCTTACGATGTTGATCCCGGCAGTTATACCCCAAAGATCATGACGATGCTGGATTTCAACCTGTGGTCCTGGAACAGCCGGATCTTTCCAGGTATAGACTCGTTTAATGTGAGATTGAATGACAAGGTACGCATACGGATGGGCAACCTGACCATGACGAATCACCCTATCCACCTGCATGGCCATGAGTTCGTGGTAACCGGAACCGATGGCGGGCCGGTGCCTAAAAATGCCCGCTGGCCTGAGGTCACAACCGACGTGGCTGTTGGCCAGATGCGGCAGATCGAGTTTATAGCCGATGAAGAAGGTGATTGGGCAATCCATTGCCATAAGAGTCATCACACCATGAATGCCATGGGGCACGATGTTCCCACCATGATCGGGGTTGACCATCGGGGGTTGGTCAAAAAAATCACCAAACTCATTCCGGACTACATGGTGATGGGTGAACGTGGCATGGCAGATATGGCCGAAATGCAAATGCCAATACCCGACAACACCATACCCATGATGACAGGTGAAGGACCGTTCGGTTCTGTTGAAATGGGGGGTATGTTCTCGGTGGTAAAGGTCCGTAAAAACCAAAGACCGGGAGATTACAGCAATCCGGGTTGGTACAAACACCCTCCCGGCACGGTGGCCTTTGAGTACACCGGGATGATGGCAGAGCCAGCGCGCTTTCAATCTGAAGCGGGGCAATTAATGCCGCTAAAGCAACAAAAGAATAAGGAAATCGAATTTGAGATTCGCAAGCCCTCTGGCCATTCCGGCCACTGAATTAACAAGTGGGAGTGAATGTATGAAACTCAATCACATCATTGCAGCGTTAACCATTCTTCTTGTATCTTCCTTTGCCTATGCCCACGGAGACAATGCGGGCGGTCACGGCGAAGCCGCTTCAATCGGTCAGCCAGGGAAGACAGAGAACATCAACCGTACTATCATGATTACCATGCATGATTCGATGCGCTACAACCCGGCCAATATTACCGTGAAGCAGGGGGAAACCATCAAGTTCATTGTAAAAAATTCCGGCAAGACCAAGCATGAACTGGTTTTGGGCACAGAAAAAGAACTGCGGAAACATTATGAGTTGATGAAAAAATATCCGGAGATGGAGCACGCCGACGAAAACATGGTTACGGTTCTACCTGGCGAATCAGGTGAAATTATCTGGCACTTCACCAAAGCAGGTAAAATTGATTTTGCGTGTTTGCTGCCAGGTCACTATGACGCAGGCATGAAGGGGACCGTGCGGGTGAATCCACAACGGGGGGTAAAAACAGGGGGTACGAAATGAACATTCAAAAATCATTCACGATTTTGCTGATTCTCCCATTAAGCTTATGGCTATCTGTACGTTCATATGCACAAGAGACTGCACCTGAAACAAATATTCCTTCGGTAAATACCGCAGCAGATATGACCGAGGGCGAGATTCGCAAAATCGACAAAGCCAACAACAAAATTACGATTAAACATGGCGAAATAAGAAATCTTGATATGCCTGGCATGACCATGGTGTTTCAAGTTAAAGATCCCGCCATGCTTGATGCCGTGAAGTCTGGCGACAAAGTAAAATTCAGGGTGGAAAGGTCGGGAGGAACGCTTGTTATTTTGGACATTCAGGCAGTCAGATAATCGTGGCCTCTTTTGACAAAGAAATTTGAGTAAACAACATAGATGATAAGCGATTGAAGAGTTGGCTTGATGGCTGGTTGTGCTGAATTTGACAATAATTATCGTGCTGATCAATATGACGATGGTGGGCACAGTGGTCATTCACACCATTAACAACCGCACGAATTGGGAATTGCAGAATATACTACTGAACTGTGGAATATTCTTGGTTGTTAATGATCTGTCAACAGCAGTAATTGCAATAAATCAATAAGTTATGCGTTGGCACAGCCTGTGCTTTTTTGAAATTAAGCATCTCAACTCATAAAACAACGCAAAAGGAGAATCAGTAACATGAAGAAGATTATTTTATCGATTACGGCAATCTTGGCTCTCAGTGCTCCTGTTGCTTTCGCCATGGACCATAGTGGTCACGACATGGGGCATGACAGTCATGATATGGGGCATGGAGGCCACCAGGGAGATGTTGCCCATGAGGAAATCGTTGACGGTGTAAAGGCAACCTTCAAGGTCATGAGCATGAAAGAGCACATGAAGGCCATGAATATGGAGATTCCGAAGGGGATGAAAGAAACCCATCACATTGCGGTTGAGTTCAAGGATGCCAAGAGCGGTAAGGCACTGACGGAAGGCGAGGTAAAAGTTAAAGTACAGAACCCCGACAAGAGCGACCAGACCAAGGACCTGATGGGGATGCAGGGGCACTTCGGCGCTGACTTTGACTTCTCAAAAAAAGGGAAATACGGTGTGATGTGCAAGTTTCAGCTGAAAGACGGCAAGACCCGTAGCGCAAAATTCTGGTACACAGCTAAATAACATACATACGGAGAAGATATCTTCTCCGAATTTCAAATGGGAGGTACGGTTATGAGAAGATTATTGGTAATGTCAATGGCAGTAGGTCTGTTTGGTGCTATGCCGGTATTGGCAGCCGAACATAGCGACATGAAGATGGACACTGGCGAAGGTGTACGTCAGTGCGCTCTTCAAGCGGAATCAATCCAGGAAAAGATCAAGCGACTGGAAACTGAAATTGCCAAGGGCGAGAAAAAGTATGATGCCAAGGAACTTAAAAAGCTGAAGCAGAAGTTGGATGAAGCAAATAAAACGTTAGAAAGGCTACTCGGACCTTAAAAAAATTAGTAACTGAGGCGGGCCAAAAAAGCCCGCCTCAGTTATTCTAAACAGGTAACCATGAAAAAAACAATCTCCATTATTGTGGCAATAGGCTTGGTCGGATTTCTGTTCTACGCCATCTCCTATCAAAAAAAAGAAATTCCGATCGAGAAACCTGGAAAGGTTATCGCTACCCCTGCCTACGAAAAATCGTTCGGCCCCGCGCCAACCGTTAACAAAGGTACGGCCTATGCTTTTGTGATCTATTTTCCGGCAAAAAATGAGCCTGGCAAAGTTGCGCCATTCCCGTTTTTCACCTTTGATGAGGGTAGCCAAAAAAAGGTGGCCGTGGAAAGGCTGTTGAGTGGCATGGACGTTGACAGCTATCAGGGAGAATTTCTTTCTGTTGCGAGCGGGGCACGACTTTTGTCATTAAGCGATGATCAAGGCACCGTTACCCTGAACTTCAGTAAAGAGTTGAATTCGGCACATCCTGATGAGTTTGTACGTGCTTTCAAATTGACTGTACGTCAGTTCAATGGGGTTAAAGATATTCATTTCCAGATTGATGGGAAGGATATGCCATTACTCGCGTCGACAAATGGTTCCGTTGATAGCGCCGTCCAGCAGCCAGGCCCGCCGCGCCTGTTGAGTGTTACTGCGATGCGCGACAAGGGGGCCAGCAAGGTTGAGGACGTGAACGTGTTCTTTGATCGTCCGGTAGATGTGAAGGAGCTGAAGCTGCTCTCAAAAGACGGCAAACAGTATGAAGGAGATGTATATCATTCTGTGTTCGACATGGCCGCAGTGTTGAAACCGAAAGATCCGTCACAGTTCAAAGAGCGGATGCCGATCAGGGTTAGCTGGAAAGTCGTTGATAAACTTGGCAGAACTGCGGAAGGTGATAATATTTGGTTGCTTGAGATAAAGGAGCATTGATGAAAAACAAAGTTTTTACTGCCTTACGTTATGCTGCACTTGGGACCATGATAATGGCCAATATTGCATACGCACATGGCACTGAAAAACACGATAAAGGTCTACTGGAAGATGCTCAGATGAAAAAGCTGCACGACATGATGCCTGTTTTCTCTGTATCGTTGGCACAGATGGAAGTCGCTCTTGAAAAGGGGAATAGAGATGTTGTTGTAGCCGAAGGCGATAAAATTTTAGCGGCGATTCCTGACCTCAAAAAGTCAAAACCACACAAGAACATTAAACAGCGGAAGAAATTCGTGGAAATGCCTTCAAGTCTGGAATCATCGGTGAAGTCTACCATCGGTCATGCCCAGAATAACGACTTTTCCAGTGCAAAAGCTGCCTTGAAGAAAATTGAAGCAACTTGTGCAACGTGCCACGCAAAATTCAGAGATTGAACACAAACTATGAGAGGGGGACTGTATGCTACCTGTTCCAAGTGCCACATACCTTTAATAGCCAGCTGATCCTCGCTGTTCGCCTGCCCCGATGTAATAACCGTACCTGATTAGTATATTAAACTTATAGATTTGATAATAATTAATTGACAGTTATGGTCAGTTTTTGTTAAATCATTTCCACACTATTTTAGATGTGTATATGGAAAGCAAAATAGATGAATAATACACTGCGTTTTGAGTCTTTGCTGGTACATGGTGGCCTGGAAGCGGGGCCGGCCGGTTCGACCTCGGTGCCGATCGTCCAATCGAGCTCTTTTGCCTACGAGAGTGCCGAGGGGCTCGAAGATGTCTTCCGGGGGCGTGCCGTGGGGCAAGTCTATACCCGGCTCGGCAATCCGACGACCGAGGCGCTGGAAAAGCGTCTCGCGCTCCTCGATGGAGGCGGTGCAGCCCTAGCCACCGCGTCGGGGATGGCGGCCATCACCACCGCCGTCCTGACCATCCTGCGCGCCGGCGACGAGATCCTTTCGTCTTCGTCGCTCTTCGGCGGCACCTTCTCGCTCTTCAGGGATACGCTCTCCAATTACGGCATCTCGGTCCGTTTTGTCGACCCGCTCGACTTGAAGGGGATGAAGAATGCCATCAATGAACGGACCCGGCTGCTGTTCGTCGAGACCATCGGCAACCCGAAGCTGGATGTCCCCGACATTCCCGCCCTGGCGCAGATCGCCCACGATGCCGGCATCCCGTTGCTGGTTGATTCCACGGTCACTACCCCGTATCTCGCCACCGGCGCCCAACTCGATGCCGACATCGTCGCCTATTCCACCAGTAAGTACATCAATGGCACCGGGACCACCATCGGCGGGGTCATCGTTGACCGTGGCGTCTTTAACTGGAACAGCCCCCGGTTTCCCCACTTCGAGGCGTACTACAAGAAATACCGCCAGTTCGCCTTCACTGCCCGGGCCCGCAAACTGGTGCACAAAGATGTCGGCGCCTGCGCCGCCCCGTTTAATTCCTATCTGCTGACCGAAGGGGTGCAGACCCTGGCCCTACGCATGGAGCGCCACTGCTCCAACGCCCTAGCGCTGGCACGGTTTCTTGCCGATCATCCCAAGGTTGCGTGGGTCAGCTATCCCGGTCTGGAGGATTCCCCCCAGCACCCGGTGGCAACGAGGCTCTACGGCGGTCGCTACGGCGGCCTCTTGACCTTCGGCACCGGCGACAAGGGATCGGCCTTCAAGGTAATAAATGCACTCAGACTGGCGAAGAATCTTGCCAATATCGGTGACGCCAAGACCCTTGTCATCCATCCGGCCAGTACGATCTGTGCCGACTATAATGCCGAGGAAAAGGGACTCATGGGGGTCACGGAAGATACAATCAGGGTGTCTGTCGGCATTGAGGACCACCGGGATATCGTGGAAGATTTCAAACAGGCGCTGGACGCCGCGTAACGGGGGACGATCATGCTGACACTGACCATTAACGGAAAAGAAGAAAAGCTGAACATCGGCTGCCGGACGTTCATCAGCCTCTATGAACTGCTGCACCTGCTTGAGGTGCCGTCGGGGAGGAACGTTGCCGTCCAGGTCAACACGCAGGCGATCGGACAGCGTGACTATATGCAGTACACCATTTCAAACGGTGACCACCTCACGATTGACTCTACGAAAACCGCATAAGCGAGGAGAGTATTAAATGACGATAACCATCAACGGAAAAGAGACCAACCTCCCCGAAAACCCGGACCGGACGATCGATTCGCTCCTTGAAGAGCTCGATGTCTCCCAGCGTCTCTATGTCACCGTGGAGCTGAACGGCGAGGTGCTTGATCGTGGAGATTTCGAAGGCAAGCCGGTGAATGACGGGGATGTGATTGAGTTCCTCTACTTCATGGGTGGGGGGGCTTGATGACCGAAGAGCAGATTGAACGGTACTCCCGTCATATCATCCTCAAGGAGGTCGGCGGCAAGGGGCAGCAGCGGCTGTTCGATGGCCGGGTGCTGATCATCGGCGCCGGTGGTCTCGGCGCACCAATCGCCCTCTATCTGGCGGCGGCCGGGGTCGGTGCCATCGGCATCGCCGACGCCGACGACGTGGATCTTTCCAACCTGCAGCGCCAGGTCATCCACTTCACCCCCGACGTGGGGAAGCCCAAGGTCGAATCGGCCCGCGAGAAGATGCAGGCCATTAACCCGGAAGTCAAGGTGACTACCTACAAGGAGTGGATCAGCGCCGCCAACATCTCCGACATCATCGCCGACTACGACTTCGTCATCGACGGCACCGACAATTTTGCAGCCAAGTTCCTGATCAATGATGCCTGTGTCCTGGCCGGCAAGCCGTACTCCCATGGTGGCATCCTGGCTTTCGACGGCCAGACGATCACGGTCCGGCCGCGGGAGTCCGCCTGCTACCGCTGCATCTTCCCCGAACCGCCTCCCAAGGATGCCATCCCCACCTGTTCCCAGGCCGGCGTCATCGGAGTGTTGCCGGGGGTCCTCGGGACGATCCAGGCGACCGAGGCGATCAAGTTCCTCTTGGGGAAGGGTGAGCTGCTGACCGACCGGCTGCTGACCTACAACGCCCTCCGGATGAAGTTCCGCGAGGTGCCGCTCCGGCGCAAGGTGACCTGTCCGCTATGCGGCGACACCCCGACCATCACCGAGGCGAAGGATGAACTGGACGCCCTGACGGTCTGCGACCTGAAGGGGCACTGAGATGATCAGAATTCCCACGGATATCCACGCTGATCTGATCGCCCATGCCCAAGAGGGCTTTCCGCTGGAGGTCTGCGGCATCCTCGGCGGCACCGGCGACACGGTGAGCGTGCACTACCGCATGACCAATACCGATGCCAGCAACGAACACTTCATGATGGATCCTAAGGAGCAGTTCGCGGTCGTAAAGGACCTGCGTGCCAAGGGTCTGACCATGCTGGGCATCTATCACTCGCACCCGGAGACCCCGGCGCGTCCCTCGGAGGAGGATATCCGGCTGGCGCTCACCCCGGAGGTCTCCTACCTGATCATCTCTCTGGCTTTTGCGGCGGCGCCCGACCTCAAGTCGTATAAGATCAACGGGGGCGTGGTCGAGCGGGAAGAAGTGGTGGTCGTGCCGTAGCTGGTGGCTGATCGGTAGAGATAACACAGATACAATTCGTGTGGCGGCAGGCCTGACGACCACACGGGACGGGAGATATTCAATGGCAGATGAAAAACAGACCAAGCTCGACCTGGGCAATCTCAAGGCGGGCGGGTTTATCAAGGAGCGGGGCAAGGACCTGTTCACGGTGCGGCTCCGGGTGCCGGGCGGCCGCATGTCCATTCCGCGCCTGAAAAAGATCGCCGAGGTCGCCGACCGGTTCGGTGGCGAATTCGTCCATCTGTCAGTGCGTCAGTCCATCGAGCTCATCAACATCAATTACAAGGACTTCGATGCCGTCGTCGAGGCGCTGGGCGAATCCAGCCAGAAGGTCGCCTCCTGCGGGGCCCGCGTCAGGGTGCCGGTGGCCTGCGGCGGGTGCGAGTACAACCCCAACGGCCTGATCGATACCCAGAAATCGGCCCTTGAGGTAGACGAGCAGCTGTTCGGGACCCCCACCGGGCACCACAAGTTCAAGGTCGCCTTCGCCGGCTGCCCCTTTGACTGTCCCAAGTCGGCCACCAACGACATCGGTTTCCAGGGGGCGGTCTACCCGAAGCTCGATCTGGACGCCTGCATCAGCTGCGGCCTCTGCGCCAAGAACTGCGTCCCCAAGGCGATCGTCATGGGGGAGGACAAGAAGCCGCTCTTCAGCGACGACCCCTGCATCTGGTGCGGCGATTGTGTCAAGGTCTGCCCCACCGGCGCCTGGAGCGAGCAGAAGCGCGGCTATACGGCCCGCATCGGCGGCAAGTGGGGACGCAACCCCTTGGTGGGGACGCTCTTCGCGACCTTCCTGCCGGAGGATCAGGTCGTGCCGTTCATCGCCGCCGTGCTTGACTGGTACAAGGCCAAGGCGGAAGGGAAGGGACGAGTGCGCCTGGGCGACACCATCATTGCCGAGGGGCCGGACTCTCTGCTGGCACACCTGCGGGGGTGGTTTCCGGAGAGCATCGTGGCGGCAACCATCGCACCCCAGGTGATCAACACCCAAATCGGTATTTCAAGGTAAGAGGAGGAATCTCATGCAGACCATCGATCTGCGCGGCGTCACCTGTCCCACGAACTTCGTCAAGGCCAAACTGGCCCTGGAACTTCTGGAAAACGGCGATCGGGCCGAGATCCTGCTGGATGACGGTGAACCGGTCAAGAACGTCCCACGTAGCCTCAAGGCGGAGGGACACAAGCTGCTCGGCCTGGCCCAGACGGATGCCGGTCATTACGTCCTGACGCTGGAAAAGAACGAAGAGTAGCCAGTTGTAATAGTTATCCCATCGTGTCTATAACGTAAGAGACTCGATAGGCATGTGGTGCCGACCACACAAAATCTGAAAGAGCTTGGCATCGTCTCCCCGTTGTTTTCTCTGCCCCGCCGCCCTTCGCCGACGTCACCCTGCAAGGAGCATTTTCATGACCCCCATCTACCTGGATTATAACGCCACAACCCCCATTGACCCGCAGGTGGTGGAGGCGATGCTCCCGTATCTTACCGATCATTTCGGCAACCCGTCCAGCAGCCACCAGTATGGCCGGAAGGCAAAAGAGGGTGTCGAACGGGCGAGGGGGCAGCTTGCCGGCCTGTTGGGGGCGGATCCGTCGGAGATCGTCTTCACCAGCGGCGGTACCGAGTCCAACAACCAGGCGCTCATAGCCACCGCTCGGGCCCATGCCCATCGGGGCAGACATATCATTACCACCGCGATCGAACATCCGGCGGTCTTGAACCCGCTGCTCTGGCTTGAGGAACAGGGATACTCCGCCACCATCCTCCCGGTCGACTACTTTGGTATGGTGAATCCCGGCGCCATCGAAAGGGCCATTACCCCTGAGACGACCATCATCAGCGTGATGCATGCCAACAACGAGGTCGGGACGATTCAGCCGTTGGCCGAGATCGGCGCCATCGCCCGGAGGCACGGCATCGCGTTCCATACCGATGCGGCCCAGTCAGTCGGCAAGATCCCGACCCTGGTCGATGACCTCGGGGTGGACCTTTTGACCGTCGCCGGGCACAAGTTCTACGCACCAAAGGGTGTCGGCGCCCTCTATGTCCGCAGGGGCACCGCCATCGAGTCCTATCTGTTCGGGGCCGGCCACGAGGCCGGGCGCCGGGCCGGCACCGAAAACGTGCCGTATATCGTGGGGCTCGGCACGGCAGCGGAACTGGCGCGACAGCGCCTTGCCGCCGGGAACCGCGAGATCGCCTCCCTGCGTGACCGGCTGTTCGAGAGCTTGCGGGCGGCTATCGACGGCGTCGAACTGAACGGCCACCCGGACGAGCGCTTGCCGAATACGCTCAATGTCAGCTTTGCCGGGGTCATCGGTGCCGAACTGCTGGAGCAGACACCGGAGATTGCGGCATCGACCGGTGCCGCCTGCCATGGTGACAGCCATACCCTGTCAGGGGTCCTGGCCGCCATGGGGCTCTCCCGGGAACGCAATCTGGGGGCCGTTCGTCTCAGCCTCGGGCTGGGTACCACCGCTGAAGAGGTCGATCGTGCCGCCGGTCTACTGGCCGAACGGTGCCGTTTGCTCCGGCAGCGGGGGTAACATGGGCCGCGGTATGGTGCTGCAGGGGAGGAGAGATGGGTAAGCGGGTGGTGGTCGCCATGAGCGGCGGGGTGGATTCGTCCGTCAGCGCCGCACTGCTGCAGGAACAGGGGTACGAGGTGACCGGCATCTCCCTCCAGCTGTACGACCCGGTGCCGCGTGGAGACTCCTGCCGGAACAAGACCTGCTGTTCGCTCGACGACGTCCTGGACGCGGGGAGGGTGGCCAATAAACTCGGTATCCCTTTCGAGGTCCTAGACCTCCGAAAGGAGTTCAAGCAGGCGGTCATCGACAACTTTATCGCCGAGTATGCGGCAGGTCGCACACCCAACCCCTGTGTCCGCTGCAACGATCTCATCAAGTTTGATCTCTTGCTGGAACGGGCCGTGGCAATGGGTGCCGATTATCTGGCCACCGGTCACTACGTCCGTGTCACCGGGGACCCGGCCGTCAGCTCTCAGCTGCGAACCGGCCTCGATCCGGCCAAGGACCAGTCCTATTTCCTCTTCTCCATACGTGCCGCGCAGCTGCCGCGCCTGCTGTTCCCCGTGGGCGGCCTTGAAAAGAGCCGTGTCCGCGAACTGGCCGTATCGTTTCAACTGCCGGTGGCCGAGAAACACGAGAGCCAGGAGATCTGTTTCATCCCCGACAACGACTATGCCGGTTTCCTGGAACGGAACGGGCTGCGGCAGTCACCGGGGGAGATCGTAACGGTCGAAGGGAGGGTGTTGGGGAAACACCTGGGTATTCATCGCTATACCATCGGCCAGCGCAAGGGGCTGGGGATCGCCTGGCGGCAGCCGCTGCACGTGGTTGCCCTGGATACTGTCCGCAACAGGGTCGTGGTCGCTGAAGCCTCCCATCTCAACAGCAGCAGGCTGACTGCGACATCGGTCAACTGGATCGAACGGCCGGATACGGCCGTCTTTACCGCCACCTGCCGTATCCGTTACCGGCATCGCCCGGCACCCTGTCGGGTGACGGTGCTGGGGGCAGACCGTTTCGAGGTGACCTTCGAACAACCACAGATGTCGATCACGCCGGGGCAGGCGGCTGTGCTGTATGATGGGGACCGGGTACTCGGTGGTGGCTGGATCCAGGAAGGGGATGGGGAATGATGGCAGAAGCCCTCTTGCCGC
>CAZSTJ010000065.1:0-14896 GCA_964609805.1 uncultured Geobacter sp. | reverse complement strand
GCAGCCGTAGTAGCAGGCGACCTTGAGCCCGGCAAGCGGTTTGGTGACCCTTTCTTTCAGATGGTCGAGCCCGAAGTCTTTGGCCAGTATCTCCAGCAGGTGTTTGACGGAGCCGTCCAGCTTCACCGGGGCGTCGATGGCGGTTTCCACCTGCTTGCGCTTGACCGCGTTCTCCTCCAGGGTGTGCTGGGTGAACTTGAGCCGCGAGAAGCAGGCGGCGCAGGCCACCGCCAGGTCACCTTCCACCTGTTCCGCCAGTTCCAGGTTCTTGGCGCAGAGGGAGAGGGACAGGAGCTCGTCCACGTTGTGGGCCGGGGTGGCGCCGCAGCAGAACCAGTCCGGTACCTCGGTGAGGCCGATCTGCAGCTGCTTGAACAGCTCCCGGGTGGAGAGGTCGTATTCGCCGGCGGAGGCGTGGAGCGAGCAGCCGGGGTAGTAGGCGTAGGTAAGCGGTTTATCCATTGATATCTCTCGATTGTTGCAAATTATGAAGTATGAGGGATGAAGTATGAAGTATGAAATTGAAGGCATTGTTTCATCCTTCATAATTCATAATTCGTCCTTGTCTCTACAGCGCTTCGCCCTTCTTGCGCATCTGTTCGATGCGGGTAAAGATCTTCTCGATCTCGGCCATGTTCTTGTTCTTGTGGTGGAACATCTTCAGCTTTCCCTTGGCCAGCAGTTTGGGGCCGAGCATCATGTCCTTCAGGAACTGGCCCGATTTGACGTTGAAGACCGCCGCCAGGCGCATCTCGTACTGGCGACCGTACATGCGGATGTTGTCCAGGAATACCTTGTTGGCCAGCTGGACATAGCTTTCCTTGGAGGGACCTTCATGGTCCCAGGAGAGCTTGCGCAGGGCGTCCATGATGGAGGCCAGGTGCACCTTGTTGGGGCAGCGGGTGGAGCAGGTCTCGCAGGATGCACAGAACCAGATGGAGCGTCCGGCCAGGATGCGCTGCCACTGCCCCAGCTGCAGTAGTCGCACCACCCGGTTAGGGGGATGTTCCATGAAGGTGGCCATGGGGCAGCCGGCGGAGCATTTACCACACTGGAAGCAGCGGCGGACCGAGGTGCCGGAGAGCGCCTCGACCTTGCGCACCACGTCCAGCTCCATGGTCTTCTGGGAGATGATCATCTTTTTCTTTTTCACGTTAGATATTCCCGTCCCTTCCGTGCAAAGCACAACTTTCGTATACGGTGAGCAAAAGCCGCGCCATGTTCGGTAACTAACCGTTATTTCTGTTTTTGTCGGAGTTTGTTGTGTGGTGGCACTAACAAGCTCTGTAGCAAATTTCCCCAAATGCGGAACAGTGGTTGTGGAATAATCCTACGGTCAGGGGGGTGAGGCCTGATTCTGCAGGTATCGTACAAAAATTTAGTTAAAATAAAAATTATAGAGGCCGTCGGTTTTACACCACTCCATGAGGGGAACATCGCCACTGGCGTTTGTTACTGCTCAATGTTTCAGCGTTTTATTGTTTACACAAATGATATGTTAAATGCAAGCGCAAAATAGAACGGTGTCTTGATGGTCAGGGGGTGTGATTTAGGTTAAATAAAAATTTACAAATCCATTGGGCACGTTTCCTGCTCCCAACGGGTGAGATTGGACATAGCTTCATCGCTGCAGTCACCGCACATCTCCGGTGAAGGACGAAGATTGGAACAGACGGCAGGGCGGAGATCCGAACCGAACAGCAGACAGCGTCCTGCGGGCGTCAGCTGGATACAGCGAACTCCGGGCGGCTTGCCCCCCGGCATGCCGGGGATTGTTGATGATATGGAGGGGGCGATGCAGCAGGCGGCACAACCGGTACGGCATTCCATTGGTTCAGAACTCCTGTGATAAACAAGAATAAGCAGAATTTGTCAGACCAATAATTACGTAATGGAAGCATTCCGGTCAACAGCAATTTTGTCCCCGGCTTTTCAAATGGTCCGGATTAATGGTAGAGTCTGTACTTTCTGAATAAGCGGTTCATGGAGTCATACATGAAATACCTTGCGATTACCGTGCTCGTAACCTCATTTATTGTCGGTGCAGCGTCTGCTGCCGAGCAGTTGCCTGCGCTGGAAATATTGAAGCAGAACATAACGGTACGATTCAACGGCCGCAAACCACATCTCTGGGGTGAAAACGTCCCCGGTGTCCGCACCCGACTGGCCACCGATGAGAAGGTTATTGCCCTGACCCTGGATGCCTGCGGCAGCCCGAAGGGTAAGGGTGTCGACAGCAGGCTGATGGATTTCCTGGCACGGGAAGGGATTCCTGCCACCCTCTTCATCAATGCCCGCTGGATTGATGCAAATCCTGAGCTGTTCAAAAGCCTGGCGGCCAACCCGCTGTTCGAGATCGCCAACCACGGACTGAGGCATAAGCCGGCCTCGGTCTCCGGTCGCTCCATTTACGGCATCAACGGTACCAGGGATGTCAGCGAGTTGGTGGAGGAGATAGAGTTGAATGCCCGTAAGATTGAGGCTGTTACGGGAGTGCGTCCGAAGCTTTACCGCTCCGGTACCGCCTACTACGATGAGGTTGCTACGGAGATCTCCCGGGCGCTGGGGCATGAGGTGGCGGGATACAGTATTCTCGGTGATGCCGGTGCGACCTTCAGCGCGGCCCAGGTCAAGGCTGCCCTGCTCGGCGTGGCCCCGGGTGATGTCATCCTCTGCCACATGAATCATCCCGAGAGCGGCACCGGGGCAGGCATCATTGCTGCCGTACCCGAGCTGAAGCGCCGCGGTTTCTCCTTCGTTCGCATGTCGGATTATCCTTTGAAATAAAGGAACTGCATCCATGCTGCATATCATCCAGAACGACCCGGACGTGCCTCCGGGAAATATTACAACGAATCTCGATGCGTCCGGAATCCTCTACTGCATCCATCACCCCTATCTGGGTGATCCATTGCCGGAACTGCGCGACATCTCCGCCCTGATCGTGCTGGGTGGCGCCATGGGTGCCAACGATGATTCCCGGCACCCGTTTCTGTACGAGCTGAAGATCTTCATCAGGCAGGTGCTACGGGAAGGTATTCCGTATCTGGGGATCTGTCTTGGCGGGCAACTGCTGGCTGCGGCGCTGGGAGCTGCAGTAGCACCAAATCGCTGGGAGGAACTGGGGACCTTGCAGGTGGTGTTGACTGACGAGGGGCGGGGGGATGCGCTCATTTCGTGCCTGCCCCTGGAGTTTGTCACCTTCCAGTGGCATCACGACAGTTTTGATGTTCCGACTGGAGCCGTACTGCTGGCCGGATCACCAGCATGTCCCCATCAGGCGTTCCGGGTCGGTGAACGGGCCTGGGGGCTCCAGTTTCATCCCGAGGTGACGGAAGAGATCATCCGGGACTGGTGCCGCTGGGACACCGATACCGCTCAACGTGCAGAGTCGCTGGCGGGGGAGTGGCGCAGTCATCAGGAAGGATATGAACGCAGCGCCCGGGAACTGCTGCGCCGATTTCTGGAACTGGGAGGTTTCTAGCCGCAGGCCTCTTCATCATGCAGGGCGCGATGGACCCGGTTGCGCCCGGTCCGCTTTGCTTCGTAGAGGGCCGCATCCCCCCGGGCGACCGCCTGATGCAGGTCGGCCATATTCTCTGATACATAAAGTCCGATACTTACCGTTATTGCCAATGTCGTGTCACCCGCCACGACTCGGCTCTCTTCAACCCGACTCCTCAGTCGCTCCGCAACGTTAAGCGCATCATCGTCGCTGATCATCGGCAACAGCAGCAGAAACTCTTCCCCTCCCATACGTATCACCAGGTCATAGGGACGGACATCCTGTCGCAACAGCCCTGCCAAGTGGACCAAGACCAGGTCGCCGGTTTCGTGGCCGTAGGTATCGTTGACCCGCTTAAAATGGTCGATATCAACCATCAGCAAGGCCGTTTTGGCGTGCTGGCGGACCGATAGATTGACGACCCTCGCAGCTTCGTATTCCAGATGTCTGCGATTATAGAGGCCGGTCAGGAAGTCGGTGCGGGTGGTCATCTCCAGTGATTTGTTGGCATTGTCAAGCTGCTCCATCATCTGGTTGAATGCTCCGGCCAGGACGGATATCTCATCATCGGCGTCCAGGCTGATCTTGTGCACATGGGTGCTGTTGGATGAGATGAGCTGTACCTGCCGGGTAAAGATATTCAGGTTGAGGGTGATCCGTGCGGCCAGGGCCCAGATGAAGGCGATCGAGAATATGACGAAAAAAGCGGAGGTGGCGATGAGGTAGTTTCGCATTTTGCGTACCGGCGCGTAGGCCTCGGTCTGGGGAAAGGCGCTGGCCAGAATCCACTCCGTGGTTCGCAGGCGCTTGAACGAGGCGATCTGTTTGACCCCCCTGGAGTTCACGGTTTCGCCGCTCCCCTCGAAGCCCTCGGTCGCCTTGTCCAGGAGCAAGTTCGATCCTTTGGCGACCTTGGTCATTCTGCGCCCCTTGTCCGGATGGATGACCAGGGTTCGGTCCTTCAGGAACAGATACAGATATCCCTTGCTGCCGATCTTGTAGTTCATCATCTCTTCGATGAAGTAATCCTTGGTCAGGGTAATGGATCCAACCAGGAAGCCTTCCACATATCCGTCAGTCGTGCTGATGGGAACCGCCATGGCAATGACCGGCTCCCTGTCAGTTACTTCAGTGTAGGGAGGAGAAATGTCGGGCAGATCGTTTTCCTTGACGTATTTCAGGAATTTATTGAGCGCATCCGGCACGGTTTCGTGCCGGTCGGGAGGAGTGTCGCTCCTGGCAATGATCCTCCCGTTCCGGTCGACAAGGCTGAGCCCTCGGTCGAATATTTTCCGGTAACGGTCGTGATGTCGGAGCAGGTCCCGGGCGGCGGCCGGATTGGCAAAGATTCCGGGAGAAATGTCCGTAGCCGCATCAGAAAGGTTAACCAGGTTGACGCCCAGTTTGTCGTCAATGCTTCTGGCGATCATCTCGGTCATGGCATACTGCTGCTTCTGGATGTTCTCGCTGGTCATGCGGGTGGTGTAACTGACAACCACCCACGTGCTGAGGGAGAACAGCGTCACAAGAAAAACGCTGACGCTGAGAGCCATATTCTGTTTGATGCCCAGTTTCATTTCTGCTCCGGGATAGAGTGCCGTTTATCTCTATTTCGGCAGATTGCCGCGTTTGATGAGATTATTTATATTTCATGTCGGGTTTGGCTGGCGGATGCAGGGCTGCTGATGTATATTTGTTGCCTCGCTGTGCCATTACGCAAACAATTGCCCGGTGCCCATACCCCGGCGGTGATCCGGAGAGATGATGGATTTCAGAATTTCCAGTGAGTTTATCAAACTCGACAGCTTCCTCAAGGGGATCAATATCGTCGGTTCAGGTGGCGAGGCCAAGCTCATCATCGCCGATGGCCTGGTGTCCGTCAATGGCGAGGTGGAGACCCGCCGCGGACGCAAGTTGTACCCCGGCGATCGGGTGACGCTGGACGGACAGGATTTCTTCGTGGAATCTGAGGCATAGGCGCCCGGTATCGTTCAAATCAATTGACTTTTCAGCCCTTCTGACACTACAATTCCCGTTCAATTTACCCCTGACGTACCCATAACCACCATGCACGGCTGCCCGAAGGGGGCCATGCCACAGGAGACCATAATGAATACTCGCTTTCTCGATGCCTGCTGGGGAAAACCCGTTGATCGTACGCCGGTCTGGTTGATGCGCCAGGCGGGACGCTATCTGCCGGAATACATGGCAGTACGTTCCAAATGCACCTTCCTTGAACTGTGCAAGACCCCTGAACTGGCAGCCGAGGTGACCATCCAGCCGGTCGATATCCTGGGCGTGGACGCCGCCATCCTCTTCTCCGACATCCTGACGCCGGTGGAGCCGATGGGGATGAAGCTGGATTTCGTTCCCGGCCCGGTCTTCGAGAATCC
Source organism: uncultured Geobacter sp. (assembly GCA_964609805.1). Taxonomy (GTDB): domain Bacteria; phylum Desulfobacterota; class Desulfuromonadia; order Geobacterales; family Pseudopelobacteraceae; genus CAIPTY01. The sequence continues at coordinate 8,998 of CAZSTJ010000065.1, read as the reverse complement.
GATCCGTACCATGGCCGATGTGGAGAAACTCCGGATCCCCCAGATGGAACAGGATGTCCCCTATGTCCTCGATACCCTCAAGATCCTGCGTCGGGAGCTGGCCAGCAAGGTGCCGGTCATCGGTTTCGGCGGTGCGCCGTTCACCCTGGCCTGTTACATGATCGAAGGGAAAGGCTCCAAGGAATGGGCCAACGTCAAGCGGATGATGTACTCGGCGCCGGACGTGTTCCACGCCCTGATGGAAAAGATCACCACCATGGACATGGAATACCTCAATGCCCAGATCAAGGCCGGTGCTCAGGCCATCCAGATCTTTGACACCTGGGGCGGTGTGCTGTCTCCGACCGATTACGAGCGCTATGTGCTCCCCTATACCACCAAGCTGATCAACGGCCTCAACCGTACAGAAACCCCGATCATCCACTTCGTCAAAGGCTCCGGCACCATGCTGCCGATCGTACAGAAGGCCGGCGGCGATGTCATGGGACTCGACTGGCATGTCAATCTCGGTACTGCACGGGACATCCTCGGCACGAAGATGGGTGTGCAGGGGAACCTGGACCCGACCGTACTCTATGCATCCAAAGAGATCATTGAGCGTGAGGTTAAGCGGGTACTGGACGAGAACGCCGATCGTCCGGGCCATATCTTCAACCTAGGCCACGGCATCCTGCCGACGGTCCCGCCCGAGAATGCCATCTTCATGGTCGAGTGCGTGCACCGCCTCTCCCAGAAATAACCATGGCTGCCTCACTCCACAATATTTTCATCTTCGTCACGGACATCCCCCGGGCAAAACGGTTCTACGCCGACCTGCTCGGACTTCCCCTGGCGGGGGAGAACGAAATGATGATCGAATTCTTTCCCGGCGCCACCACCACCATGTCGGTGGCTCTGGCACTGCAGGACGATGCCGTCGGCATGGTGGGACGCCATACCGGCATCACCCTGAAGGTCGAGGGGCTGGAAACGGTCTGCCGTGCATTGTCAGCAGATGGGGCCACCTTTGTGGTCCCCTACGAGGCCACCCCCTGGGGGAAGATGGCGGTCGTGGCCGACCCTGATGGAAATCAGCTCCGCCTCTGGGAACGATGACCGGCATGAAGATTATCACCGGCGAGACCCTGCGGCAGGTAAGTGAAGCTGCCGCAGGGTCTCCCCGTCTCCGCAAGAACTATAACCTGCATTCATCCGATACCTCCCGCTGCCATCGCCTGTTGAACGCCATCGAGCCCGGCACCTATATCCGCCCCCACCGCCATCTGGACCCTGAAAAGGACGAATCCTTCATTCTGATGAGCGGCCGACTGGCTGTCATACTGTTTGCTGATGACGGCCAGGTAACGGAGTCGGTCGTATTGTCCCGCGAAAACGACACCCTTGTTGCCGATGTCCCGAGCGGGGTCTACCACACCGCCGTCAGTCTCCAGCCGGGCACGGTGTTTTTCGAGGCCAAGGCCGGCCCCTATCTCCCCCTGAGTGAAGCGGAAGTCGCGACCTGGGCTCCGCCGGAAGGGGATGGCGCGGCCCCCGGCTATCTTGAAGGTCTCCGGGCTCTGGTCGCCCCCTGAGTACACCGATGAATATCCCGACCATCATTGCCGCACTTCTGATCACCTGGGGTGTCTGCACACCGGCGTCAGCCGCCTCTGCGCCGCACCCCCGTCTGCGTCCTTATGCCGGTATCGGCGTCCTTTCCCTCCCGACCCAACTCAGGCTGCAGCAGGAAGAACCGCTGTCCCTGTACGAAGGGCCGGGGTTGGCGCGTGTTGGCGCACTCTCTCCCGACGCCGTGCAGTGGGGGGGATTGGTATTCGGGAAATCACCGGAGGCGCTTCCGCTTATCGTCACGGGACGAAAGGATGCCTGGTTGCGGGTGGTCTTTGACGATGCAGGTCGTGAGGCCTGGGTGAAACCCCCTGCCGCCGGCAGGTACCAGAGCTGGGAACAGTATTTCAAGAGCAGGATGGTGGCGGCACTGCCGGGGACCCAGAAAAAGTATCTCCAGCTCTATCGTCAGCCGGATGGGGAGGTCCTTGCCCCGCTGGTGCCGCGACAGGCATTCAGGGTGCTCAAGCTCGATCATGACTGGGCACTGGTGATCCCGCCGGACCAGGGGGCGTTGGGGTGGCTGCGTTGGCGCGATGAAGACGGCCGGCTCCTGCTCGGAGTCGTCCCCATGGAAGTGGCGGTTCTGCCATGAGCCTGCAACGTTTCTCGCGCACCGAACTCCTGGTAGGAAGCGATGGCCTGAAGCGCCTGCGGGGGAGCCATGTGCTGATCTGCGGCATAGGCGGTGTGGGCAGCTATGCGGCCGAAGCCCTGGGGCGGGCCGGTGTCGGGCGCATTACCCTGGTGGATTTCGACGACATCTGTCTGACCAATATCAATCGGCAGATCCACGCCCTGTCCAGCACGGTCGGCCTTCCCAAGGTGGAGGTCATGGCGGCCCGGCTTCGGGATATCAACCCCGATGCGGAGATCGTCCCGGTCAAGGCCTTCTTCTCCCAGGCAAATGCCTCTGATCTGCTTGCGTCCCGGCCCGATTACGTCCTGGACGCCATAGATCACTTTACCGCCAAGGCTGCTTTGATTACGATCTGCAGGGAACAGGACATCCCGGTCATCTCCAGCATGGGGGCGGCCAACAAGCTGGACCCGTCCAAGATTCACGTGGCCGATATCGCGGAAACCAGGAACTGCCGCATGGCCCGCAGTATGCGCAAGATCCTGCGCCAGAAAGGCGTCGACAGCGGCGTGCAGGTGGTCTATTCGACCGAGCTGCATCGTGAACTCAGCCCGGTTGCCAGTCACTGCGGTACGGATTGCATCTGTCCAAACCGTGTGGACCAGGTGTTCAGCTGCGAGAACCGGCGCGTCATCCTCGGCAGCATGTCCCATATCCCGTCGATCTTCGGCTTGACCATGGCGGGTACGGTCATTAATGAGCTGCTCCGTCTACCCCAGGCAGGGAAGCCGTGACATAATAAAATTGTTGAACATTTCTATTTTCTGGGTATACTGTATACACTTTTTCATTCATTCACAGGAGGAACTTCATGGGTAAGGAATATACGTTGCAGGAAGCTCTCGCTCTTGCCATCCGGGCAGAGAAAGACAGCATGGATTTTTACCGCAAGGCGGCGTCTGTTGCAAAGAACGAGCGGGCAAAAAAGGTCCTCGACCTGCTGGCCAACGAAGAAGTCGGCCACCTCAAGGCCTTTTTCGACCACTACAAGGGAACCGAATTCGGTGATCTCAAGACCTACATCGATTCTCCCGCCGATGAAAAGAACCCGACCTATGTCAAGCTGATGAAGGCCATCGACAGCGACCTGATCGAGCAGAAGGCACTGGAACTGGCCCTGATTGAAGAAAAAGAATGTATCGGCCACTACACATTGATGGCTCAGGGGGTAGTTGATCCTGCCGTCCGCGCGATTTTCGAGCGCGTAGTAAAAGAGACCCAGGGGCATTACGACCTGATCGAGTCCGAATATGCCCATATCATGGGCATGGTTCACGAGACGGATCAGGATACCTACGTCAGGGAGTAGGGTTCTTCCCGTTCGCGCATTTTTACGTAAAGGCCTGTGGACGCGTGTCGTTGCAGGCCTTTTCACTATCTCGATCAAGGAGTGACCATGAGAACTGTAATTGTATCTGTCATGCTGCTATTGCTGGTCTGTTCGTCTCTGGCGTTGGGCAAGGAGATACCGCAGAAGGTTTCCAATATGGGGAATGTCCGGGGCGGTGACGTTCAGGCGGCCCACGGAATTATCGAGAAGAAGTGCACCCGCTGCCACAGCAGCAAGCGGATCGACGCCGCTGTCTTTGCCAACAAGGATATGCAGAAGATCCAGCAGGAGATGGAGAAAAAAGGTGCGAAACTGGACAGTAACGAGCGGGATGTGCTTGGCATTTACTGGAAAGAACAGAATCCGCTGAAAAAACAGAAGTAACACGCCGCCATATGAAAAATGAAAGGCCCGTCAATCGACGGGCCTTTTTTGTTGGCGCTCCTGTTGATCTACGCCCCGTCCAGGGGCGCTATACTGCCGCCTCAGGTAAAACCCGATCCGGCGGTACAGGCGAAACAGTGATCGCCGACCGGGATCGGGGTCCCCTCGGGAGGGAGTCCGGAGAGTTGTGAGATGTGGGTGCAGTTGCCGCGGTGCGGCAGGCCGGCCGCCAGGTTGAAATCACAGTCGTAGAGGCAGCCGTCCCAGTCGACGGCTATCAGCGAGCGGCACATGAGCCCCGGCAGAGTGCAGGGGTTGAAACCGGCGAACAGGCACTCCCGGTAGGTGTCGCGGTTGCCGGACTGTTCGAGCCAGGCGTCGAAACGCCCCAGGGGGACGTTGGCAAAGGTGAACAGGCTTGAAAAGGCGATGCCGTAGCGCCGCTGCAGGTCCTGGTGGAACCGGCGGTCCGCCTCTGCCTGCCCCGGGGGGAGAAAGGCACCGGTCGGGTTGGCGACCAGATCCAGTTCAAGGCCGCTGCCGGGGATCCCGTATCCGAGAGTGTTCAGCTCCCTGAGCATGGTGAGGCTCGTCTCCCAGCTGCCGTCACCACGCTGTGCGTCACACTGGGACCGGTTGACGGCCGGCAGGGAGGCAACGATAGCGACCCGGTGGTCCCGGTAGAGTTCCGCAAGTCCTGCGGAACAGGGGAGGGCGAGGGCTGTTAGATTGGTGCGGACGATCAGGCGGTCGGTCAGCGTCGCGAGTCGTGTGATCATGCCGGGAAGTTGGGGGAGGAGTTCGGGGGCGCCTCCGGTGATGTCGATGGTTGCGAAGTGAATGCGCTCGGAACATGCGATGACCTCCTCCGAGGTCTCGCGGCTCATCAGTTCCGAGCGGCCCGGCCCGGCTTCAAGGTGGCAGTGACGGCAGGCCAGGTCGCAGACCCGCCCCACATTAATCTGCAGGGTGGTCGTCGCGCCGCGGGTCAGTTCAAGTCCATGCTGTTCAAGGGTATGTGAGAATAGCGACGTACTCATAGGGGCTACAGCGAGAGTTTCTCCGCGACCTTCCGCATCTGCACGCCGTGCACCAGGGAGGCACCGCCGCGGATGGCGGTGACCACATGCAGCGCCTCGGTCATCTCCTCCAGATTCGAACCCTTCTCCAGGCATGACTGGGTATAGGCATCGATGCAGTAGGGGCATTGCACCGCATGGGCGACGGCCAGGGCGATAAGGGACTTCTCCCGTTCGGTCAGGGCCCCCTCGGTAAAGACGCTGCCGTAATAGTCGAAGAATTTTTTTGCCAGATCGGGGGAGTCTTTGCCGATATCGCCAAAACGGGCCAGATCGGCAGGATTGTAGTAGGTATCCATAGATGGTTCACCTTTCACCAAAAGATGAACCTAGGCTAGCGCAGCAACGGGGATTAGTCCAGAGCGAAAAATCTCTTTTGAAACCAGAAGGCCACGTTTACCAGGCCGATCATCACCGGCACCTCCACCAGGGGACCGATGACAGCGGCGAAGGCTGCGCCGGAGTTGATGCCGAAGACCGCCACCGCCACAGCGATGGCCAGTTCGAAGTTGTTGCTGGCGGCGGTAAAGGCCAGGGTCGTGGTCTTCGAATAGTCCGCCCCGAGACGTTTCCCCATCCAGAACGATACCAGGAACATGACGATGAAATAGATCAGCAGCGGCAGGGCGATGCGCAGGACATCCAGTGGCAGTTGTACGATCAGCTGCCCCTTCAGGCTGAACATGACCACGATGGTGAAAAGGAGGGCGATCAGGGTCAGCGGGCCGACCCGGGGCACGAACTCCCGGTGGTAACGCTCTTTTCCCATGGCCTTGACGCCGACCAGACGGGTCAGGGCGCCGGCGATACAGGGGATGCCCAGGTAGATGAAGACGCTCTTCGCAATCTGCCCGATGCTCACGTCAACAGCCATCCCTTTCAACCCCACCAGCGGCGGCAGGACGGTGATGAAGAACCAGGTGTAGACGCTGTAGAAGAGTACCTGGAAGAGGCTGTTGAATGCCACCAGACCGGCGGCGTACTCTGTGTTTCCCTTGGCCAGCTCATTCCAGACGATGACCATGGCGATGCAGCGGGCCAGGCCGATCATGATCAATCCCACCAGATACTCCGGTTTGTCCGGCAGGAGCAGGGCCGCAAGCACGAACATCAACACCGGCCCGATGATCCAGTTCTGCACCAGCGACAGGCCGAGGATCCGTTTGTTCCGGAAGACCTCCGGCATCTCCTCGTACCGCACCTTGGCGAATGGGGGGTACATCATGACGATCAGGCCGATGGCGATGGGGATGTTGGTGGTGCCGACCTGGAATGAGTTGATGAGCGCCTCGGTGCCTGGGACGAACCAGCCGAGGCCGATCCCCAGCGCCATGGCGGCGAAGATCCAGAGGGTCAGCCAGCGGTCAAGGAAAGAAAGTTTACGTCCAACATGTTCAGTCATGACGGGCTCCTGTCTGGTAAGCGTTAATGCGGCGAGGTATCTCGTCCCGTACCCGGCGGAACTCCGGCAGCCCTTCGGTCATCTGGGAGCGGCAGGAGTTGTGGGTGCAGAGAAAGAGGATGCGCTGTTTCATGGCGAAATTATATCCGCAATAGCGGATATATCAAGTTGCAAATGTGTTACCGGCTTAAAAGATGACGAACATGAAGAAAGAATTGAGAAACGGCTGGGTATGGGATGACCGTGATTACGCTGCAGGGAGTTGCATTCAGACAAACTGCTGATATCATTCCATATACTGTCTTGACTTCAGAGTCGTTATGTAAGGAGACACGAGATGATGCGTTTACTGCCTGTGATACTGCTGCTGCCGGTCTTGCTGCTGACCCTTGTCGCCTGCAACCGGAAGGAGAGCCAGCTGCCGGTTGATCCTGCAAAGGTCGAACAGCAGAAACCGGCTGTCTCCGCCTCACCTGTCGGCGGCGTCCGTCTTGCTGTCGGAGGCATGATCACCCCCCGGGAGGGGTTCGCCTATTATCGCGAGTTTCTTGACTATATCTCCCGTCAGTTGGGTGAGCCGGTCCAGTATGTGGATGCTGAAAATTACGACGATATCAACCAGAAACTCAAACGGGGCGAACTGGATGGCGGCTTTGTCTGCAGCGGCCCTTACGTAGACGGCAAGAGGGAGTTCGGGCTTGAATTGCTGGCCGCACCCCGTGCCTACGGCAAGACCGTCTATTATGCCTATATCATTGTGCCGGAGAAAAGTCCGGCCAGGAGCCTGGACGACCTGAAAGGCAAATCATTCGCATTTACGGATCCGCTTTCCAATACCGGCCGGTTGGTGCCGGAATATATGCTGGCACGCAAGGGGAGGAAGCCGGAACAGTTTTTCAGTGCGGTTGTCTATTCAGGGTCCCATGATAAATCCATCAGCGCTGTTTCACAAGGGCTGGTGGATGGCGCTTCGGTGGACAGCCTGATCTGGGAGTATGCCAACCGGACAAAGCCGGAGCAGACTGCTGGGACGCGTGTTATTCAGAAATCCGAGCCGTACGCGATCCCACCCTTCGTGGTCCGTCCGGGGCTTGCACCGGAAACCAGGAATAAACTCAAGGAAATTCTGCTGGGTGCCCATAATAATGCTGAAGGAAAAGCAATACTTCAGAAAATGATGATTGAACAATTCGAAAACATTGATGACCGTGCCTATGACTCTATCCGTGAGATGAAGCGTATTACGGGGAAAAAATGAAAGTAGCGGGACTGGGGATAAAACTCCTTGCCGGTCTGGCTCTGATCAGCTTCATTGCCATGAGCGGTCTGATCACGGTATTGAGCGTCTACCTGGCGGACACCCTGGAGTCACAGGTGGTAAAGCGGGGGGTCACTGTTGCGCATTTCCTGGCTCAAAACAGCATCAACCCGATCCTGACCCGGAAACACTTGGCTATCGACCTGATGCTGCGTGAACAGAAAATGCATGATAAGGATCTGGCCTATATCTTCATACTGGATCCGAGAAGGGAGTTGCTGTCCCATACCTTCCCCGCAGGTTTTCCCACGGCTCTCAAAGGGGTGCAGAATCCGGGAAGTGCGGTGCACAGGATCACGCCGATTGATTTCGGCGGTCAGGAGATCCTGGATATCTCAGTTCCGGTAATGGAAGGAAAACTGGGCGACTTGCATGTCGGCATGTCTCTTCAGGGAGTCAAGAGGGAGACTCGCTCCATCCTGATCACAGTTTCCGGAATCATAATCATTCTGTTTCTGGCTGCGGCTGTTGCCATGTGGCTGTACGTCGGCAGGGTTGCAGTCAGGCCGATCAAGCAGCTGGGGGAACAGGTTGCATTGCTGGGAACAGGTGATTTTGATGCCCATGTCGATGTGCGGTCCAGGGATGAATTGGGGATGCTCGGAGCTGCGTTCAATGAAATGAGAAGACGCCTCAATGAGTATTACGAACAAATGGCTGACCGGACGGATGAGTTGGCCAGACTGAACGAGCAGTTGGCGCAGTTGGCTACTACGGACGGGCTGACCGGGTTGTACAACCATCGGCAGTTTTATGCGCGTCTTACGGAAGAGATGAAACGTGCCAAACGCTACCAGCATCCGTTAAGCCTGATCATAGGGGATATCGACCACTTCAAGCAGTATAACGATTCATGCGGACATGTTGCGGGCGACAAGGTGTTAAGGATAATAGCCGGTCTGATCGGTGACAGTGCGAGGGAAAATGATCTGGTTGCCCGTTACGGGGGGGAGGAATTCTGCATCATCCTGCCGGAAACATCACTGTCAACGGCACGACTGGTGGCAGAACGCATGCGGTTAATCATTGAGGCCTCCCGGGAGTTGTCCGAGTGCCATTCGCCGTCGGGGCATGCAATCACCATCAGTTTCGGAGTCGCTGAGCTCGATGACACAACGGATAATCCGAAGGGGTTTGTGCGGATTGCCGATGACATGCTCTACCGGGCAAAGCAGAAAGGCAGAAACCGGGTGGAATGCTGAAACGAGCGGATGCTGAGGGGGGGACTGGACAGTAT
>CAZSTJ010000064.1:0-15024 GCA_964609805.1 uncultured Geobacter sp. | reverse complement strand
CAAAAAAGTTTTTTGGATCCCGATTTTCTCCGTTGCTCCGTTGCTCCGTGTTATTCAAAGGTTTTAGAATGCAAAAATACCTCTCCCAGCAGAATTTCACCGCCCTTCTGGACAAGCTCATCGCCGACGGCACACGGGTTGTCGCCCCGAAACTCAACGCCGGCACCGTCCTCTACGAACCGCTGACCAGTTCTGGTGAGATAGTTATCGACCAGCTGCCGCGGCGCTCCGGCAAGGAGGCATTCTTTCCGCTCTGCGAGGACATCATGTCCTACCAGAAGGAAGGACAGAAGGTCACCGTTACCGACATCGACCCGAGCCGATTCCCGGAAACCGTGCTGGTCGGGGTACGTACCTGCGATGCCGCCGCCATCCCGGTTCTGGATGCAGTATTCTCGTGGGACTATAAGGACGAGTTCTTCCTGGAGCGGCGCCGAAAGACCACCATTGTCGGCCTCGCCTGCACGACCGCCGACGACGCCTGCTTCTGCACCGCCGTGGGGCTGTCACCGGGCGATCCCAAGGGAGCCGACCTGTTCCTGACCCCGCTGGAAGGGGGCGGCTACTCCTGCGAAACCCAGTCCGAAAAGGGTGAAGCACTGGTTGCCGGCCACGCCGGACTATTCAATGAGCCCAATGGCCAGAAGAGCCTGCCGTTGGCCGAGCCCCAGACCGACAAGATCGACCTGGAGAAGGTCAAGCAGTGGCTTGATACCAACTTCGAAGACCCGGCCTGGGACTCCATCGCCACCCGCTGCGTGGGGTGTGGTGCCTGCGCCTTCGTCTGCCCCGCCTGCCACTGTTTCGACATCGTGGACGAAGGGACGGAAAAAGAAGGGAAGCGCCGGAAGAACTGGGACGCCTGCGGCTTCTGGAAGTTCACCCACCACGCCTCGGGGCACAATCCCCGGGACCAGCAGCCGAAGCGCTACCGCAACCGGATTATGCACAAGTTCAAATACTACGACGACAAGTTCGGCCAGAAACTCTGCACCGGCTGCGGCCGCTGCATCCGCCTCTGCCCGGTGGGAATAGACATCGCCCAGATCGTCGATGATATCAGCAAGAAAGGGACCGGGGACTAGGGACGGGGGACTAGCAAAGGCCTTTAAACCGGTCCTTGGTCCCCGACCCCCAGTCCCAGAATTTACCATGTGCGATCACACCAACAAGAACATCTACCTTCCCTATCTGGCCACCGTCGAAGAGGTCATCGACGAGACCCCGGATGTCCGCACCCTTAAGCTGGTCTTCCAGGATGAGAAGGTTCGCGACAGTTTCGCCTTCCGGGCCGGCCAGTTCTGCGAGTACTCCGCCTTCGGAGCCGGCGAGTCCACCTTCTGCATCGCTTCTGCCCCCACCAGAGAGGGCTACATCGAGTGCTGTTTCCGCTCCGTGGGCAGAGTCACCGAGGCACTGCGGCGGCTTGAAGTCGGCGATACCATGGGGGTACGTGGCCCTTACGGCAACTCCTTCCCCATCGAAGAGTTCTACGGCAAAAACCTGGTTTTCGTTGCCGGCGGCATCGCACTGCCGCCGCTCAGAACCCTCATCTGGAACTGCCTCGACCTGCGGGACAAATTTGGCGACATCACGATCGTCTACGGTGCGAGAACCGAAGCTGACCTGGTCTACAAGCGAGAGCTTGCAGAATGGCAGGAACGTTCTGACGTACGGCTGGTAAAAACGGTCGACCCGGGGGGCAACGGTCCGGAGTGGGACGGCAAGGTCGGCTTCGTGCCGACGATCCTGGAAGAGGCGGCTCCATCGGCGGACAACACGATTGCCCTGGTCTGCGGGCCACCGGTCATGATCAAGTTCACCCTGCCGGTGTTGGAGAAACTCGGCTTCACCGACGACCAGGTCTATACCACCCTGGAGAATCGGATGAAGTGCGGCCTGGGCAAGTGTGGCCGTTGCAACGTGGGGAACGTCTATGTCTGCAAGGACGGCCCGGTCTTTACTGCACGCCAGGTCAAGGCCATGCCCCAGGAGTTCTGACCGTTGCTTTAGCACTACATCTCCACAGCTGACGCCCTGCATGCAGGGCGTTTTTATTTGTGTTCTCTGGACGCTTAAGGTCAAACAGAGAGCAATTCATTACCGCTTGGCACTTTCACCCAACAACGCTATAGTGGAGCACATTTCTGCACTCACCATCAGAACATTGTTGAGCCATTGCTCTTACGACTCATGATCTGTTCAGGAGTTCCTCATGGCCAGAATCCTCCCCGTTTCAATCCGCAATCAAATCATCCTGCTGATAGTACTCATGACCATGATGCCGCTCTGTATCGTCGGGTATACCGCCTACCAGCAGCAGGAACGCGATATCGAAGAAGCGGCGGAAGTAACCGCCTCCGTAGCAAAACAGATTGAAAATGACCAGGAGATGCTCCTCGCCGGGGCTGAACAGCTGGTCGCCACGGTATCGAATCTGCCGATGATCAGACAGCGCGACACCGCTGCAGTGAATACACTTCTCGCTGAACTGATTGCCTCCAACTCTCGCCTGCTCAACATCGTCTTACTTGACCGAAGCGGCGCACTCTGGGCGTCCGGGATTCCGACGAAGGACAACCTCCGGTATAATGACCGCCGGTATTTTAAAAACGTCGTTGCCACAGGCCAGGCCGCATCCGGTGAATTCACCGTTTCGAAGGTCTCTCAGAGACGGGTTATTAGCTTCGGCTATCCGATCAAGGATCGGACCGGAACCGTGACGGACGTGATGGTCATCGTTTTCCCGCTTGAGGCCTACAGCAAACTTTACGGCGAAAAGATTGCCGCACCGATTTCATCAATACTGATGACCGACCACAAAGGCACAATCCTGTACTCGTCGGTCGAACGAGAACTGTCAGGAAAAACCGACCGGGTCGACCTGTTCCGGAGAATGGTCGATGGACCTCAGAGCGGTTCTTTCGAAGCACGCGGCAACCTGGGTACCCATCGTATATTTTCTTATCGGAAACTGACGATGAAGGGTGAATCCGTTCCGTATATGTATATTCGCACCGGCCTGACCAAAGAGGTCGTCCTGGAAAAATCGCGGGCGGACCTTCTTCGCAGTACGGAAGTACTGTTGGCCTCCATGCTCCTGCTGCTGTTATTGGCGGTGTATCAATGCAAACGCGAGATTTTGGACCGTATTTCGCTGCTCCTTGGAGCCACTCAAAGGATCTCCGAGGGCGATCTTACGGTCAGAATACCCGCCGGACCATCGCAAAACGAATTGTGCCTGCTCGGCAAGGCCTTCAACAATATGGCCGGACAACTTCAGAGTATCAGTGCAGCTCAAAAAGAGAGTGAAGAAAAGTACCGAGAATTGGTTGAAAATGCCGGCAGCATCATCCTGAAATGTGACAATAATGGGAATATCTGCTATTTCAACGAATACGCGGAAAAATTCTTCGGCTACACCAAAGAGGAGATCATTGGCCGGAGCGTCATGGGCACTATTGTCCCCGAGACCGATTCTAGTGGCATAGATCTGGCGATGATGGTCAAAGATGTATTCAGCACCCCCGAAGAGTTCATCAACAACGAAAACGAGAATGTCCGCAAAGACGGCAAACGGGTATGGGTTTCATGGAATAACCATGCGTTGTTGGCTCCGGACGGGACAAAGGCGGGGATTCTCTCGGTCGGCCAGGACATAACCGAGCGCAAGCGTATCGAAACGGAACTGCAGCAGAGTGAACAACGGTTCCGGGCCTATGTGGAAAGTGCCAATGATGTTGTGTTTGCCCTCTCTCCGGAAGGGGTATTCACCTATGTATCCCCCAAATGGCGGGAAGCGTTCGGCTATGAAACAGAGGAGACTGTCGGCAAACCCTTTACCATCTTCGTCCACCCGGATGATCTCAAAGGATGCTTTGATTTTCTGCAGTTAGTCCTGAAGACGGGGGAAAAACAGAGTGGTGTCGAATACCGGGTTCTGTGCAAAGATGGGACCTTTCTCTGGTACAAGGCAAACGGCGCCCTGATCAAGGATCCCGTTACGGGCTACATTTCTTTCATCGGCATCGGACGCGACATCACGGAGCGCAAGCAGTACGAAGAGACGATGCGCCAGTCGGAGGAAAAATTTTCGTCGGTCTTTCACGCCTCACCCGATGCCATTGTCCTCTCACACCTGAACGACAGCCTGATCCTTGACGTCAATGAGGGCTTTATCAGGATGACCGGTTTTCCGGCTGCACAGGTCATTGGGAAAACCGCCCTTGAAATAGGACTCTGGCATGACTACGCCGACCGGGAAAAGCTTGAATCCGTAGTCAAGAAACACAACGAAATCAAATTCTTCGAGGCCTATATCAAAACCAGCACCGGATCGGCCCTCCTGGTGCAGATATCCGCCCGCGTTATCCACATTGACGGGACACCGTGCCTGCTCAGCATCATCCGGGATATAACGGAGCGTGATTATATCCTGAACGAGTTGATCAAGGCCCAGAAGCTTGAATCCATCAGCACCTTGGCCGGCGGTATTGCCCACAACTTCAACAATGTCATTACCGGGGTCATCGGGTATATATCGTATGCAAAACGACATGTAGCAGACAAGGACAAGGTGCTGCAGATCCTTGAATCGGCAGAAAAATCGTCCTACCGCGCAGCGGGCATTGCCCGTCAATTGCTGACCTTTTCCCAGGCAGGGCCACCGGTCAGAAAACCGGTGCCGGTCGATACATTGGTGCGAGAATCGGTATCCCTGTTTCTGAGTGGTTCCAACATCAAAGGGGCCATCGAATGCGCTTCCAACCAGATGGTTGCAGTCGACAGCCATCAAATCAGCCAGGCGTTCAATAACATCGTCCTGAATGCGGTTCACGCCATGCCCGATCACGGGACTCTGTCCGTGCGCGTGACCAAAACTGCCCTGTTTGACAACAATCGTTACTCGCTGCCAGCGGGAGACTACGTGAGTATTGTATTCGAAGACAGCGGCTGCGGCATTCGGAGAGACGACCTGAGCAAGGTATTCGACCCGTACTTCACCACCAGGGATAGCGGTACCGGCCTCGGTTTGAGCACGACCCATTCCATCATTGTCAAACATGACGGGCATATCGATATTACGTCAGAGGTCGGCAAAGGAACCACCGTCACCATCCTGCTTCCTTCCCTTACCCAGGAACAGTTGCGCGACGAGAATATCAATGATGTCATCAATCGCCTGGCGGTGGGTTCCATCCTGGTTGTCGACAATGAGGAACTGATGCGGGACTTCATAAAGGACATACTGAACGGGCTGGGGTACAGGGTAGCGGCCTGCAGCAGCGGTGAGGAGGCATGGCAGCTGTACCGGGATGCAAAGGAAAAAGGTACGGCTTACTCGGTCGTAATTGTGGACAGTTCTATACCCGACATTACCGGAGCCGAAACGGCACGCCGTATCCTGGTCATTGATCCGGAGGCCTGTCTGATTGCTGCAAGCAGCAACCCCGACGACCCGTCTATTGTTGATTTCAGGGCTTTCGGCTTCAGCGCAGCGATCACCAAGCCCTACCGGAGCAGCGAGCTGCTGGAAGCGCTGCACGACGCGCTGAAGAACCGTGCGGACTGACTGTTACGGCCGGCCGAGGGCATCCTCAATCTTCTTCTGTTCGAACCCTTCAATTATCCTGCCGCTGATCATGAAGGTCGGGGTCGAATCCACCTTGGATTTTTTTGCGATCTCCACATGCTGTTCCTGCAGCTTCACCCCTTCAGCCGTTGCCGGCAGGGCGCCGGGGGCGTCATACTTCCCCATCATGATTTCGTGATACGCCTTCGCTTTGTTCTGTTGTGAGAGGGCGAACCGGGCCTTTTCCTTGGCACGGGGATGCCGGGCCAGCGGATAAAAGAAGATATGCCGTGTTACATCACTGCGCCCCTCGAAGTACCGGGCCGCTTTCCGGCAATGTGGGCAATCGGGATCGGTAAATTCCACCACCGTCTTGGGACCCGATCCGATGGTGATCGCCTTGCTCAGATCAAGCTCGGCTGTTGCAGCCGAACTCAATGCAAGCGCCAGCAGCAGAGAAACCGCAAGGGTCTTCAGGATCTTCATGAGGCTACCTCTGATGAAAATTTCCCGCACTTGTTGTTGCCGGGATAGCAGGGGAGCAGAATGATGAACTCGCTGCCCACCCCCTCCTCGCTTTCCGCCCAGATAATGCCGTTGAAACTCTCGATTGCCATCTTGCAGAAGGCAAGTCCGAGCCCCGCACCGCCCCGTTCGCGCCCGGCCCCGTTCCGTGACTGGGCATACCGGTCGAAGATATGGTCGAGATCGTCGTGGGGTATGCCGTTACCCGTATCCTTGACGCTGATCCGGACAAAACAGTTGCGGTTGGCGAAACCGGCCGGCGGCATGACGTAGACCGGTATCCTGATGCGGTGCGCCCCGCTATTGCGGATACAGCGGCACGACACACGAATCTCGCCGCCGGACGGCGTAAACTTGATGGCATTCACCAGCAGGTTTGCCAGGACTCGGTTCATCAGATTCCTGTCAACGGCAACCTCGGTGGTATCGGCATCCGCTTCGAGCGTCAGCGCAATCCCGTCATGTTCGGCGGCTTTTACGAACCGCTGTACGGCAGCCGCTGCAATTTCGGCCGGCCTATTGGGACGAATAACCACCGGCATCCGCCCGGCCTCGAACCGCTTAACATCCAGCAGGTTATCGATCATCGCAACCACTTCGTTGCAGCTGTCGATGGCGGATTGCAGGTATTCCTCCTGTTCGCTGTTGACCGGTCCCAGGCGCCCCTCACGCATGATATCGATGGAGCCGATTACCGCAGTGATCGGATTTTTCAGGTCATGGGAGAGCATGAAGAAAAAGTCTTCCTTTTCCTGCTCCAGCCGCCTGTTTCCCAGCTGGGTGCGCCGGTTTGCCAGTGCCCGGTCGACCCGCTGCATCATGTCGTCAAGGGAGAACGGCTTGCTGAAGTAATCAGACGCGCCGGAGGTCATACACTGAACCGCCAGGCTTTCACTACCGTGGGCCGTCATCATGATGACGGCCGTATCCAGGCCCGCTTCACGAATCCGGTTGAGGGCTTCGACCCCGCTGATCCCGGGCATTTTTATATCCAGTAACGCCAGCGAGAAGTTTCCCCCCGTAAGCATCTCCAACGCGGCTTCACCGTTGCCGGCCCACGCGGTGACATAGCCGGCGTCTTCAAGGTGCAGTTTGAGAATGGCCGCGATATCGGGCTCGTCATCAACAATAAGAATACGTTCGGGTTTCTGAGGCGCCATTGTCACCCCTCCTTCCTTTCACCGGCCAGAAAAGCTTCCGCCAGCACGAGGTCTTCCGGGGTAGTGATCTTGATATTCCGGTAATCACCCGGGACGATCCGGACCGCACCTCCCTGCCGTTCTACCAGCGAAGCATCGTCGGTCCCCATGAAGCCCTCCTGTTCCGCCGAACGGTAGGCGTTGCAGATGATGCCATAGCGGAACGACTGGGGGGTCTGTGCCTGCCAGAGTGTTTCCCGGGGGGGCGTTCCGCTGACAATCCCGCCATGGACCGTTTTGATCGTATCCTTTGCCGGTACCGCCACAAGGGCCCCGTCTGCAGAGCGTGCAACCCGGATGGACTCCTCCAGCATCTGCTCTGTCACCAGCGGGCGCACCCCGTCATGGATCAGGACCACATCATCAACTTTCAACCGGTCCCCCATGGCGTTCAGTCCGTTCATGACCGAATTCTGCCGTTCCCGCCCCCCCGGCACGATGGCGGCAATCTTGCGAAATCCGCAGGCATCAACCACATGTTCCCGACAGTAGGGGATTTCATCCTCAGGGATGACCAGATAAATGGCCTCTATCAGGGGAGACCGTTCGAACACCGCAATGGTCCGCGCCACGATCGGCAGCCCCTGCAGCTGCAGATACTGCTTGTTGATCGAGGCGCCCATCCGTTTGCCCATGCCTGCGGCCGGTATCAGCGCATATGACTTGAAATCACTCATGACAGTTCTTCTTTCAGCCGGGTGCAGACCTCGGCAACCGACCGCGAGAGCGCGGGGAGATCACGATCCATGACCGTCCTGACATCTATCAGGAACCGGTCACGGTGGATCCTCCCGATAACCGGTGTGGAAGCCCGACGGAAGGCCTGCTCCAACCTCTGCGGGGTCGTGTCGCCGATCCTGAGTTCCAGGAGTGTCGTCGGCAGCTGCAGCAAAGGAAAGGAACCACCTCCGGCGCTTGATTCCCCCGGATGCCGGATCAGGGCCACCTGTCCGGGGAGTGCACGACGCAGCATGCGTTCAATCTTCACGGCCCGCTGCTGCAGCTCTTCGGCCGACATGGTCAGCATCCGCAGGGTCGGAATATCGGTGCGAGCGCGGCGCTCGTCGCGATACAACCGTAACGTAGCCTCAAGAGAGGCCAGGCATAGTTTGTCGATCCGGAACGCTCGCAGCAGGGGATGACGCTTCATTGGCTCAATAAATTGCCGTTTTCCGGCAATGAGACCGGCCTGTGGACCTCCCAGCAGTTTGTCGCCGCTGAAGGTCACTACATCGGCTCCCGATTCAAGGTACTGGCGAATCGTCGGCTCTCCGGCAATGCCGTAGGGGGCAAGGTCTAACAGGCAGCCGCTTCCGGCGTCCAGCATAACCGGGGTTCCCGTCTCGCGGGAGAGCGCAGCCAGTTCAGACACGCTGACGTCGGCGGTAAAGCCGACAATGGCAAAATTGCTGGTATGTACCTTGAGGAGCAACGCGGTGTCGTCAGCACACGCGACACGGTAATCACGGAGCGAAGTCCGGTTGGTGGTGCCCACCTCGATCAGACGCGCCCCGCTCTGGCGCATGACATCGGGGATCCTGAAGGAACCGCCGATCTCCACCAGTTCGCCGCGGGAGACGACGACACCCCGTCCGGCGGCCAGGGATGAGAGGGCCAGCATTACCGCAGCGGCATTATTGTTCACCACCAGAGCCGCCTCGGCGCCGGTCAGTTCGCAGACCAGCTCCTCAACATGGGCATAGCGTGTACCACGCTCACCCTGCTGCAGGTCAAACTCCAGATTGGAATAACATGAGGCGACTGACGAGATGGCCGCTTCAGCCTCATCGGCCAGGGGGGAGCGTCCCAGGTTGGTATGGACGACCACCCCGCTGCCGTTGATAACCGGACGCAGGCTCGGACGGGCGCCGGCATCCAGCTCGGCGGCAACCATGGCACAGATCGCATCAGGTGTGGGGAACGGTATCCCCGGCTCGGTCCGCAGCTGCCCACGCACCCTCTCGATGATCTTTCGAACGGCGGCCAGCAGTTCCGGACGACCGTACCTCTGCTGGAGGGCCGCTATGTCTGGCCATGCCAACACCCGGTCAACCTTCGGTAATTTCTGGAAGCTGTCCCGCACTGAACCCGACATGCATCAATCCTTTTAAATATCGATTTGCAACTCTGCCCGCTGCGATGCGGTGACCTTGCCGTCCAGCAGCACCCGGCCGCCGTATTCTGCATTCTTGCGCACCAGGGCTTCAGCGGTCTCCGCGTCTCTCCGGCGGAAGGCCTCGATAATCTTCCCGTGTTCCTGCACGACGATCGACATCCTGCCAGGAAGACTGAGCGACATGAAACGGAGCCGCTGGAACCGGGTGACAACACTGGTTATCAGTTCACGAAGTCTTTCGTTGTCAGCCGCCTTGATGAACATCTCATGAAAATCGTTATGTACCTTGAAGAATGCCTTGATATCATTCTGCTCCGCCAGTTCCTGCAGCTTCAGATTATTGGCCTGAAGCCGGTCGAGTTCCCTGTCCGTCAATTTCAGACAAGCCTGCCGGGCGGCGTAACCCTCAAGAATGCTCTTGATGGCATAGAAATCCTCAACGTCTTTCTGGCTGAACTCACTGACAACGGCACCGCGCCGGGGGATGACCGTCAGATATCCCTCCGATTCAAGCTGCCGGAACGCTTCCCTGATCGGGGTCCGGCTGATGCCGTATCGTTCGGCCAGTTCGGGTTCCGACACTCTGCTGCCAGCCTTCAGGCTTCCGGAAATGATTGCATCACGGATATTTTCGAGGATTTTTTCACGCAGCGTAAGGTGCTTTTCCATCCCTTTTTTCATGATAATACAGCTCCGTAGCGTAGTTTGGTACATTGTATACAGTATGCAACAATTGTCAATCGGACCCTGCTGATGGAACCGTATTTTTTTCATGCCGTAAAAGACCTCTGAACCCGTGACCGTTCAGGTGCTTACGCTCCGCATCATCACACTTGATATTTGCGTGTGCAGCAGGTAATCTGCCGGTCATGGATCCCGTACGCCACTTAAGAATTTCGATGATCGTGCTCTTTGTCCTCATGTCCCTGGGAACCCTTGGGTACATGACGATCGAAGGGTGGCGTTTCATTGACTCACTCTACATGACCGTGATCACCCTCGGTACCGTCGGCTTCGAGGTTGTACGGCCGCTCAGCGATGCGGGCAAGCTGTTCACCATCGGCCTGATCGTCGTTGGGGTCAGCGTCCTCGGTTACATCGTCGGTAGTCTGGCCCAGATCATGTTCGAAGGACAGATACAGCGAATTATCGGCAGAAAGAAGGTGGAAAAGATGATCGATTCGCTCTCGGATCATTACATTATTTGCGGCTTCGGCCGTATCGGATCGCTGATCTGCAAGGAGTTCAAGGCCAACGGCCTGCCGTTCGTCATCGTAGAAAAAGATATTGAAACGGCGGAAAAACTGGATGAAGAGGGGTATCTCCACCTGAAGGGAGATGCCACCCTCGACGAGACCCTTCTGCGTGCGGGCATCAAGCGGGCAAAGGGCCTCATCTCGGTGGTCACCTCCGATACAGAAAACGTCTACATCACCCTGACCGCCCGTGGACTGAACCCGGATCTCTTCATCCTGGCCCGTTCCGGTGAAGAGGGATCTGATATCAAGCTCAAAAGAGCCGGTGCCAACAAGGTGGTCTCGCCGTATATTATCGGCGGCAGCAGGATGGCCCAGTCAGTCCTGCGCCCCAATGTGGTAGACTTTATCGAGATTGCCACCGGCAGCGAGCACATGGATCTGCAAATGGAAGAGATTACGATACCTCCACATTCTGCCTTTGCCGGAGAGACCCTGGTCAGTTCGGGGTTCCGCAAGGAGATCGGCGTCATCATTGTCGGAATCAAGAAGGCCCATGGCAAGATGGTATTCAACCCCCACTCCCAAGCCAAGATCGAGGGGGGAGATACCCTGATCGTCCTGGGTGAGCCGAATTCCATCGCCAAGCTTGAGGATCTGGTGGATCGCACCCCGGCGGACGCCCTCATCCAGAAACACCGGAAGGATCAGGCCAATGCTCAGTAACATCCACGCCCATGTCCCCTATACCCAACTTTCACAGCGACTGGAATACATTGTCGCCCACAAGTTAAACCCCGAAGTCTTCTTCTCTGCCGAAGCCCTTGACAACATCGTGTGGGAGGAGTTATCGGCCCAGGCCGCCCTGCTGCATAAGGCGGGGCTTGCCACGACTATCCACGCCCCCTTCCTGG
Source organism: uncultured Geobacter sp. (assembly GCA_964609805.1). GTDB lineage: Bacteria > Desulfobacterota > Desulfuromonadia > Geobacterales > Pseudopelobacteraceae > CAIPTY01. The sequence goes on along the minus strand of CAZSTJ010000064.1, from coordinate 3,502 downwards.
ACCTGAACCCCGGGGCCCTCGATCCATTCATTCGGGACGTGACCCGCAAACGTTTCCAGCAGGTATTTCGGGCTGCGGAGCAGCTTAAACCGCGGGTGATCGTCTTTCACCCCGGCTATGACGACCTGCGCTACGGCGGCAACCGCCTTGACTGGCTCAAGAACAGTATCGATTTCTGGCGGGAATTCATCCCCTTGGCCCGGGAAATCGGCTGCATCATTGCCATCGAAAATATCTTCGAAAAAGAGCCCTCCACCCTGCGCGGACTGCTTGAAGCCATTGACGATCCGTGCGTCAGGCACTGTTTCGATATCGGCCACTGGAACATGTTCACAACCGGCACGCTTCAGGAATGGTTCGCCGAACTTGGGCCGTTCATCGCCGAATGCCATGTGCACGACAACCATGGTACAGCGGACGAGCATCTCCCTCCCGGTGAAGGGATTATTGATTTTCCCCTCCTGTTCACCCAGATTCGCCAGTATTCACCGGATGCGGTCTGCACCCTCGAATCCCACTCGGTGGAGCGTCTGGAACGGGCGCTGAAGGCCGTCCGCACCTACATTTCGTAACCTCACAAGGAAGACTCATGTCCGAAACCATACTCGTCACCGGCGGCTGCGGCTACATCGGCAGCCATGTGGTCCGTCAGCTCAGTGAATCAGGGCGCACGGTAGTCGTCTACGACAACCTCTCCACCGGTTTCCGTGAAGCACTGGTGAACGGCGAGGAGCTGATCGTCGGAGATCTCTCCGACCATGAATGCCTGGAGGCGGCGTTCAACAGGCACCGCTTCAGCACCGTGCTGCATTTCGCGGCATCGATCATTGCCCCCGAATCCGTCTCATTACCGTTGAAATACTATGGCAACAATACCCGCAACACCCTCGGCCTGCTCGAAACGTGCTGCAAACATGGTGTCGAACGGTTTATTTTCTCCAGCACCGCTGCCGTGTACGGGATCCCTGAAGCCCCCTTGGCCTCGGAGGAGTGTTTGCCGGCACCCATCAATCCCTACGGCACTTCCAAGCTGATGAGCGAATGGATGCTGCGGGACGCATCTGCCGCCCACGGTCTGCGTCATGTGGCGTTACGCTATTTCAATGTTGCCGGGGCCGACCCGCAGGGGCGCATGGGACAGCGCACCCCCGATGCGACTCACCTGATCAAGGTCGCCTGTCAGGCCGCACTGGGGCAACGGGAGTGCGTCCATGTCTACGGTGCCGACTATCCGACCCCCGACGGCACCGGAGTCCGTGACTACATCCACATAGAGGATCTGGCAGCCGCCCACCTCTGTGCCCTGAAGTATCTGGAAAAGGGTGGCGAATCCACGGTTATGAACGTCGGATACGGCAAGGGGAGTAGCGTGCGGGAGGTGCTTGAGATGGTGAAGGAGGTCAGCGGGGTGGCGATCAAGGTCGTCGAGGCCGACCGGAGACCGGGGGACCCCGCATCCCTGGTGGCACGGGCCGATAGGATTGGCAGCCTGACCGGCTGGCAGCCCCGTCACAATGATCTACGCACCATCGTTGGCGATGCCTGGCGCTGGGAGTGCAGACTGGCAGGAAGGTAAACTATCCGGAGTCCGGATGTTCAGGTTTGCAGCAGTTTGTTCTTGAGGACCAGAATCTGAAAGGTCAGCGAGGCCTTGTAGACCAGCTTCTGTAGTTCCTCCAGCAGGCGCAGCAGGGATGACGGCTCTGCTGACACCGCAATCAGCGCCACAATCCGCTCGTTCATGACGACCGGCAGGGCAAGGATCGGATTGGCCGCGAGCCCCAGTGCCTGGATCAATGGCGCAGCGGCGCTCGACTCTGCCAGTGGCCCCAGGTAATAATGTTTTCCGGTATAGATCTCGCTCAACTCTGAACTCTTCGACAGATCAAGATTTACATCCTCAAAACCCTTTACCGGCAGCCCCCCCACCGCAGCCCTCCAGCCAAAGGCGATGGTTCCCCGGAGAGTCATCAACGCACAGCAAGTGAATTCCTGCCCGAGATAGCGGATAAAGACATCGGCAACCTCGTCGCGCGTGGCCGTCTTCGAGAAATCGAGAGAAAGCTTGTCGACGGTATACCGTTCCAATCCGAGGGATGTCGGTGCATCAGCTTCCGGTGACGGTTGTTCGTTACGTATATTTTTCGGAACCGTGACGTTCAGCAACCCGCCAGTCTGTGCAGGTGCAGATGTGGGTGCAGGTATTGGTGAGGGTGCAGATGCCGCGGGTGTCGGCGGGGCAGGCTGCGGGGTTGCCTCCCCGGCCGGCGACGAATAGTCGGCACTGATGGTGTATTTGCTGTCGTCGGTTATAAATCCGTCCGATTCGTCCACCGTACTCTGTAATCTCATCCTCTGGATTCCATAGTTGGCGCTTACATAACGATGATCAAATTTAACGCCATAATATTTTTCCAGGGCATAGAGGATCTGGATATCGGGGGCGATCGCAGGGACAATGATATTACCCGTGATAAAGGCCAGTTCCTCCTGGGCCATGAGATCCGTCGGGTCAGTCATGGCCACATGCAGACGTTTGTTGTCAAGCCTGATGGGAATTACCCGGAACTTCTCTGCAACCGCCGGTGAAATCCGGGCAATGACGTCCGGAGGTGCATGGAACAACTCATCGAACGTGACGGGGGGGACGCCCAGCTTCCTGCTGAGCAGATTCAGAAGGACATCCTCCTTGACAAAGCCGAGCTCAATGAGGCTGCTACCCAGTTTGACCCCGAAAATGACATGGCATTTCAGGGCCTCGTCAAGCTGATCCTGGGTGATTATTCCTTCGCTGATCAGTAATTCACCTAACTTCAGGGACATGTTTCATCCACCTTGTAACCGGTACTGTCATGGACACGGTACGGGAATCTTTAAGTGCCGGGATTTTATACGATACATCATGAAATTGCATCAAGAATGTAGTCACCGATGCTATTCGGGAATCGGCCATCCCTGTTCGTAACCTGCGGGATAGAAGTTATCCCTGGTACGGTTGTAATAGCCGAACTGCAGGCGGGGAAATTTCTGCTTCAGCAGCTGCAGCAGGTGATACATGCCGATGCCTTTCCCCGTAACCCCCATCTCCCGATTGTAGTATTCCGGGTCGATTGAGAGATTTCGCATCTGAATCATATCCACCCCGGTCTCGGCCACAAATTCCAGCAGGGCTTCCACCTCTTCCGGGGCATCGGAGACACCGGGAGAGATCAGGTAGTTGATCATGGTGAACCGGCCATTTTCTTTTGCGGTCCGCACGGAACGGAGCACATCGGCAAAACGGTATCCCCTGGGCCGGTAGTAACGATCGTACACCTGTTCCCGGATTGAATTCATGGAGAACCGGAAGGAATCCATGCCGGCATCGCAGAGCAGCTGCACCTTGTCGGGCATCGATCCGTTCGAATTGAAATTGATCGTTCCCCGCTTTGTTGCCGATTTCATACGGCGGGTCGCCTCTGCAATGGTATCCGCCTGCAGGATTGGATCCCCTTCACACCCC
>CAZSTJ010000063.1:0-15202 GCA_964609805.1 uncultured Geobacter sp. | reverse complement strand
GGCTATCCCTTCAACATCGGCATGAAGGCCGGTCATCGCCCCGCTTCACCCCCCCTCGACATCGCCGACGACGGCGGCCTGCCGCGGCATCTCGTGCGCGGCAACGGCACCCCGGGCGGCGGCTCCGATGTTACCTCCGTGGTCACCCCGCTGGATTTCACCAAGGAGCTGGTGCGGGCCGATGCCGAGATCGTCCCGGAAACCGGCAACCGTGCCGAGCGGGCCGGTATGGCCTTCCACGCCCAGCCGAACCACCCGACCTTTCTGCCGAACGGTACCCCCGCCCTGTTCAGGACCAACGGCCTGCCGCCGGCACCCGGGGCCCCCTTTGCCGACCCCTGCCGGAGCGACGACGGCCGTGCCACCGGCACACCGCGCACCTACAAAGCCGCCAACATCCAGTTCGACCTGAAACTGAACAAGCTGGGGCACCACTTTCCCCAGTCACGCATCATTACCCTCTGGGGGGACGCACTGGACACGGTCGGCGGGGTCAGGCCGCCGGAGCCGTTCTTCATGAGGGCCAACACCGGCGACTGCGTCAACTTCCTTCATACCAACCTGGTGCCCGGGGTCTACGAGCAGGATGACTTCCAGGTCCGGACCCCGACCGACATCATCGGCCAGCATATCCATCTGGTGAAGTTCGATGTCACCTCCTCCGACGGTTCGGCCAACGGCTTCAACTACGAGGACGGCACCATGAGCCCCGATGAGGTGCGCGAGCGGATCCACGCCATCAACCAGAAGGGGGGGCTGCTGCTGGAGAACGGGGTCCGCCGCACCCTGTCGCCCCAGCCGCACCCCTATTTCGGTTCCAGCTTCAACGGCCGGGACATCACCGGGGCCCGCACCACGGTGCAGCGCTGGTATGTCGATCCGTTGCTGAACAACAAGGGGGAGGACCGCACTCTGGGCAACGTCTTCACCCATGACCATTTCGGCCCCTCCACCCACCAGCAGGCCGGGCTGTACGCCACCTTGGTCACCGAGCCCCAGGGGTCCCGCTGGCGTAATCCGGAGACCGGCCAGTTCTATGGCGGCCGTTTCGACGGCGGCCCCACCAGCTGGCGTGCCGACGTGATCACGGCCAATCCGGCCGACAGCTACCGGGAATTCATGATGCAGGCGGCCGATTTCACCATCGCCTATGAGGCCGATGCCTGTACCACGGTCCCGTGCAGCAACCCGGCCAAGGCCATCAACCCGCCGGGCAAGCAGGAGGTGGGGCTGCCGAATCTCTTCCAGCGTCCCCGGATCTGTCCCAATGGGTCGCCGCCCCCCTGCCCGACCGCTATTTCAGCCGGTGACGACGGCACCTTTGCCATCAACTACCGCAACGAGTCCATCGGGCACCGGGTGCGTGATCCCCGGACCAACAGCCAGGCGCCCGGTCTTGCCGGCGACCTTTCCCATGCCTTCTCATCCACGGTGGTACGGTCGAACCCGCTGCTGAACCAGCAGCCGGGCTTCTACCCCCCCCTGACCGCCAACGTCGCCCCCCGGGACCCCTATACGCCGCTGTTGCAGGTCTACGAACGGGACAAGGTACGGGTGCGCATCCAGACCGGTGCGACGGAGGAGTCCCACAATGCCACCATCCACGGCCTGAAATGGCTGCAGGAGTTCGGGGCCCCCAATTCCGGCTGGCGCAACTCACAGCACCTGGGGATCTCAGAGCAGTTCGTGCTGGATATGCCGATGATCCCGGACAAGGGGCAGGCCGGCCCGCGGGCCGATTACCTCTACACGCTCAATTCTTCGGTGGAGGGGATCTGGAGCGGCACCTGGGGGCTGCTGCGCTCCTATGCCACCCGCCAGCCGAATCTGTTGCCACTTCCCAACAACCCGGTCGGCACGACACCGGTGACGGCCGTCAACGAAGCCGACTTCAACGGCGTCTGTCCCAATAGTGCGCCGGTCCGCCGCTATGATGTGACGGCGGTCTTCGCCCAGAGCGCCCTGCCGGGGGGAACCCTGATCTACAACGGCCGTACGGCCAACAACGGGCCGCTCAACGATCCCTATGCCATCGCCTATGTACGGAACGAGGACCTGGACGGCAACGGGCGGCTGAAGGCGGGGGTGCCGGTGGAGCCGCTGGTGTTGCGGGCCGCTGCCGGCGACTGCATCGAGGTGACCCTCCACAACCGGCTGCCCCAGACCATGCCGGGCGCTCCGGCATTCGTGGCCACCCAGCCGTTCATCGACAACTTCAACCTGAATCATGTGGCTACCTCCAGCACCGTCGGCCTCCACCCGCAGTTGGTGGAGTTCGACGTGACCCGCAGCGACGGCACCCATGTGGGTAACAATCCCGACCAGACGGTGGCCCCCGGTTCCACCAGGGTCTATCGCTGGTATGCGGGTAATATCAGGATTGTCAACAACCGCCGCGTGGCAACGCCGGTGGAGTTCGGAGCCACCGGGCTCATGTCGCCGGACCGGATCAGGCATTCCGGCCACGGTGCCCTGGGGGCGCTGATCATCGAGCCGCAGGGTTCAACCTGGGTTGAGGACTATCCCGCGCCGGACCCGCTGGTCCCGGAGGACCAGCGGCCGTCGCGGACCTCGGCGATTGTCAGGAACCAGGACAACTCATTCTTCCGGGAACAGGTGCTGGTATTCCAGAACGATGTGCCGATGCGCTTCGGCGACCGTACGGCGGTGCCGATCGTCTCCGGCATGGAGGATTCGGAGGATACGGGACTCAAGGCGATCAATTACCGGAGCGAACCGATCTGGTTCCGGATGGGCCTCGAACCGGAGTCATCCCCGGGGCAGACCCGGCAGACCGATTTCACCAACGTCCTGACCAACGCGCTCGTGGGGGGCGACCCCGAGACCCCGGTCTTTACCGCCAAGGCCGCCCAGCCGGTCCGGCTGCGGCTGGTCTACCCAGGGGGGCATACCCGTAACCATGTCTTTGCCCTCTACGGCCACGTCTGGCAACGGGAACCCTATACGGCGAATTCCTCCCGGATCGGTTCCAACCCCAGATCCTTCTGGCATGGCAGCCAGGATCAGGGAGGGCCGACCAATCATTGGGACCTGCTGCCGGAGCACGGGGCGGGAGGCGCATTTTCTGTCACCGGCGATTACCTGTTCCGTGATATGCTGCCGATCAACTACAATAACGGCATGTGGGGGATCATGCGGGTAGAGTAACGTGCCGGCAGCACGCGCGGTCTCCCCGGTTTCGGAAATGGTATGAGAAATTACAGAACAGGTTGGCCATATCTGCTTGTCCCGCTGCTGCTTGCCACTGTTGTGTGGGCCGGGCCGCAGCCGGTGACGGAGCAGCTGCGCAGCAGGGCAGAGCGGCAGGGGCTCGCCATCGAGCTGCGGGTGACCCCGGTCGGAGATGGTGGCGAGGGGCGGCTGCTGGAGGGGGAGTATGCCGATCTGGCGATCTCCGTCCGTGACAGTTCGGGCAAGGTCCCGGTGACCTCCCTCTATCCCGCGGTCTGGGTGGACCAACGCAAGGAGTTTACGGGGGAGAAGAACCGGCAGGAGATGTCCTGTTCCGACAAGATCCGTTCCTACCTGAAGGGGGGCTTGAGCTACCGCCCCGACATCGATCTCAACAGCTATTACATCCTTTCCCTGAACAACGATGCCACCGTATCGGTTATCGACCCGATCATGGGGGTGGCCGGTTTCTCCCAGATGTACCGGATGATCCTGCTCCGCTCGCCCGGCGCGGACTGGGTGATCGGACCCGACGAAAAGAGCCTCTACGTTACCATGCCCAAGACCGGTCAGATTGCCCTGGTTGATCTGGAACGCTTTGCGGTCCATGAAAACCTGCCGGCGGGTGATCAGCCGACCAGGCTTGCCCTGCAGCCGGATGGCCACTATCTCTGGGTTGGTAACGATGCCCCCGGCGCCTCCGGCGGTGTAACGGCACTGGACAGCGGCCGCGGAGCCGTTGCCGCCAGCATTCCCACCGCGCCCGGCAGACACGAGATTGCCATTGCCGACGATAGCCTGACACTCTTTGTTGCCAATCGGGATGCCGGAACGGTCTCAGTGATCGACACCCAGAGCCTGAAGGTCGTCAAGGTGATCAGAACCGGCAGACAGCCGACCGCCATTGTCTATTCCTCCCTGAGCAAGGCCGCTTATGTGACCGATGAACGGGACGGTACGATCACGGTCATCGATGGGACGACATTTCAGATTTCCCGCGTGGTCAGGGATGCGCCGGGACTGGCCGCCATCCGTTTCGCCCCCGGCGACCGCTGGGGCATCGTCCTCAACCGCCTTACCAACATGGCACTGGTGCTGGACGCGTCGTCCGATTCGGTCACCTATCGTGAACCGGTAGGGGCGGATCCCGACAAGATCTCCTTCTCTGCAGCGTTTGCCTACATCCGCTCCCGGGGGACCGCCGAGGTGTCGCTGCTCGCTCTGGAGAGCCTGGGGCGGGGCGACCGGGTCACCTCGTTGAAGGTCTCCGGCGGCAGCCGCTCCCCGGGGGAGTCCAGCTATGTCCCCTCAGGAGGTGACAGCATCGCAACGACCCCGGAAGGGAACTCGGTGGTCATAGCCTCGCCGTCGGACGCCACAATCATCTACTACATGGAGGGGATGGCGGTTCCCATGGGCTCCTACAAGAATTCGGGACGGACGCCCCGTGCCCTGAAGACCCTCAACAGGAGCCTGCGGGAGACGGCGCCGGGGATCTACTCCTCCCGGATCAAAATCCCCCGTGACGGCATCTACGATGTGATGTTCCTGCTGGATTCACCTCGCATCAGTGAATGCCTCAGTTTCAGCGCTGACCCCAACCCCGCCTTGAAACAGATGAAGAGCGTACAGGCGGTACGGCTCGAGTTCTTGATGCCGGAGCGGACCGTGAAGAGCGGCACCCCGGTGAAGGTGCGGCTCAGGCTCCTGGACGATGCCACCGGTGCGTCGCTGGCCTCACCGCCAGCACTGACAGCCCTGCCGACCCTGACCCCCTACGGAAAGTGGCAGGAGCGCCATATCGTGAAACCGATGGGCGACGGTGTCCATGAATTCACCTTCACTCCACCGGAGGCCGGTATGTATCGCATCTATTTCTCGCTGTCGTCACTGGGACCCGGTTTCGGGCAGCTTCCCACCCTCAATCTGCAGGCGGTCCACCCATGATACGCGCACGATTCCGCTTTGTCCTGCCGCTGCTGCTGGCGCTGCTGCAGACCTCCGCCGCTTTCGGTGACCCCGGATTCAATCTGGAGAGGGTCTCACCCGGCGTGTATGCTATTAACGGCAGCTCCCTGGAGGGGGTCGCCGCCCTTGATTTTACGGTCAGTTACGACCAATCCGGCCTGACCCGGCCTGTTGTTGCCCGGGGTGGGGTGATTCCCGCCGATGCGAGCTTTATCGCCAATACGGCGATTGCCGGCGAGGTACGGGTCCTGGTGGTTCGAGGCCGGGAACTTTCCGGCGGAGGTCTGCTGGCTACGATCACCTTCGAGCGTCTCCCGGGTGGAGATGAACGGATCCTGGGGTTCAAGTCGCGGCCGGTAAGTGTCGCGGCCGCCCCGCTGGATGCCCGGGCCGGGGCCGGCTCGCCACCCCCGCCTGCTGAAGCGAAACCGATTGCTCCGGCAGACAGTACCGTGCAGCATCGTCCCCCTGCCCCGCAGACGTCGGCTTCAGGAGGGGGGAGAGGGGTTGCTGCAGTGTCGGGTGCCGCGAATGGAGGGCCAGAACCTCCTCTCGAGACCATGCCGGCCGGTCAGGAGCCCGATCAAGCCGGGCATCTGCTGCGCTATCCGAGCACCCTGGACCGATTTTATCATTACAGCGGTGAACGGTCGGCAGCCGCCCTGCTGGCGCTGTTCGACGCCGGTGAACACGGCATGGTTCAGGAACCGTCGGTTGCGCTGACGGACGGCGCCGCTCAGGTGACCCTGCACATTACGGTCCGTGCCGGGAGCGAGCCGACCTTCGGTCTGGAAGGGGCCTCGGTGATGCATGTCCGGGCCGAGGGAGCCATCTGGACCCTGACGGTGATCCCGGAGCGCGGTACCCTGCGAGCCATGGTAACGGTGACCGATGGCGATAGCCGCAGTGAGATCCCTCTGACGGTGGCGCCCCCCCTCCCCCCGGACGGGGTGGGGGTCAGCCTCGATGAGGAGGGGTTGGCCCGTTTCCTGATGTCGAGTGATGCTGCAACGGACCTGAACGGCGACGGTATCCATGATTACCTCGATGACTACCTCTTTGCCGCCAATGTGCGGGCGGCTCGCCGGGGAGGCGAGTGAGATGGGGTGGCGCCGCTATCTTATACTCGTTGTGCTGCTGACGGCCCTGATTCCCTGCGGGGCGGGAGCGGCCGATTCGTCTGCACTCAAGATCAGGCTGCACGACCTGGAACTGCAGGATCAGAACGGGCGCTCCCTTCGTTTCGGGAGTGATGTCATTGCCGACCGGATCGTCGCCATTGCCTTTACCTACACCACCTGCACCACCATCTGCCCGGTCCTCGATTCCATTCTGGTAAATCTGCAGCGGCGGCTTGGCGACCGGCTCGGCCGCGAGGTGCAGCTGGTAACCCTGAGCATCGATCCGGTGAACGATACCCCGGCCCGGCTCCTGGCCCATGCGGGCAAATTGAAGGCCCGCCCGGGGTGGACCTTCCTGACCGGCCGGAAGGAGAACGTGGACCGGGTCCTGGCAGGGCTTGACATGTATACGGCCGATATCCGCAACCACCAGCCGTCAATCATCATTGGTGACGCCCGCCGGGATGTCTGGCGCCGCTACTACGGTTTTCCCTCCGCCGATACACTCCTGGCGGGGCTGAACGAACTGACGGCCGCCCGTAAACGGGCGAGACCGTAGCCCCCCCGAACCTACCCATGCGCAGACGATCATTCCTGATTTGCATTCTCCTCTGGATGGCGGCATCGGCTCCATCGCTCTTCGCCGCGGACTCCGCAGCCCTCCGTGAGGCGCGGGGACGCCAGATCTATCACACCGGCACCAGCCCGGCAGGGCGCCCCATTACCGCCTATTTCGGCAAGGAACTGCTGGAGGTGCCGGGGGAGTCGGCCACCTGTGCCAGCTGTCACGGTCATGACGGTCTTGGCCGCAGTGAAAGCGGCGTGCAGCCCTCCGACATCACCTGGCGGCACCTGATGAAGAGCTATGGGCACCTCCATCCCGGCGGGCGCCGGCACCCGGCGTTCAGCGAGCAGAGCCTGATGAGCTACCTGCAGGACGGGGTCTTCCCCGGGGGGGTGGCGGGTGATCCCGCAATGCCAGTCTACGATATGGACGATGGGGATCTGCAGGATTTGCTGGCCTATTGCCGGACCATCGGCATCCGCCGCGATCCGGGGATCACCGGCAGCTCTATCAGGATCGGGGTGATTACGGCTGAAACAGGTGCCGCTGACTTTCCGGCAATGGTCCGGGCCGTTGTTACCGATATCAACGCGATGGGGGGAATATTCGGCAGAAGCCTGGAACTGGTGCCGTTCCCGGCCGGAAATCCGGAGCCGGAGCTGCGTCGGGCAGTGGAAGAGGCGGGGGTGTTTGCTCTGATCTGCGGATACGGATCGGGAGGAGAGAGGTGTGCGGCGGTTGCCGAGTCGATACAAATTCCTTGTATTGGGACTTTTGCCCCGGTGCTGCCGCCTGATGGTGCCGTCGGCCGCTATGGTTTCTTCCTGCATGCCGGTCGACAGCTGACCCGGCTGCCTTCTTCGGGCCTGCCGGGAGAGGTGACGGGATGGGGGGCTGCCGAACTGCAGGCTTTGGCGGACCGGTACGGGATGACTGCTGATTTGTCGCCCGCCCGGGTTTACGCCTATGCCGTTGCAAAGATACTTGTCGAGGGGTTGCGGCGGAGTGGCAAGGAAGTGAGCCGCGAACGGCTGGTGGATATTCTGGAGGGGATGTTTGAATTCGAGACCGGTGTAACCCGGCGAGTCACCTTCGGCAAAAACCGGCGCATTGGCATAGCCGGCTCCCGCGACGGAGGAACGGGGCCGCCGTGAAGCGGGCCCCGTTAATTTCGGGGTTCAGTCGATGGCTGCAGGGGGGGCAAGGTCGCATGGATCCGGTTCGGCAGGTCAAACTCGTTCACATACAGGATGTAATCCTGATACCCGGGTTTTCTCACGGTAATGAGGGCTTGTTCGAAGGTGCCGTAATAGCCCCAGAGCGGCATGATATCATCCTTGGTGAGGATCAGCGGCGTGTTGCCTAACCGGCTGCGATTTACGTAGACCTCGGCATCGCCGGGGGTGCTGGTTATGCGAATGACCTGGTCGACGCATCCTGTAAGGAACGTCAGGGCGCACAATATCACAAGTAACGTCTTTGACATAACCTGCTCCTCCTCTGATTCTTAACGTCATTGGCGAATGAATAAGGCACCACGCGGGTATGCGGAGGTGCCTTATTCATTGTGGTGGAGCTGAACGGGATCGAACCGTCGGCCTATGCGTTGCGAACGCATCGCTCTCCCAGCTGAGCTACAGCCCCGTTAACAGTTAGTCGCGATGCTTCTTATGTTTTTTGTGTTTCTTGTAATGCCCTTTGTGTTTGCCGTTATCGTGGTGATCGTGTTCCCTGACAATAACACGTTCTTTTTCAATGACCCGCACCTGCGGAAGGGGAGGTGGCGGCGGGGGCGCGGGGGTGCCTACCTGCACCCTGGCGTTGGGAGTAGAAATGTCGACGCCCACTGCAGCGGTGGAAATGCTGGCCGCCGCCAGGACACATATCATGCATGCAATCATTGTACGGATCATGAGTTTCTCCTTCTTCAGATGGATGGAACCGCTTACAAAACACGACTATACACGCATAATTTTTTTTTCACCAGACTGTAATGAAATATTATCACTGCGGTGGATGTAAACGTCAACGGTGAGAACCCCGGTTGTCAGAGGAGGTGCCACGGGCAGTCGCGCCACCCGAGGAAGAGGTGTCGTAGAGAGTCGCTGTCGGGATCGGGGGAACCCTCCCCTGACTAACGACTTGAACAGACGGAATGAAAGCCGAAAAACAATGCCACCGCGCCACCGTAAAAATGGCGGACATTGCATGTAGCCGTCGGGCCCCGGGTTAATTGGTGTTTCAGCCGGTCACGGAATTTTCCAGTTGAACGACTGTCGCCATGTGAGCGCATCGCCTGAATCACCGCCTCCATCATTACCGATGTAGCGATAGTGAAAACGCAGGGTGCTACCTGGTGAAACCGCCGGAAGTTTCAGGATAAAAGGTTCCGCTTCGTTTTCTTTAATCCTGGTCACGAAATACGTATCCCTGGCAACCTCGCGGCCATCAACTGCAAGGGTCGCTACCTGTATTTCCACCTCTTCCATCATAAAATAGCGGATATTTTTGATGACCCCGCTTATGGTCGTTGAGGAATCAGTCGTAGACGCTTCCCATGCCAGTTTCGCATCAAACAGCTCATAATGCTGGGGCAGGTTCTGTAACCTAACCAGGCTGTCATTCCTGTAGGTGGTTGCGCATCCGGCGGTAAGCAGTACAACCACGAGTGCCACAATAACTTGCCACGCCATACCGATCACTCCCCTTCTGATTTTAAGTATCCCAATATTTTTTGCCCGGCTCAATCAAAAAGCAGCTGATGTGCATTGAGTTGACATATTAAGGACAAAAAAGGTATTTTTTACAATAAGGAGAAAGGAGATGAGTCAACAATGCTCATTCAGGTGGCATATCCCGATAACCGTTATGATTATGTGAAGGACTATATTCTGGACTCCCTGATCGAGAGAAGGACGATAGCAAGATTCAGGCGTTCATCGGGTTGGGTTACGCTCGGCTTGGACCCGATCAGGACATCCAAAAGGGACTTTACCTACAAGGCCCCGAGTGAAGTTAATAAGATAGCCTTTTCCAAGTAATCATGGAAATAGATCATCTCTCCACTCCGGTCGGTAGTGGAGTTCCTGTTGCCGACATACGCAATTCCCCTGTAATGATGTAATTACGTACGTGGTCCTTCCTGCTGGTTGCCGCACGAAAATTGTGGGTGCCAAGCCAGAGAATTATTCGCCGGTGCAAAAAAATTGCACGGATACATTTTGTTGTCGGCATGACGTTGTGTATGTAACATGCTGAAATAAATAACTTGTTAGTGTTTTGGCGGGGTTTGGGTGCCAAATAACGTCGCAGTGACAATGGTTGCAGTGAAGCTGCCTAACATTCATAAGCGTTGATAAAAGGCAATTATATCGGAGCGTTATCGAATGTTGATGTATTGGCCTGTAACTTGCTATTCAAGGTTTTGCCGTGAGTGCCGATGTATAGATAGAAATTGAATTGACCAGCACCAATTGAGTGATATGATTTTTTGCAGGCATTAGTTTGATGTAAACAAAATTATTTTTTGCAAATTTAGTCGCCGAAAAGGTAAAGCACGGGTAACCGTGTGGCACAAAGCTACCATCCAGATTAACTGGAAAGAGGGGCTGCCGGAGTGACAAGTTTGGTATTGTCATGGACCCGTGCCTTTCATTGCAGGCGCGGGTCCATGACTGTTTTATGTTGTTTCTTGGCTTACTTTATGCTCTTAATGAGAGCGGCGATTTTTTGCCGTCATTTGACCGTTTTATAATCGATGCTATTAGTTGAAAATCATGGCTATCCGCTTTTTGTCTGGAGGCACATCCCTATGAACTATTTCAGAAAGTTGGCACTGACGCTGGGCTTGGCACTAACTCTGCTCTGTGGGCTGTATCCTGCATCCGATGTCGCCATTTGCGCGACAGGGCCAAAGATCAATGTCCTACCGGCGATCACTGCGGGGATTACGGTGCCGGCACGACTGGCTACCGATGCTTCCGGCAACATTTATGCGACGGATCCGCGACTGGCGGGGGTGCTGAAATTCAGCAACGCGGGAAAGCTCCTGCAGACATTTGTCACTCCGAAGAACGTAGCCGGCATTGCCGTCGCCAAGGATGGCAATCTACTGGTTTCCCAGGCCAGCTATGTTGCAGTCATGAACCCTGATACCGGTGCTGAAATCAATCGTTTCGGCACGTTCGGTTTTGCAAATGGAATCGCTGTCGACGTGGACGGTGATGCCTATGTGGTTGACAGCAAGAACAACAATCTCAAAAAATTTACCTTTAACAGCGGCTCCAGCACCTACACCCTTGCCGTCACCTCAGACCCTGACCTCCTGTTTCTGTACAATCCCACCGGGATCGCCTACGACAAATTCAACGACAGGATCGTGGTCGCAAATACGCTGATTGGATCCATCGAATTTGTGGACCCGGTAGATCTGGCCGGCCTTGAAACCGTCGGCTCCCTTGGTTATGCAGCATCACCAGTGTATCCGGCTACACCGCTGTTCAGCAGCCCCCAGGGTATTGCACTTGAATACAATCCCCAGAGTGGCGCCCTTGACAGAATATACGTCACCGACTCCTACCAGGCTAATATTGAAGTCCTCGACGGTGCCACAAACATGAGAATCGCGGACCTCGGGGGATACGGTTTTACTAGCGGTAAGCTGTTTGTTCCTGTCGATGTGGCTCTTGATCAGTTCAGTGTTCAAAACAAGCGCCTGCTCGTCTCCAACGGCGGTGGCGCCATTACGGTCTTCGGTATCGACAACATGCAGCCGACCAACATCACGGTCGGCTCGGCAACGGTCAACAGCCTGACCGTCAGCTGGACAAATCCGGTTGATCCCGGCTTCAGCAGGACGCATATCTACCGCTCGGCCAGTGCAGAGCAGCTTGGCATTCAGGTCGGTGGAGAACTGCTGGGAACCAGCTATACCGATACTGGGCTTTCTCCGGCAACGACCTACTATTACACGGTGCGTGCAGTTAACACGAACAATGACGAAATCACCAATACCATTCCGGTGGCAGGCACGACACGTACAACGTACACCCTGACCCTCACGACTACGAGCGGCGGTACGATCAACGGCACCGTTGTCTGCGGTGAAAATACGACCTGCCAGTCTGAAATCCTTGACAATACTCAGGTGCTCCTCACGGCAATGCCGAACGCCTCCTCTGTATTCAGAGGCTGGTCGGGTGCCTGCAGCGGTATGACGGATACCTGTACCGTGACAATGACCGGTGCCAAGAGTGTGGCGGCAGCATTCAACAGCCAGATGCCGGCAAAAGTTGACGGTAATTACTTCAATACCCTCCAGGAAGCATACAACGCGGCAACCGAGGGATCCGAGATTCAGATAATGGCCGGTATGCTGTCGGCGAACACCTCCGGAGTCATGGTTGCCGACCGCAACATCACGATCGTGCTCCAGGGCGGCTACAACTCTGAATTCACGAACGCGGCCTCATCCGACTACAGTACGGTATCCGGCAAAATCATCGTACAGGCCGGCAAGCTGGTCATCAGAAATGTCAACCTTCGGCCGTAGTCATGGCGGGATTGACGCTGTGTGCAGTCATCGGACCATAAAATAGAGCTTACTGTTTCCACTGATGTTAAGGAGCTTATATGAAGAAATCATACGTTGTGAATTGGGCCCTGGCTCTCCTTGTTGCCATGATTCCCATGAGTGCTTCAGCCGCTCTGCCGGTTGCGCCTCATATGGGCAACGGTGTCAGCTGTAATACCTGCCATTTGTCTACCAGCAATGGCCCGGGTCATTTGACCGCTTCGGTGACATCACCGAAGATTTACAACAACGTGTGCCAAAACTGCCACCGACCCGGAGACGGCCGGGCGGCGGACAAGCCGATGACTTCCGTGAATGCCTCTGAAATTTTCGGCGGCCACACGACGATAGCTCCCGGCGGCAGGGCGCTGCAAATCTCTCACCGGTGGGACGGCTCCGATACGAACCCTGCTGCCGGGGCGCAGCCGCCGATCCAGGCGGCAATGACGACCAACAGCGGCGGGGCACAGGGGGCCAAGAACCTTCGCGGCCGTACCGGTAACCAACTGGCCTGTGTCCGTTGCCACAGTGTCCACATCAGCAACAACAAAAACGGCAGCCTCCTGCGTATGGCAAATGATGCTGACCAGATGTGCATGGACTGCCACCGCAGCCGCAACCAGCAGACCCACCTGACCGGCACACACCCGGTCAACGTCAATTACAACAATGCTGCCGGGGCCTTCAACAAACCGGCCCTTAACGCTAACCCGGCCAACCCGACCTCAGACCTTAACGCAAAACTCACCGCTACCGGCAACCTGGTCTGTTCCACCTGCCACGGCGTGCATTACAGTGACTCCCGCAGTTCCACCTTTGACGGCGCGTCCAGCGCCAAAGGCCGCTATAATTATCCCAACTTGAGTTCCGGCGACGGTTACGTACTTCGTACCGAGCGTCGTGGTGCATCAGTTGCCGCCGGCGACGGTGCCGACAAGATGAATATCTGCACCAACTGTCATGCCGGCAAGAAGAACCACAACGCGAAGAGCCAGGATATCCAGTGCGCCGACTGCCATGCTGCACATGTGGATTACGACGCCACCAATAACCCCTCCATCAACCCGCAGAACCTGCCCAACGTCTATCTCGTACAGCGTAACGTCACCAAAGGCGGCCAGCCGAGCAAGATCTACTTCCGTTACACCGGCAGCAAGCGTGAATACAAAAATGCCCAGGGCACCGGCGTCTGTCAGGGTTGCCACGATGTACCGGCACCGGGCGGCCAGTATCCGCAGCAGCATGACAGCAACAACGCCAGCGACTGTAACACCTGCCACTACCATGGCAGTGCCGCCGGTTCCTTCTCCGGCGCCTGCAACAAGTGCCATGGTTTCCCCCCCACTACCAGTGACATCGGTGGTCCCAACGGTCTGGCATCTCCGGCTACCGGTGCCACCGGCGGTGCTGCCGGTGCCCATGGTATCCATGTCAACGGCAAGAGGATGGATTGCAATGCCTGCCACAACGGCTATGCCTCCAGGACGATGCCGAATTCTACCATCGATCTCGGTTTTGCCGTCAACGGCGGCACTGTTCCCGGCTTCAAGGGCAACGCAGCGAGCGGTACCTACAACAATACCGGTGCACTGAGCAACGGCTATACCTTTACCGGCCCGGTCGGTAGCGGTACCGATAAAACCTGTTCCAGTGTGTACTGCCATGGCGCGACTCTGACCCCCGGTTCAAAACCGCAGCCCTCATGGGTGGGCGGTTCGGGTGAAGTATCGTGCGGATCATGCCACTCCATCACCGGTAGCGATCTCACCATGGGCTCCCATACGGTGCATGCCGGTTCACGTCAGTTGCCGTGCGAGTCCTGCCACGGTGCTATTTCCGGCACGCAGCATATGGACGGCAACGTAGGGTGGAATCTGACAGGATTCGGTGGGGCTGCCCAGTACAAGCCTGCGGGCGGCAGCGCTTCTGCCACCGGGGCGACCAACAAGGTGGCGCCGAGCGCCGCTTACGGGGCCTGTTCCGGCCTGTACTGCCACAGCAATGTTCAGGGTTCCGACGGGATCGGCGGTGCTACGGAATACTACACACCGGTATGGGGTGCGAAACTAGGCTGTGGTGACTGCCACAGCGATAACACTTCAATCGCAACCGGAACCCATGCCAAGCATACGGTTGCACACAGTTATTCCTGTACTGCCTGCCACAATGGTGCCGGGCATAACACCGTCAACCATGCCTCGGGATCTATTGACGTAGCCTTTGAGAACGGTGGCAGTTACTCGAAAGGTGCTGCGTTCACCCCCGGTACCGGCTACGGCTCCTGTTCGGTAAACTCTTGCCACGGCAGTATCGATATGACATGGGGGCAGTCGTTCACCCGACCTGACCATGTCGGTGGCGTCCCCGCCTTCAACGGCGGTTCCGGTGGTGCCAACGACAACGCTGCTGCCGGCTGGCCTGCGGCCCAGACCGCCTACATGACCCGTGGGGCCATCTGCTCCGACTGCCACGGCTCCAACGGTTCCATCAACGCCGGCTTCGCTGAAGGCGGCCACGGTGCCGTCTCCAGCGACCCGATGAACGCCTGGAACCACTATGACTGGTCTGCCCGCACTAACAACGGCACACGCCAGAACGGTAACTGCGACCGTTGCCACACCGCCGGCGGCTTCCTGAAACTGCTGGGCGCCACGGATGAGGCTGCGGTTCGTCTGAACGCGGCGCTTGCTCCGCTTGCCTCCTACACCTCGCACAACATCAACAAGTACAGCGCCAACAACGTCCTCATCTGCGTTGGCTGCCACAAGACCGCCGAAGGCGAAC
>CAZSTJ010000062.1:0-15215 GCA_964609805.1 uncultured Geobacter sp. | reverse complement strand
CCCTGCTCCAGGTGCTCGGCCTGCATGCTCAAGGTAGAAAAACGAAGGTTCAGCTCGGACTGAGACTGGCGGACCTGATCGCTCTCCTCCCGCAGCTTTTTCGCATGGCTCTCGGCATCGGACAGGGTGCTGACTGCCGTTTCATAGGTGCTTCTGACCTCCGTTAACCGGCTTTCCGCAGTCACCTGTTGGCGACGCAGCTGATCCAGGCGCTCGGTACCCTCGCTGATGGCGGTCTGGAGCTGCTGGCGTTCCGTCGTCCCCTTCTCCGTATCTTCGCGATCAGTGGTCATGCGGCGGGTCAGGTCCGAGATCTGCCGTTCCAGATCGGCGATGCCCCGTATGATGGCTTCCAGCTGCTCCCGGAGCGTGGCGGACTGGACCCGGATCTGGGTGACCTTTTCGCGGGCTGCGGTCAATTGATCCCGGTGGAGATCCAGCCCTGCTTTCAGTTCGGCGACCTCCTGCTCGAGCTGCTGGGAACTGCTGCCGGTTGCGGCGAGGCGTTCCGTGGCCTGGGCCAGCTCCGCTTCCAGGGTCTCCTGCTCCTCCGCCAGATTGGCCGATTCCATGGCCTGGACCGACCGTCGCTCCTCAAGCCGGGCAATCTCATCGGCTGCCTGCTGCCGGTCCTTCGCTAGTCCGGCCCGTTTCAGTTCCCACTGGTGCAGCTGGGCACCGGCGGCCTTCAGCGCTTCGGAATTTTCCTGGGATCGGCGGCGAAGCTCGTCACGCTCCCGGCTAAGGTCGGCAACCTCCTGCTCCAGGCGGGCGCTCTTCTCCTCCAGGTCCTTGATCTCCCTCTTTTTATGGATAATGCCCTTTTGGACCTGTTCGGCGGAACCACCGGTGATGATTCCCCCCTGGGTGACCATGTCTCCCGCGGGGGTGACAAACGAGAGGAGGGGGTAGGCGCGGGCAAGCTCGATCGCCCTGCCGATCTCTTCAACCAGCATGGCCGATGCCAACAGGTGTCTGACCAGATCGGCGCATTCTCCGGTAACGGTGACCCGATCGGACAGCGGGGTTGCTCCGTCGACTGCGGGGAGCTGGATTGCGGCACCCGTGATCGGAAGCGCCAGGCCAGCCCTGCCGCCACCCTTTTCCTTGAGGTAGGTGAGAGAACGAACCGCATCCGTTTCGTGTGCACAGACGATACACTGGAGCCGATCCGCCAGAACGGCCTCAACGGCTGCTTCCAGCTCCGGAGCGGTTTCAACGGCATCTGCCAGCAACCCCTTGAAACCGGAACGCAGATCCGGCGCCTTCATGAGGTTCTTGACACCCTGGCCGTAGCCGGCAAACTGGGACTCGAGTTCCTGCAAGGAGTGCAGCCGGGATGCCGTCCGGTTCAGGTCGTCACGGGCCGTCTGCCATGCCTTTTCCCGTTCGGGGAGCCGGCTCTTCAGTTCCTCCTCCTGGGCGCGCAGGGATTCTATGCCTGTCTTGCAGGAATCATACTCACCCTGGGTGGTCACGAGCTCTACATCAAGAGATGCGACACGCTTGCCGGCCAGATCCAGGCGTTCGGAGAGCTGTTCCTTTTCCCGGACGTGACGTTCCAGGCGTTCGGCAACCGAGGCCAGCCGTTTGCGCGCAGCTTCCTGCCGGCTTTTGTACTGGGCCGATTCCGCCAAACCCTCGAACAGTTCCCGGCGTTTTCCCTCCAACAGCCGTTGCAGCTCGTCTTCGGAAACCTGTTGTGCTGACAGGTCAGCCTCCGCCTGCTGCAGGGCATCGCCGATGGCGGCGCTTTCGACTGCCGACGAATCACGGCGGAGCTCAAGCACCCGCTGCTGTTCGACACACTCCTTCAGGCGCTGTTCCAGTTCGCCGGCCTCGGATTCCAGACGGCTCAGCCGCCCTTCAAGCCCGGCCAGTTCCTTGCGCTGGAACTCAAGGGCATTTTCGGCGGTGGAAAGCTCACTCCGGGCCCGGAAGATATCCTCCTGGACCGACGTGAGCAGTTTTTCTGCCTCCAGCAGGGTCAGCCGGGTTTCCTCAACCCGCGACTCCGCGAGGGAGGAGGCGGCAAACACTTCCCGGATCCGGTCGTTGAGGGCGGCCAGCCCCTGCTCGGCGCCGGTTTGCTGCGTCCGGGCGTCACGGTACTCCCGGGCAGTGAAGAGCAGTTCGATCTCCCGCAGCTCATCACGGAATTCGCGAAACTTTTCAGCTTTTTTGGCCTGACGCTGGAGGGAGGAGAGCTGGCGCCGGATCTCGCCCAGAACGTCCGCCAGCCGGGTCAGGTTCTGGCGGGTGGATTCGATCTTTTTCAGGGCCAGCTGCTTGCGGGCCTTGAACTTGGTGACGCCGGCGGCCTCCTCGATCAGGAAGCGGCGTTCCTCGGGTCGCGAATGGAGGATCTGGCCGATCTTCCCCTGCTCGATGATGGAATAGGCCCGGGTACCGACCCCGGTATCCATGAACAGCTCGGTGATGTCCAGCAGACGGCAGGGGGTCTTGTTGATCAGGTAGTCGCTCTCGCCGTCGCGGTAGAGGCGGCGGGTAAGCTGGATTTCGGCATAGTCGAGGTACTTGGCCGGGGCCCGGCCGTCCTCGGTGGAAAACACCAGGGACACCTCGGCCATGCCGAGGGGGCGGCGGGACTCGCTGCCGGCAAAGATCACATCCTCCATGGACTTGCCCCGCAGGTGCTTGGCGGACTGCTCCCCCATGCACCAGCGGATGGCGTCGACAATGTTGGACTTGCCGCAGCCGTTGGGGCCCACCACGCCGGTGACCCCCTGCTGGAAATCGAGCACCACCTTGTCGGCGAAGGATTTGAATCCTGATATTTCGAGGCGTTTGATCTTCATGGAACGAAGTACTTTATCAGAGGCGGTTAAGGTCTGTCCAGAGGGATATTGCGCTGGTCGCCTGATGCGCAAAGGCCCGCAGGGGCGGCTGCCCGACGGGCCGGATTACGCATGATCTGTCTGAATGAGAAGTGACGTCGAAAAAGCGCCTAGGGAACCAGGCCGCCGGCAACCTCGGTTTCACACTCTTCGATTATCCGGGACAGCTCTTCCTCGGGAATGTCCGACAGCACGAAACTGCCGGCGGTGTTTCTCTCTACCCGGCTAATGCCGGGATAGCGGCGCTCCAGGATCTTGATCTCCATAGCCTGGCTTTTCACCGTGGCGAGCAGTCGCCGGTTGGTCTCTTCAAGGTCGTACTTCTCGACGGCGGACATGAGCGCAAAACGGAGCTGCATGTCATCCCACGGTTTCAGGAAGAAGCGGTAAATTTCACCCTCGTTGACCGCCCGCATGGCGGCATCAAGGGTCGCATGGCCGGTGAGGAGGATACGAACGGTGTTGGGGGACCGAAGCTTGACCTCTGCAAGCAGCTCCGAACCTTGCATGCCGACCATCCGCTCATCGGAAACCACGACCTTGACGTCACGTCCCTCCAGGAGATGCAGGGCTTCGGGACCGCTATGCGCGGTTATGATCTCGAACGGATCATCTATTAGTGACCGGGTCAGGGCGGAAAGGACATTCGACTCGTCATCGACAAACATGATCAAGTGGTTTGGCACCGCGAAATTCCTGGTCTGTGCCGGTTCGTATGACAGGGGCGCGGTCATCGTTTCGGCCAGCTCAGCCAGGTCGCACCGGCCTCGTACTTCTTGTCGTCGATAATCTGGAGAAACTGCTCCACGATGCTCGGGTCAAGTACCGTGCCGCTCATGGCAAGAAACTCCCGCATGGCAATATCAGGCGGGAGCGCCTTGCGGTAGGGGCGGTCGGACGCCAGGGCGTCATAGACATCTGCAACCGCCACGATCCTGGCTTCAAGGGGGATGGCGTCACCTTTGAGGCCGGTTGGATAGCCGTTGCCGTTGAAATGCTCATGGTGATAGAGCACGATATTGACGGTTACCTGATGCATGCCGGCGGCGCGGGCCACCTCTCCCCCCCAGTCAGGATGTTTGCGGATGACGTTCATCTGCTCCGCATCCAGTTTGCCAGGAAAGTTGAGGGTGTCCTCGGGGACGCCGATCTTGCCGCAGTCATGGAGCATGGCACCGTGCTCCAGGTGGATCAGGAGATCGTGGGGGAGCCCCAGCCGCTTGCCGAGGGCGAGGGCCCATTCCACCACCCGGTCGCAGTGGCCGCGGGTGTACTGGTCCTTCAGCTCGATGGCCTGGGCCAGGGAACGGTAGATCCCCTCATCCTTCTGACGCAGCGATTTCAGGAGCTCGTAGCGCAGGACGCAGGTATCGACCAGCTCCACCAGCTCCTTGTCATCCCAAGGTTTGACGACAAAACGGTATGCTTCGCACTGGTTAATGGCGTTCAGGGCGGTCCCCAGATCGGCGTAGGCGGTCATCATGACCCTGACCGTATCAGGGGCCAGCGATTTTGCCTTGCAGAGGAACTCGGTTCCCGATTCCCCCGGCATCTGGTTGTCGGAAACGATCACCGCAAAATGATGAGAGGCCATGATCTCAAGGGCCTGGGCCGCACTTGCCGCGAAAAGCACGGTGTGGGGCGAATCGTCGTAGAGACGCTTCAGTGCGTTTCTGATCCCTGATTCGTCATCTACGAAAAGTATGGTTGCCATCACGACTCCTTGGTCTGTATGGAGATGTTTTCAGGGGAGAGCGGCAGCCTGACGGTAAATGTCGTCCCTGCACCCTGTTCACTCCGGACCAGCAACTCCCCGCCGTGCCTTTTGACGATATCGCGGCTGATGGCCAGTCCGAGGCCGGTTCCCTTGCCGCTCTCCTTGGTGGTGAAGAACGGCTCGAAGATCTTGTCCAGGTGTTCCTGGCGTATGCCGCAGCCGTTATCCGAGACCCGGATCTCCACCGTATCACCTTCACACGCGGTTTCCAGACCGATCACCCCGTTCTCCTGGATGGAATGGGCGGCATTGAGCAGCAGGTTCAGAATCACCTGTCCGATCTGCTGTGGCCGGCAGATAACCGGGGGCATCTCATTCAGCCGCAGTTCCAGTTCGGCGACGTATTTTATTTCATTTCGCACGATGTTGATAGTGCTTTTGATGGTTTCGTTCAGATTGCACTGGACCGAATCATTGCTGTCGACGCGGGAAAAATTCTGCAGATCCTGTACGATCTTGCTGACGCGGCGGGAGCCGTCCAGCGTTTCAGCGATCAGTTCTCGAAGGTCCGTGATCAGATAATCGAGCTTGAGCTGTTTCCGGAGTTCGGCGACGTCAGCCTTGGCAGGGGTGTCGTTGCTCTGGTCCAGGGCGGAGTGCTGGGCCTCGATGTAGTGCAGCAGTTTATCGGTGTATTTCGAGAGGGAATTCAGGTTGCTGGTAATATAGCCGATGGGGTTGTTGATTTCGTGGGCAACCCCTGCGGCAAGGAGGCCAATGGAGGCCATCTTCTCCTGCTGGACGACCTGGGCCTGGGATTCGCGCAGCTGCGTCTCCATTCGCTTTTTTTCCT
Organism: uncultured Geobacter sp.; assembly: GCA_964609805.1. GTDB lineage: Bacteria > Desulfobacterota > Desulfuromonadia > Geobacterales > Pseudopelobacteraceae > CAIPTY01. The sequence goes on along the minus strand of CAZSTJ010000062.1, from coordinate 9,787 downwards.
GAAGCAGATTCCACTCGCGGATCGCCCGTTCGATTGTGCCGGCAAGTGACATGAACGCTTCGGGTGATTTGACGATGTAGTCCAGGGCCCCTGCCTTGATCGCTTCGACGGCAACCTGCTCATTGCCGTAACTGGTCATCAGCAGAATAGGGAAGGCGTTCCCGTCAGCCGGACTGGTCAAAACCTCGACGGCCCTGCCGTCCGGCAGGTTGAGATCCATGATGGCGACATCCGGATTGCGCAGGTCGATATAATTGCGGAATGCCTGCAGTGTGCTCACCACCGTGAGCTCGGCAACGATGTCTGACGATTTGAGGGCGCGCCTGATGGCGGCTGCATGGGCTGCATCGTCCTCCACGATCAGAATATTCAGGGGTGAGTTTGACATTGCGCTCACTTTCAGGGTTGGTAAAACTGGTTCCAGGTCAGCCAGTAGGAACCGAATGCATCCAGAAGCTCCGAAAACTGAGAAAAGTCGACCGGTTTGACGAGGTAGCTGTTGGCGCGGTATTCGTAGGCCTTGGCAACGTCCGTCTCGTTGGCGGATGTAGTCAGGATCACGACCGGGATCTGCTGCAGTGATGGTTCGTCCTTGACGGATTTCAGCACCTGCAGCCCGTCTACCTTGGGAAGGCGCAGGTCGAGCAGGATGATCCCCGGTCTCGGCGTAGTGGCCGGATCGCTGTAGCCGTTCCGCCGGAACAGGTAGTCGAGGGCAGCCTGACCATCGGACAGGGCAATCAACTGGGTCGCGGTCTTGAATTTTTCAAAATTCCTCCGGACAATTTCGGTATGGGCCGGATCATCTTCCACCAGCAGTATAAGGAACGGTTCGGTTTGCATAGGATTTTTCCTTTCCAGTACAGATCACATAATTACAGTATGTTAAACGGGGTGCCCGACATGTTTGACGGCATGGGGGAGGGTGAAGCGGAAGCAGGAGCCGTGGCCGATCCCTTCCGATTCTACCCAGATCCGGCCGCCATAGACCTGCAGTATCTTTTTAACCAGGGCAAGTCCGATGCCGACATCCTCGCGGGACACATCCAGCTTCTCGAACAGTCCGAAAATCTTCTCCTGGAACTGCGGGTCGATTCCCGTGCCGTTGTCTCTGACATAAAAGACGGTGTCGCACTCCTGCTGCTCGACGCCAATCCAGATGTGAGGCTGAGGCTGCCCCCCCATAAATTTGATGGCGTTCCCGATCAGGTTTTGCCAAACCTCCTGCAACCGCATGCTGTCGCCATTCAGGGTGAGGTTCACGGGGGTGACGGTAATTGCTACCCCGGACGTTTCGATTTCTCCCGCCATGGTGGCAAGGGTCTCCTCGATCATGCCGGCGAAGGGAATCTCGCTGGGTGGGCTGACGATCCGTCCGATCCGTGAGAGGGAGAGGAGCCCGTTCAGCAGGCGTTCCATCTTGCCGGCAGCTGATTCCATGAAGTCAATATCCTTGGCAACGAGCTCGTGATCGTTCTTGCCGAGATCCTCCTTCAGGTAGCCAAGGAATGTCTTGAAGGTGACCAGCGGGCTGCGAAGGTCATGGGAGACGGTGTAGGTGAAGCTTTCCATCTCGGCATTCTTGTTCTGGAGCTCCACATCGCGTTTAATCCGTTCGGTAATGTCCGTCGAGATGCCGGCGACTGCCGGTGTTTCGTTCTGCCAGGTCGTCAGCGGGAACTTAACCGTCAGGTAGGTGTGCAGCCCGTCCGGTTGGAGGTTTGTTTCCTCTAGCATGCATGGGGTACCGGTTCTCAATACCTCCAGGTCGTTGGCCCGGTGCCGCTCCGCCGATTCCCCCACCAACCCGATCTCCTCCCGTCGTTTGCCGTACAGCTCCTCCGGCGGGCGGTTGCAGAGGGCGGCCATGGCGGCATTTGCCAGCAGCATTCTGCCGTCGGCATCAAACGCATAAATCACCGCCGGCGAGTTGTCAATAACTTCGCGCAGTCTTCGCTCGGCAACCTGGCGGGCGGTACTGTTCACATTCATTTTGATGGCATAGCCGATGTCGTCCGTCACCTCGCAGAGCAGCTGCTGTTCGGCTTCGCAGAAAAAATCCGGTTCGGACGCATAGATCGTCAGCCCTGCCATGCTGCCGTCCGGCAGGGAGAACGGGAAACTGGCTGAAGAACCGAAACCGTTTGTTACGGCCGCCTCCCGCCATGGCGTCATGGTCGGATTATTGGCGATGTCGTTGCAGACAACCGGTCTTCCTTCGCGCAGGGCGGTGCCGGTCGGGCCCCATCCTTCCGGGATGTCCCGGTTGGAAATCCGTATCGAAGCGAGGTAATTGCTGGAATCGCCGTGCGATGTGGCAGGGATCACCCAGCCGTCCCGGTCCGGCCAACCGATCCAGGCGACTCTGAAGCCTCCAACTGTTACCATGACCCGGCAGATTTCCCTGAAGAGTTCGTCCTGGTCGGTTATTCTGACAATGCTGCGGTTGACAGCGCTCAAGACCGCATACAGACGGTTGGCATAGAGGATATGCCGTTCCCGCTCGAGGAGGTCCCGTGTGTGCGCCTCCTGCAGCTGGGCGAGCTGGCGCATGCGGCGTTTGATGAGGAGATGGAGCAGCAGCGCGGTTGTTCCGATGAACAGCCACCCCTTGATGATGGAGATGGTGCTGATGGTGTCCGGATCCCTGACGATCCTTGCCAGAAGGGCATCGGAGAAGTAGATCCAGCAGATGCCGAAGATGATGTAGTAGACAACAATTTCAGCTGACCCGGTTCGCCACCAGGGTGCTGATGGCGATTGGCGGTCCCGTCGGCCGGCTCCTCCGGAGCATGTGGTGTCGTATCGTTTTCCCCGGTGATTCACGGTGGTTTCAGCTCCTCGGAAATTGGTCGCCACATACAGCTAAGGCGAGACGTTAACGGAAAAATTCTACCATGCTCTGACCGGAATTCAATTCGGAATAGTACTGGTCGGCCATGAATTATGTTGCGTTATGGCACGTTTCGTTTTCTGGATCAGGCCGCTGGTCCCTTGGATTTATCAGTCAGTGCATCCGGCAGGGTGAACCTGAAACAGCTCCCCTTGCCTATTCCTGGGGATTCAACCCATATCCTGCCGCCGTAAAGTTCCACGATCCGTTTGACCATGGTGAGACCCATACCAACCCCGCCGCTGTGCCGGTCAAGCTGCTCGAAGATGCCGAAAATCTTCTCATGATATGCCGGTTCGATGCCGATGCCGTTGTCCCGGACATAGAAGACAGAGTCGGCACCGGAGCCGCTGACACCCAGTTCAATGCAGGGGACCGACTGATCTCCCATGTACTTGATGGCGTTGTCTATCAGGTTCTGCCAGATCTGCATGAGTCTTCGACGGTCGCAGTGGAGGGTCAGGTTCGCCGGACTCACCCGGATGTCAACCCTGCCGACGCTTGCCTGCCCCGCCACGGAGTCCAGAGCCCCGGCAACCAATTCATGGAATTTCACCTCGGTGGTGGGGGTGCTTGTCCGGCCGATCCGCGACATGTCCAACAGTTCGTCCAGCAGCTGCTTCATCTTGTCCGCTGCGCTGTGGATGAAGTGGAGGTCCTGATCAAGCTGCTCACGGTTATTCTCTTCAATGTCCTTCACGAGATACCCCAGAAAGGTCTTTATCGTTACCAGGGGACTGCGGAGGTCGTGGGAAACGGTGTAGATGAACTGCTCGATCTCGGCATTTTTATTCTGGACATCAAGCAATGCCTGCTTGCGTTCGGTAATGTCCTTGGTAAAACCGAGATAGGTGGTGTCAGAGAGTTTCACCGCATCGACGGACCACCAGCGCACCTGCCCCGATTTCTGGACGAATTCATGTTCGCAGCTGACAGCGCCCGTTGCCTTGAGGGTCGCGAAATCCCTGGCTGCTTCCTCCACAAAACTGGGTGCGGTCAGATCCTGTATAGACATTTTCAGCAGTTCGTCATTCAAATAGCCGGTAATGGCAGATGCTGAGGGGTTGGCTTCAACATAACGGCCATTTTCGTTGGCAACAAAGATCCCGTCAGGGGAGCTGTTTATATAACTGCGAAATTTTGCCTCACTTTCTCGCAGGATCTCTTCGTTTCGCTTTATGTCAGCTGTAGCCTGACGTACCTTCCGCTTCAACAGGACGACAAATCCGAGGGCAATCACCGTGGCAATCGCGAGAACGGCAAGCATGTTGGAGAGCCAGCGCGGGATGACCTGCATCATGCCGGCCGAACCATGGGACCATTTCTGTCGTGCCAGATTGTAGGGTGAATCGGCCTGATGCCGCCAGTCGGCCAGGTAGCGATCAAGGAGGGCCAGCACCCCCTGGTTTTTGCCTTTGGCGACGGCGAAGTAGATGTCGAAAGGATTGAATACTACCCCGGTGGAGCGGAGTCCGAACTCCTTCTGACGGGCGGCGCCGAAGGTACTGTTCACCACGCCGGCATCAACGGACTTTGCTGCAATTGCCTTGAATACCGCTTCGAAATCCGGCAACTCCACAAACTCGCAGACTATACCGAACTTTCTCGTCAGTTCGATGAAATGACGGGCGTTGACATCACTCTTCATGACGGCAATCCGTTTTCCCTCCACTTGGCGGATGCCGTCAAGTTCCGAAGCCAGTGGAGCGTACAGTTCTCCCCATACCGTCAGCAGCGGCGTCGTGGCATAGTCGAGGAATTCTGCCCGTTCCGGCGTGTAGGCAACGCTGGTAAGAATGTCCACCTCTCCCGACCGGACCCGCTCCAACCCTTCGCTCCAGGAGCCGTAGACGTATTCGAACCGTATGTTTTCCCGGTCGGAGATGGCTTTCAAGGCATCGACGTAGAATCCCTTCACGATGCCGTCGGTGTCTTTGAAGATTCCAGGATAATAGTTGAAGGCGCCGACCCGCACCACCCTCTGCTCCGACTCCGAAAAGGCGGCCGACCAGATACCTGTCAGCAGAATGGCCACGATCACAATGAGGAGTTTTTTCATTCCTGATGCCCCTTGAATGCCTTTGGCAGGGTAAACTTGAAACAACTGCCACGTCCTTCACCGTCCGATTCAACCCAGATCCGGCCGCCGTACAATTCGACAATCCGTCGCACCATGGTCAGCCCCATGCCGACCCCGCCATATTCCCGGCTGAGCTGTTCGAAGATACCGAAGATCTTTTCGTGATATTCGGTCGAAATGCCGATACCGTTGTCGCATACATGGAATACGGTCTCACCGTCTATCCGTGAGGTGCCGATTTCTATATACGGATTTTGCTGATCGCCCATGTACTTGATGGCATTGTCGAGCAGGTTCTGCCAAATCTGCACCAGTCTCTGCCGGTCGCCGTGCATATCAAAATTGTCATCGACTATCCGGATGTCTACTCCGCCGACGGTAATCGCACCGGCCACTGCATCCAACGACTCCACGAGAATTTCCCGATAGCTGATGTCAGCCGCCGGCTGGCCGGTACGGCCGATGCGCGACATGTCCAGCAGTTCGTTCAGAAGCGACTCCATTCGGTCGGCGGCCGCGTGCAGGTGTTCCATGTCGTTTTCGGTCCGTTTGTCATCCCGAATACGGAGGTCTTCATCCAGGAAGCCGAGGAACGTTTTAACGGTGACCAGGGGGCTGCGCAGGTCATGGGATACCGTATAGATGAACTGCTCGATCTCGGCATTTTTCCGGTTAAGCTCTGTCTCCATGCGTGTGCGCTCGGTGACGTCATTGAATGACCCCAGGATTACCTCCCGGCCGCGGTACGTGAACATGCTGGCCTTGATCTCCACCTCCCGCTGTTCACCATCGACGGTAAGCAACAGATCCCTCATCAAGACCCCATCTGTATTCAGTCGGTGCTGATCAAAGCTGGGCGAGAATGGTGTGCATTCTGCAGGAGGGTGCAGAATTGACTGATGGTTTCCGATCAATTCTTCAATCGGTCGCTTGACAATATCCGCCAATCCCTGGTTGCAGTCGATGATGATGCCGGTAGCGGCATCGGCCAAGGCGATACCGATTCTTACCTCGTTGAAGAGGGTCCGGTAGCGCTCTTCACTCTCCTGAAGCTTGTGCTCGAGGCGTTTGAGTTCGGAAATATCGCGGATTCTCACCATGGAGCGGCTGTTGCCTTCCGAGTCGGTGAAGATATTGGTGGATATGTCGGCGGGAAAGACCTCGCCGTTGTTGCGGACGAAATTCAGTTCGCCTTGGAATTCTCCGGTGCGGGCCCGGGTCTCGAAGGCTTCCTGGTAGCGGGTATCGCTGTGGTCGATGATCCGGTCGCGCCCCACCAGACGCAATTCGTTCTCCGTCATGCCGAACATCCGGCAGGCAGCGGGATTTGCCGCCAGGATGGAACCGTCGGGTATGGCAACAAAGATGGCGTCACTGCTTTTTTCAAACAGGTTGCGGTGCTGCTCCTCGCTCTTGCGCAGTGCCTCTTCGGCCAGTCTCTGATGGGACACATTGTGGGCAAAATGGATGCTGCCGATCAGTGTTCCATCCGGTGAACGCAGCGGGGTCACACTGACCGAGTAATCCCCGTGCAGCACCGGTATGTACGCCTCCAGGGAGTGGGGCTGCCCATCCCTGAGCAGTTGGGAATGGGGGCAGAATTCCGGCGGTGCGTCTGTTTTGTGGATGTGGCAAAAGCAGTGTTGGTCGATAATTCCCCGTTCATCCCGACCCATGATTTCACGCATGGCGCGGTTGGCCTTAACAACGCGGTGCTCGGTGTCCAGGACGGCGATCAGGTCCGGCATGCTGTCGAAGGTGTTATGCCATTCGAGGTCGGTGGCAATCAGGGTCTGCTCTATCTTGCGGCGTTGCAGCACGTAAACGGCCAGCGGGATAAGCAGTGCCAGGAACAACGCCAGTGTTTCGAGTGATTCACGTGCTAGGTCGCGGTACCATTCCCGGGAGGAGATGGTGATCATGAGGGCTGTCGGCGGAATGGTGCCACCCTGAATGATCACCGGCGCGACGGCACTTACCCAGGTGCCGTCCCCTTTGCGGTACGGCCCTGCAATCGTTTCCTCTCCAGTGGCAACCGCCCGGGTCACTGCACTGTTGCCTCCGTTGAAAACGCTCCCCGGTGGCGTGTAATCCGCTGAATCCGCCGGTTCTGAATCGGTCAGGACGATGACAGCGCCCTCTGCGTTCCGGGATAGCAGAAATACGGCGTGGTTATGGGAATTGGCGCGATGGATCCCGATCAGTTGTGACTTGAGCTGCTCGTAGGCCTTGGCGGCCTGGTTGGCATCGCCCCCGGCAAGCACCCCGATGGTGTGACGATCAAGCGCCAGGGCGATGACCCGTGCCTCGGAGCGGAATTGTGCACGCAGTTCGCGATCTTCACGGTACACGGTCCAGCAGCCGGCGCAGACCACGGCGATCAGGACGCAGACCAGTGTCAGCCTGCTTGTCCATAACGGCTTCTGCGGTGAGTCATGCGGTGCCGGCTCTGTCACTGCCGAGATCAGTTTTTTCACTCTATGCATGCAAGAGTCCTTGTCGCCGGTCCATCCTGAAAATGGGGGTAAAATGATACCACACTCTTTTTCCCGGTGTTACCGAGAATGTCCCGCCGCTTCTGAATAGTCCGTCTCAGCCGTTGGTGACCGGATTTGTTACAGACCGTTGTTCAGCGGCAACACCACCGTAAAGGTTGTGCCGCTGCCCGGGGTACTCTCGACGTGGATGACACCGCCATGCTTCTTGACGATGTCGTAACTGATCGATAGTCCCAATCCGGTCCCCTTGCCGACCTCCTTGGTGGTAAAGAACGGCTCAAAGATGCGGGTCAGGTTTTCCGGTGCGATGCCCTTGCCGGTGTCACTAATTCGGACAATGATGTCACCGTTTTCATGGAAAGTTTGCAGCCTGATCGTGCCGAATTCTTCAATGGCATGGGCCGCGTTCACCATGAGGTTCATGAAGACCTGACTGAGTTTCTGCGGGAAACAGAGGAGTAGCGGCAGTTCCGGGTCATACTCCCGCTCGACCTCTGCCACGTATTTTATCTCGTTGCGGGCCATGTTGAGCGTGCTGTCCAGGCAGTCGTTGACACTGAAGGGCCTGCACTGGGACTCATCCTGGTGGGAGAAGCTTTTCAGGTCACGAACAATACAACGTACCCGCTCGGCGCCATCCAGGGATTCCTCCACCAGTTTCTGGATGTCGTTCATGATGAAATCTATCTTCATCCTCGATCGGAGTTGCGTCAGTTCTTCAGAGACCTCTTCACCAGCCGCAGCCCGGGCGGTCTCCAGCAGCGATGCCTCGAATTCGTTGAGGCGCCGGAGGTATTTGCCGAGTGTCGTCAGGTTACTGGAGATAAATCCCATGGGATTGTTGATCTCATGGGCCACTCCGGCCGCCAGCTGACCGAGGGAGGCAAGTTTTTCCTGCTGGAACGCCTGGGCCTGGGCCTGTTGCAGGTCGATGGATGCCTTGCGAAGGTCTTCATTCACCCGGAGAAACTCGGTGGTTTCGTGGATGGTGACGACGGAACCGCGTACCTCGTTGGTGCCCAGCTGTTTCAATTCATTAAAGAGCAGTTCAAAGTGGCGGGTGCCCCCGTCATAGGTCAGCTGGCTGCCGCTGTCTCCGGTGTGGATCACGGTCATGCCTGATTTTTTCAGCAGCTCAAGGTAGTTAGTGCCGATGATCTCCAGATAGGTGCCGCCGGTAAAAGTGGTGACGGCCCGGTTGCACCGGGTAACGGCACCGGCCGGATCACACATCAGCACCATTTCCGGGATGCTGTCCATGGTGTCTTCCCATTCGCGTTTGCCGTTATCCACCTGATTGAACAGCGCGTTCAGCTCGTTATGCTTCTGCTGGAGCTCTTCCGCGTTCCTGAGCAGCTGCTCTTCATAGAGCTTGCGCTGGGTGATGTCCTCCTTGACGGCAAGGTAACGAACGACCCTGCCGAGGTCATCCATGATCGGGGCAATAGAGGCACTTTCCCAGTACATTTCACCGTTTTTCTTCCGGTTGTGAAATATCCCCTGCCAGCTGAGGCCGTTGGAAATGGTGTGCCACAATTCCGCATACTGTTCCGGCGATGTTTCACCCGACTTGAGCAGTGCCGGGGTGTTGCCGAGCGCCTCCTCGGCACTGTACCCGGTCAGGCTGCAGAATTTTTGGTTCACGTATTCGATCCTGCCGGCCGGGTCCGTGATGACAATCGTGTTGGGATTGTTGTCCACGGCCCAGGCAAGGGTCCGCTGCTCCTCTTCGGCCCGTTTGAGTTCAGTGATGTCAAGCAGGGTTTCTATGACGGCGATCCGCTGTTCATCCTTGTCATAAACCGGAGCGGCGTCAAAGAACAGGTAGAGCTGCTTGCCGTTGACCATGTCATACCACCCCTCCGACTGGATGCCGCCCAGTATGTGTTGGGATAGCCGGAAGGTGCTGTAGAGTTGATCCAGTCGGGCCTCGTCGCCGGAAAGAATGATGTCGGCCAAAACCGGTCGCGGTGCGGGATAAAACGGTTCCCACTGGCGGTTTGTCCCGAGCATTTCCACCGCCTTCAGGCCGCTGAAATTTTCCATGGCGTTGTTCCAGACCAGGATTCGGTGCTCGGTGTCGAGGACGAAGATCGGTACCGCGGCCTTGTTGACCAGTTCTTCCGCGAATGCCCGCTGTCGGCTCATCTCGGCCTGCATCAAGTGGATAAGGGTGATGTCGGTGAGATTCCCCCGGGTACCGAGGAAATCCCCCTGCTCGGTATACACCGGGTGGCAGAGATGGGTAACCCAGCGTTCCTCTCCATCCCTGCGGATAATCTTCAGTTCAATCTGCCGGAGCACCCCGTCGGCAGC
>CAZSTJ010000061.1:10200-15268 GCA_964609805.1 uncultured Geobacter sp. | reverse complement strand
GGGTAGGGAGGGGGGCTGCCAAGTCCCGCTGCATTCTCCTGACACCGGGACGATTGTCAGATGACGGCGAAAAACGCTTGCGGGTCATGGAGTCAACCAGTGATGGTTTCAGGATCGCCGAGGCCGACCTGGAGATACGGGGACCCGGTGATTTTCTCGGCACCCGGCAGTCCGGCATGCCTGATTTCAGGGTGGCCAGCATCCTGCGTGACGGCACTCTCCTCGAGCAGGCCCGACATGCCGCCTTCGCTCTGCTGGAAGCCGATCCTGATCTGAAGGAACCTGAAAATATCCCTCTTCGGGATGAATTGATCAGGCGCTGGGGACAGCGTCTTGAGCTCGCGGCAATCGGTTAGGATCCTGTATGCGTGTTGTAACCGTTTCAGACATAGATGCCGTCCTGCTGCGCGAAACCGCTGTTACCATCGGCAATTTCGATGGCGTCCATCGAGGGCACCTGGAGCTTATCCGTCGTTTGATTGACTCTGCGGCATCGCGCAGCCTGATGCCGGTCGTGGTTACCTTTGACCCGCATCCCCTCAAGGTTCTGGCGCCTGAATCGGCCCCCTCCCTGATCACGACGGCTGACCAAAAGCTGAAATTGATGGCGGCGGCCGGGATTTCCTGTGTGGTCGTTGTTCGCTTTACCCCCGTGTTTGCGGGAGTGACGGCGGAGGCGTTTGTATCGCAGTGGCTCTGCGATACCCTGGGGATGGAGCATATCGTAATCGGACACGATTACGCCTTTGGTCGCGGCAGGAGCGGCAATTATCGGACCCTCGAATTCCTGGGGGCCGAGCGGGGGTTTTCCGTCGAGTACATGGAACCGGTGGGTGAGGCCGGACTGGTCTTCAGCAGCAGTGCGGCCCGCCGGCTGATTGCTGACGGCGATCTGGAAGGGGCAGCACAGGTCCTGGGACGCTATCATCAGATCACCGGGAGTGTCGTCCATGGTCGTGAACGTGGGCGTGGGCTCGGTTTCCCGACGGCAAACATCGATACCGCGAACGAACTGCTGCCGCCGGACGGGGTCTATGCGGTAAAGGTCCTGGTTGAAGGTGAACTGCTTTCGGGGGCCTGCAACATCGGGCGGAATCCGACCTTTGCCGCTGCAGATCGTACGGTTGAGGTGTTTCTGCTGGATTTCGATCGCCGCATTTACGGTAGTGAAATTGCGGTCTGGTTTGTGCAACGGTTGCGTGGTGAGCAGAAATTTTCAGACGGTGCATCATTGGCCGCGGCAATAGAAAGAGATGTGGCCCATGCGCGGATGGTTCTCAATTATGTCGATCACGGCCGACTGAAGCCGATGCAAGGAAACGGAGTGAAATGAAACCGGGACGCGACCTTAAATTCTGGCTGGGGATCGGTGTCAGCCTCTTTTTCATGCTGCTGCTCTTCAGAAAGATCGATTTCAACCAGCTGAAAGCCGCCTTGCTGACGGTGGATTACCGGTTTGTGCTGCTGGCGGTCCTCTTCACCTTTGCCAGTTATTTCCTTCGCGCGGTACGCTGGCGTTACCTCCTTATCCACGAAAAGAAGATTCCTCTCTCTTCGTTATATCCCGCAACCATTATCGGTTATATGGCCAATAATATCCTGCCGGCGCGGATGGGAGAATTTATCCGGGCGTACACCCTGGCCCGACGTGAGCAGCTGGAAACACCGGCGGTATTCGCTTCTCTGGTGATCGACCGGCTGTTCGACGGATTTACCGTCATGCTGATCCTGCTCTGGACCCTGTTTGCCCTCCGCTTTCCCCAAGGCATGGAGGATGCGGAAAACATCCTGAAGACCGGCGGGGTGGTGACGTTCCTGATCTATGCCGGAGTCGTCGCCTTTCTCGTGCTGCTCAAGCGTCAGACCATGCGGACCCTTTCCTGGACCGGACGGCTGTTGAAGCCGTTCCCCGCGACCCTGTCTGACCGGTTGATCCCCCTGCTCGGCTCTTTTATCGGCGGCATCAGGATGTCGTCGCAAGGTGGACACATATTCGGAATCTTAGCTTCTTCGTTACTGGTGTGGGGCGCCTGCATCATCCCGGTCGACCTGGTGCTGCGCGGTTTCGGGATTCATCTTCCCATCAGCGCATCCATGTTTATCCTGGTGTTGCTGGTGTTTGCCGTGATGGTCCCCGCATCCCCCGGATTTATCGGCACCTACCACTATGCCTGCTTCAAGGGGCTTTCGGCATTCGGGATTGCCGAGTCCACGGCGGTGAGCATTGCCCTGGTACTCCATGGAGTGGCGTTCTTTCCGGTGATTATCGCCGGTTTCTACCATCTCTGGCGCAGCAAGATGACGCTTGGCGCCCTGAGTTCGGCAGAGAACAGTCCGGGGGGCTGACCGTGGAATGGTACCCGACACCCAGTTATCTGGTGAAGCGCCGCGTCATGCTCGAGTATCTTGAGCGCTTCAGCTCCCGTTCGTTTCTCGAAGTCGGCTGCGGCTGCGGCGACCTGCTGCAGGCTCTGGAGAAGAGGGGATATGCCGGCATCGGTATCGACCTGTCCGAGGAGGCGGTTGCTTATGCCAACACTCACCTCCGCAGCGGACGGGTCAGCGCCCGATGCTGTGGTCCGGAACAGCTTGACCGAACCTTCGACGTCGTCATCGCTTCCGAGGTGATGGAACACCAACAGGACGATGTCCGGTTTCTGGAGACCCTGAAGGATCGGCTGGCGGAGGGGGGGCTGCTGCTGCTTACCGTGCCTGCCCACATGTCTGCCTGGGGTGCGAACGATGACTTTTGCGGCCATGTGCGGCGCTATGAACGGGATGAGCTGAGGGAAAAACTCGGGCTTGCCGGTTATGACAATGTCGAGATATATTCCTACGGAGTGCCGGTCTATAACCTGATGAAACCATTCTATGACCGGGCAATCGGCAAGAAGGCGCCTGCCGGTGATGTCGAGGAGCGTACCGCAGGAAGTGGGGCGATGTGGCTCATGGGTGGTGCATCGTATCTTTTCAGGCTGCTGTTCAATGATATGACCATGTATCCGTGGTATCTCCTGCAGCGCCGTTATTACGAAACCGATCGCGGCATGGGATACTTTGCCGCCGCCACAAGGAGACGTTCGTGAGATTTTCTGCCGCTCTCAGGGAGCGAGGGATCGACCCTTTTCTCATACTTGCCTTTGTCGTGCCGTTCAGCATCTCCATGCTGACCCTGGCGCCTTCGGTGACCTTTTTCGATAGTGGCGAGTTTTTGACGGCCACGGCGTCGCTCGGATCGGCCCATTCCCCCGGCTATCCGCTGTTTCTCATGTACGCCAAGCCCTTTACCTGGATTCCGTTCGGCAACATCGCCTTCAGGATTAATATGGCGACGGCCTTTTCGGCCGCAGCTGCCTGTCTGGGGGTCTATCTGCTGACGGTCGCCCTGCTGAAAGACGAGACGACCTCCGCCGGCGATTCATTTACGGAGTTTGCGGTCAAGATGGCCGGCTTGTCAGCAGCCTGCTCCTTTTCGGTGACGCCGCGTCTCTGGCTTCAGTCCAACCATGATAAACCCTATCCGCTGCTCGCGTTCATGTCGGCGGTCATCTTCATCCTGTTGCTGAAGTGGCGTGCCCGTTACCAGGAGGGGGATGAACAGCCCGCCTATGTCTATGTCTGTACGTTCCTGGCCGGGCTGGCCATGGGGCTGCACCAGACGATCGTGCTGCTGCTCCCCGCCTGGTTTCTGCTGATCGTGCTTACCGACTGGCGCATGCTGACTCGCATCAAGGAACTGGTTCTTGCCGTTGTTACCGCCATGGTCGGTTTTTCCGTCAATCTCTACCTGCCGTTGCGGGCGACACAGAACCCCCTGCTCAACTGGGGTGACGCCAAGACCTCCACCCAGTTCCTCTGGCATTTTCTGCGCAAGGGGTATCCGGATGAACCCCATTCCCGGAATATGGGGTTGCTCTGGGCTCAACTCAAGGCATTCAATATCCCCCGTGAGTTCAGCTGGCTCGGTGCGTTCCTGGTGCTGCTGGCGCTGGTCTTCCTCTGGCGCAGGAACCGTGCGGTGGTGATCGCCTATCTGGCGGGAGTGGCGACCTTCCTGGCGGTTATCGTCGGCCACTTCAATGCCCAGCCGGACTTCATCTTTTTGACGGAAGAATTCTTCACCCCGCTCTATCTGCTGACCGCGGTGATGGTCGGTGTCGGTTTCTTCTATCTGCTGCGGTTCGGCATTCGTAATGCCGTTCTGCCGGAACGGTACGATCTCCGGATCTATCTGCTGGTGGTAGTGATGATGTTCTCGCTGCCGACCGCCCTCTGTGCCGTCAATTACTATGAAAACGATCAGCACAACAATTATATCGCATACGATTACGCCACCAACTCCCTCCGTTCACTGCCGCAGAATGCCGTCATGTTCACCTGGGGTGACAGCGGGGCCTTTCCGCTCTGGTACCTGCAGGGAATCGAACGCATGAGGGAGGATCTGGATCTCCCGCACACCCCCCACATCGTGTTTGACTGGTACCTTGACTCGATGCCGCGAATCTTCAAGGAGAGCAACCTGCGCAAGTTTGACATCCAGTATTCGTCGCCGGATGTCAGCCTCAGAATCGCGGTCAATGACCTGTTTGATCAGAGGCCGGTGTACATCGATTTCTCTACCCGGTTCTCCGTCTCGTTCACCGATTATGTCCCGGTGCAGCAGGGGATCGTGTACCGCCTGATGAGGGTCAGTGAGCCGCGCTCCATGCCGGACATGTCCATCTGGAACCTGTACAATAATCGCGGCATACTGGAGAGGATCTCGTTCCTTGACCTCGATACCGGGAAGGCTATTATGATCTACGCCAACAGCTACCTCGAAGCCGGAGAATTCCTGCTGAACATCGGCAAAGATGCCGAGGGGATACAGATGCTTGCCAAAGCGGTGCGGATATCCCCCGAATTGGAAGCGGCGCGGCAGCAAGTGCTGCTGCGTACGGGAAGGGCACGGTAACCGGGAGTGGTGACGCCGATTATACGAGGAACGACCCAGGTGATAGGAATTTTGGGGTGCCCGATCAAACACTCGCTCTCTCCGGTTATGCAGAATGCCGCCTTTGCCGCCAGT
>CAZSTJ010000061.1:0-10190 GCA_964609805.1 uncultured Geobacter sp. | reverse complement strand
GACTGGACTACGTCTACGTTCCCTTTGCGGTGGATCCGGAGCTCCTTGGCGCTGCCGTGGCCGGATTGCGGGCGTTGTCCGTCAGGGGTTTCAATGTGACCGTCCCCCATAAGACGCAGATCATACCGCATCTTGACCATCTTGATGAGAGTGCCGTTGCGGCCGGTGCAGTCAATACCGTCGTCAATGAGTCTGGGCGCCTGACCGGTTACAATACGGATGGTGACGGGCTGCTCAAGTCCCTTGCCGATGAGTTATCCTTCAATCCACAGGGTGCTTCTGTTGCGGTCCTCGGGGCAGGGGGGGCGGCACGCGGGGCCGTGGCGTCATTGTGCCGTGCGGGTGTCGGCAGGGTAGTCATCGCAAACCGCACCCCCGGCAAGGCGGGCGAACTTGCTGTGTTCATGAACAGCCGCTATCCCGGAACAACACTTGTGCCTGTTGACGGATTTGACGCCCTGGAACAAGAACTGGCCAGTGTCGATCTATTGCTGAACACGACATCGTACGGTATGGAGCCAGATGCCGAATCCCCGCTGAACATCGACGGTTTATCCCGTAACGCTCTCGTCTACGACATGATCTATGCACCGTCCAGGACCCCTCTGCTGCGTGATGCGGAACAACGTGGATTGAGGAATGCCAATGGGTTGGGCATGCTGGTGTCGCAAGGTGAGCTTGCTTTCATGATATGGACCGGGGAACTTCCGTCTCCAGGCGTGATGAAGCGTGCCCTGGGAAGCATGGTTCCAGACTAACAACAGCTTGACAATGCGGGCCTTTCCGCCTAGAATTCGTCAAATTTAAGATCACGGGGGTGCTATGCAGTCAAGTCGGCTGGGAGAAATTCTGGTTAAAAACAACCTGATCAGCCGCGATCAGCTTGCGAAAGCCCTTGAAGAACAGAAGATGTCGGGCGATCAAGCACGACTCGGAAGTATCCTCATCAAGCAGAACCTCATTACCGAACAAAACCTCACCGCGTTTCTCTCCAAGCAGTACGGTGTTCCCAGCGTTAATCTTGCCGATTATGAAATAGACCCTGCCGTTACCAAGATCATCCCAGCCGAAGTGGTGCAGAAATACCAGCTGGTGCCGGTCAATCGCGCCGGAGCCACCCTGATCGTGGCGGTCAGCGATCCGTCGAACCTGCTTGCCATTGAAGATATCAAGTTCATGACCGGCTACAACGTGGAAATGGTCGTGGCCTCGGAGCGTGACATCAAAGGCGCCATCGACAAGCATTACGACCAGTCCGCATCACTGGCCGATGTCATGAGCGACCTGGATGTGGAAGATCTGGAGATCGTCGGCGATGAAGCCGATGTCGACGTCAGTTCCCTGGAACGCCAGACGGAGGACGCACCGGTCGTCAAGATGGTGAACGCCATTCTGCAGGACGCCATCCGGAAGAAGGCCAGCGACATCCACATTGAGCCCTATGAGAAGGTATTCCGGGTCCGCTATCGTATTGACGGTGTGCTGTACGAAGTGATGAAACCTCCTCTCAAGCTGAAGAACGCCATTACCTCCCGTATCAAGATCATGTCCGAACTCGATATCGCCGAGCGGCGTCTTCCCCAGGACGGCCGCATCAAGATCAAGCTTGGCGGCGGCAAGGATATGGACTTCCGTGTATCCGTCCTGCCGACACTCTTTGGCGAAAAGATCTGCATGCGACTGCTTGACAAGAGCAATCTGCAGACCGACCTCACCAAGCTCGGATACGAAGAGGCAGCACTTTCCCACTTCCTCAGGGAAATACACAAGCCGTTCGGCATGGTTCTGGTAACCGGCCCTACCGGCAGTGGCAAGACCGTTTCCCTCTATTCCGCCCTGGCGGAACTCAACAAGGTGTCCGAAAATATCTCGACGGCAGAGGATCCGGTCGAATTCAACTTCGCCGGTATCAACCAGTGCCAGATGCATGAGGATATCGGTCTTAACTTTGCCGCGGCCTTGCGTTCGTTTCTGCGTCAGGATCCGGACATCATCATGATCGGTGAGATCCGTGACTTCGAAACGGCAGAGATTGCCGTCAAGGCGGCCTTGACCGGCCACCTCGTGCTCTCGACCCTCCATACCAACGATGCTCCCGCTACGATCAACCGTCTGCTTAATATGGGTATCGAACCATTCCTGGTGGCCTCCGCGGTCAACCTGATCACCGCCCAGCGACTTGCCCGGCGCGTCTGTGCCGAATGCAAGGAACCGGAGGATATCCCAGTACAGGCCCTGATAGATGCCGGCGTATCGCCGGAAGAAGCCCCTAGTTTCGTCTGTATGAAGGGGAAAGGGTGCACGGTCTGTAACAATACTGGGTACAAGGGGCGTGTCGGTTTTTATCAGGTCATGCCGATGCTGGAAGAGATCCGTGAACTTATCCTTAACGGGGCAAATACGGCTGAAATCAAACGCGAATCCATGAGGCTCGGCATCAAGACCATGCGTCAGTCCGGCCTGACCAAGTTGAAGGAGGGGGTTACCTCTTTCGAAGAAGTGTTACGCGTAACCGTATCCGACGACTAACGGGGGCTTTAGATGGTCAATCTTCATCAATTGCTGAAAATTCTTGTTGAAGCCAACGGCTCCGACCTGCATATCACCACCAATACACCTCCTCAGATCCGTGTTGACGGCAAGATGACGCCGATGGATTTCCCCCCCCTGAATCAGGTGGAGACGAAACAGCTCTGTTACAGTGTACTTACGGATGCCCAGAAGCATAAGTTCGAGGAAGAAAATGAGCTCGACCTCTCTTTTGGCGTCAAGGGTCTGTCCCGCTTCAGGGGTAATATCTTCGTGCAGCGTGGCGCCGTTGCCGGCGTATTCAGGGTTATTCCCTACAAGATCCTGACTTTCGAGGAACTGAATCTGCCGCCGGTTGTCTCTGAACTGGCTGCAAAACCGCGGGGTCTGATCCTGGTCACCGGACCGACCGGCAGCGGCAAATCAACCACCCTGGCATCGATCATCGATTATATCAACATCTCCCGCCATGAGCACATTGTTACCATCGAGGACCCGATAGAATATCTCCATCCTCACAAGGGATGTCTGGTTAACCAGCGTGAGGTCGGTGCCGATACCAAGAGTTTCAAGAATGCCCTGAAGTATATCCTGCGTCAGGACCCGGACGTTGTTCTTGTCGGTGAGTTGCGCGACCTGGAGACCATTGAGGCAGCCCTGACCCTGTCAGAAACCGGCCATCTCTGTCTGGCGACACTGCATACCAACTCCTGCGCCCAGACCATCAACCGTATCATCGATGTCTTTCCCCCGTATCAACAGACGCAGATTCGGGCACAACTCTCCTTCGTTCTCGAAGGGATCATGTCCCAAACCCTTATGCCGAAGATGAATTCCAAGGGAAGGGTTATGGCCCTTGAGATTATGGTTCCTAACCCGGCTATCCGAAATCTCATCCGGGAGGACAAGGTTCACCAGATCTATTCCCAGATGCAGGTCGGCCAGGATAAATTCGGCATGCAGACCATGAACCAATCGCTCTTCGCACTGTTTCAGAAACGTTTGATCACTCTTGATGAAGCATTGGGGCGCTCATCCGATCCGGATGAGTTGAAACAGATGATTAGCAATCCAACCATGGGTATGCAGCGTCGCCCTCCGATGCGCTGAAGGATGAACAAGGAGAACTACTATGCCGAATTATAACTGGGAGGCCCGCACCAGAACTGGCGGGGTACAGAAGGGGGTCATAGAGGCAGCCAGTGTGGAGGTTGTCGAGGCCCAGCTGAAGAAGTTCGGCTTCACTAATATCACCATTACCGAGGCCGTCAAGGGGATGAGTTTCAAACTCCCTAAATTCGGCGGCGGTAAGATAGAGACCAAGGATCTGGTCATCTTTACTCGCCAGTTCGCAACCATGATCGATTCCGGCCTGCCGCTTGTACAATGCCTTGAAATTCTTGCCAGTCAGCAGGAGAATAAGGCATTTCAGGATGTACTCTTCAAGGTGAAGGAAAGCGTAGAAAGCGGTTCCACTTTTGCCGATGCCCTCGCAAAACATCCGAAGGCGTTTGACCAGCTGTTCGTCAACCTGGTGGCCGCCGGCGAGATCGGCGGTATTCTTGATACGATCCTGGCACGACTGGCGGCCTATATAGAAAAGGCCGAAAAACTGAAAAAGCAGATCAAGGGCGCCATGGTCTATCCGATCACGATCATGTCTATTGCCGTTGTCGTCGTCGGCGTCATCCTGGTCTTTGTTATCCCGACCTTTGCCAAGATGTTTGCCGATTTCGGAGGTGAACTTCCGACGCCGACAAAGATAGTAATCGCAATCAGTAATTTCCTGACAAAATACATAATTGTAATCATTGCAATCTTTTACGGGATCATTTGGGCCATTAAAAAGTACTATGCCACACCGGTGGGTAAAAAGCAGATTGATGCCATGGCGTTGAAGGCCCCTGTCGCCGGTCCCCTGATCCGCAAGGTAGCCGTCGCCAAATTTACCCGCACCCTGGGAACTATGGTCAGCTCGGGGGTCCCGATCATGGACGGACTTGAGATCGTTGCCAAGACCGCCGGCAACAAGATTATTGAAGAGGCAATCTACGGGGTCCGACAGGCGATCTCGGAAGGTAAGACCATGGCGGAGCCTCTTGCGGCATGCGGCGTCTTTCCTCCCATGGTTGTGCAGATGATTGCCGTCGGTGAGGCAACCGGTGCCATGGATGCCATGCTGAACAAGATTGCAGACTTTTACGACGATGAGGTCGATGACGCGGTTGGCGCCATGACTGCCATGATGGAGCCTCTGCTGATGGTATTCCTCGGTACGACGGTCGGTGGTCTGGTTGTGGCTATGTATCTGCCGATCTTTAAACTGGCGGGGGCAGTCGGCGGTTAATTATGGGTCCTGAACGCAGGCTCAGGCTCTTCATCTATGCCAGGATAGTC
Organism: uncultured Geobacter sp.; assembly: GCA_964609805.1. Classification (GTDB taxonomy): domain Bacteria; phylum Desulfobacterota; class Desulfuromonadia; order Geobacterales; family Pseudopelobacteraceae; genus CAIPTY01. Next base: position 5,264 of record CAZSTJ010000061.1, on the reverse strand, counting down.
GTCTCCTTCCTCTTTCTGGCGTCAACTCTGTTGTTGAATTACAAGGAACCGGCCTCATCAACCGATGACATCTTCCATTCAGGAATTGTCCGGTTGATGGGGTTTTCCTTTCTCTTCTCCTGCGTGTCGCATTTCGCCCTCCGCATCCGCAGGTTCCAGTTCTTTACCATCTATCTCCAGTCCATCTGGGATGTCCTCTTCGTAACACTGCTGCTGCTCTTCACCGGCGGCATCACCAGCCCCTACTCATTTCTTTATCTGCTTGCCATCATGAACGCCGGGGTTCTGCTCGGGCGCAGGGACGCCCTCTATACAGCGTCTCTCTGCGGTATCCTCTACGGTGCCACCGTCGATTTTCAGTACTTCGGCTACCTGGAATCAATCGGTCTATCCCAGGTTGAAGCCCAGCAATTGGGGGCTACCCACCTCTTTTACCACATTTTCCTCAACCTGATGGGGTTCGGTCTCAGTGGATTCATTACCGGATATCTGGCAGACCAGACCCGCAAGAGTGAAGCGGCACTTCGGGAGAACATCATCAATTATGAGGAGTTGTCCGACCTCAACTCGCGGATTGTTGCAAATATAGAGACCGGGCTGCTGACTACGAATGTCAGGGGGAATATCAGGGTTTTCAATCCCCATGCAGAGCATATTACCGGACTCACCCAGGAAGAGGTGTACGACCGGCCCCTTTCCATGCTCTTCCCGGCGCTTGCCGGGTGTCTTGATCAGCTCGAGGAGACGGACCGTGGAGAGTTTGAGTACACCAGTAAAGACGGGCTCCAGATGATCCTGGGATACAGCATTGCCCCCTTTCGTGACAGCAAGGGAAAGAATGCCAGTGCCATTGTCAATTTTCGGGATATTACCGGAATCAGGCGGATGGAGGATGCGTTGAAACGGTCAGACCGGCTGGCCGCCCTGGGCGAACTGTCCGCGCGCATGGCGCACGAGATACGCAACCCCCTTGCCGCCATGAACGGTTCGGTACAGATGCTGGTAGAACAGGGATCCGTCGGAGATAAGGACAGACGGCTGCTCGATATCGTCATGCGTGAGTCGAACAGGCTAAATACGCTGATTACCGATTTTCTTTCCTATGCACGGCCGGCCGTTCCCAAACGTGAAGCCATTGACGTGAAGAGTTTCATTGCTGACCTCTGTCTGTTCCTTCATTCAGACAGCCGATTCAGCTCCATGGAAATTACGGCTGCAATTCCGGAGCATCTCTCCATTCAGGCCGATCCTCACCAGTTGAGCCAGGTGTTTATGAACCTCCTCCTGAACTCTGCGGCCGCAATGCCCGACGGCGGCAGGATTGACATCGATGCCCGCTACCTGTTGAATGGTGCCAACGGTTTCAGAAAGTCCCCTTCGATGGCGATTACCGTCAGGGATAACGGCTGCGGTATTGATCAGAATCTGGCGAAACATATCTTCGAACCGTTCTGGACCTCAAAACCAGAGGGAACCGGTCTTGGGCTTGCCATTGTCTATCGCATCATAGAGGCCCACGGCGGTACCATCACTGTGGAATCTCCCCCCGGGGGCGGCTGCATCTTTACCATTCTCCTGCCGGTGTGATGACGTGGCAATTCCGGTCTCCTACAGTCTCCGCAATCTATTGACCCGCCGGCTGACGACCTTCCTGACGGCAACCGGGATGGCGCTGGTCGTCTTCGTGTTTGCTTCGATCCAGATGCTGTCTGCGGGACTGGAAAAAACGCTGGTGGATACCGGTTCCGACGACAACGTCATCGTCACCCGCAAGGCGGCTAATTCCGAGGTTCAGAGCGGCATAGAACGGTCCCAGGCAGCGGTGGTGGATTCTCAGCCGGATATCGCTACCGGGGTAGACGGCACTCGACTCCTGACCAAGGAGCTGGTGGTGCTTGTCAATCTGCTCAAGCGCGATTCTGAGAAGCCGGCCAACGTCATCATCCGCGGTATCGGGGCGCAATCGATCCCCTTGCGGCGGCAGGTCCGGCTGGTTGAAGGGAGAATGCCGCGACCCGGTTCCTCCGAGATTGTAGCCGGCAGCAGCATTGCCCGGCGATTCAAGGGGGGAGGGATCGGCGAGACCATCCGATTCGGTATGCGTGAATGGACCGTTGTCGGTATCTTCGATGCCGGCGCCACCGGATTCAGCTCCGAGATCTGGGGGGATGCCGATCAGCTCATGCAGGCCTTTCGCCGCCCTGTCTATTCTTCCGTAACCTTCCGGCTCGCCGACAGCCGTACTTTTTCTGCCCTGAAGGCACGGCTCGAGGCCGATCCCCGGTTGACCGTGGACGTACGCCGCGAAACCCGTTATTATCGTGATCAATCGGAGATGATGGCCAAGTTTCTGCGGATACTCGGTCTCTCGCTTACGGTCATCTTTTCAATCGGTGCGGTCATCGGCGCCATGATTACCATGTATTCCTCTGTTGCCAACCGAGTCGGTGAGATCGGGACTCTCAGGGCACTCGGCTTCCAGCGTTCCAGTATCCTGGCCTCGTTTCTGATGGAGGCGCTGTTCCTGGGGCTGATGGGCGGCATTGCCGGTCTGGCCGGCGCCTCACTGATGCAGTTGATCACCATCTCGACCATGAACTGGCAGACCTTTTCCGAATTGGCCTTTTCTTTTACCCTGACCTTACCGATCGTCACCGCCTCCCTCTGCTTTTCCGTTGTCATGGGACTGGTTGGCGGCATCATTCCCGCGGTAAGGGCCAGCAGGCTCAGGATTGTAGATGCCTTGCGGGAAGGGTGATGTATGAAACCGGGCTGCTCAAATACTGTGAAAATCGGGAGAAGTGACACTCTATGAATTACAAGAAACATCTGGTCCTTGTTGTGCTGGCGGTCATTTCGATCACGTTGTACCTGGTGGATTACTTTATCCTCGGCAGCGCCCGGGATATTGCCTCGAGTTTTCTGGGTAATCTAGCGTTTTTGCCTGTTTATGTTATATTTGTTACCCTGATGATCGAACAGATTATGCGGGAGCGGGAACGCCAGACCATCATGCGGAAACTGAATATGGTCATAGGTGTCTTCTTCAGTGAGGTGGGCAACCGACTCCTTAAGGAACTTTCTGCCTACGTGGTGATGGGGGATGAGATGCGCACGCGGCTCCAGGTGAGCGGCCAGTGGAAGGACGGGGACTATCGGCAGGCCCTTGATTATCTGGCTGCCCACGATCTGCGCATCGAATGCGGCGACTGTGATCTGGGGCAGCTCAAGGCGTTCCTGGTGGAAAAGAGGGGTTTCCTCGTTGGCCTGTTGGAAAACCAGAACCTGCTGGAGCATGAACAGTTTACCGATCTCCTTTGGGCCGTCTTTCACCTGGTGGAAGAACTGGATGCCCGCACCGGCTTCACCGACATGCCCCACACGGACCGGGAGCACATCAATGGCGACATTAAGCGCGCCTTTGGTTATCTGTCCCGTGAATGGGTTCTCTACATGCAGCATCTCAAACGCGACTATCCCTATCTCTTCTCCCTGGCGGTCAGGCTCAACCCGATGCTGGATCATCCGGATCCCCTGGTGTACTGATGGCCTGGCATACCCTGACATCGGAGGAAGCCTGCAGCCGGCTGGCGGTTGATCCAGCGGTCGGTCTTGCCTCTGCCGAGGCACTCCGGCGCCTGGAAGAACAGGGGGCAAACGAACTGCGCGACTCAGGCGGGGTCTCCCCCTGGCGCATCCTCTGGGATCAGTTTACCTCCACCATGGCGCTGATATTGACCGGCGCTGCCGTGCTGTCTCTTGCGATCGGATCCTACCGTGATGCGGCCACCATCCTGGCCATTGTCTGTCTCTTTGCCACCCTCGGTTTTGTCCAGGAATATCGGGCCGAACAGGCCATGCGAGCCCTGAAGCGGCTGGCGGTTCCCACGATGCGTGTCCGCCGGAACGGTGTTGTCGAAGAAATCAAAGCCGGCAGTCTGGTGACGGGAGATGTGGTGCTGATTGAGGCCGGCACCATCATTCCGGCCGACTGTCGTCTTCTGGAGGCCTATTCCCTGAAGATTCAGGAGGCGCTCCTGACCGGTGAAAATGAACCGGTGGAGAAGCATACCTCTCCGGTTACTGAAGAGAATCCCCCCATCGGTGATCGCCTGAATATGGCCTGGATGGGGACGATTGCCACATTCGGACGTGGTGTCGCCCTGGTCGTGGCGACCGGCATGGATACTGAACTGGGGCGCATCGCTGCCATGCTGCAGGGGGTGCAGAACGAATGGACTCCGCTGCAGAAGCGCCTGGATCGTCTGGGTAAAGTACTGGCCGCCCTGGCGGTTGCCATTGCCGCGGCCGTTTTCTCTCTTGGTGTCTGGCGGGGGGAGGCGGTCAAGGATATGCTGATGACGGCGGTCAGTCTGGCCGTGGCGGCCATTCCGGAAGGACTGCCGGCGGTGGTGACCATTACCCTGGCCATTGGTGCCCAGCGTATGCTGAAGCGCCATGCCCTGATTCGCAAACTTCCGGCGGTGGAAACCCTCGGATCGGTTACGGTCGTCTGCACGGACAAAACCGGCACCTTGACCGAGAACCGGATGACCGTGACCTCCATGATCCCTGCTGCCGGTCTTGACGGCGGCGGTGAATATTGCGGCATCGATCTGCTCCGCTTGGCCGGGGTGCTCTGCAACGATGCATCCTTACGGAACGAAGAGGGACGGGAGGTCGTGGTTGGTGATCCCACCGAAGGGGCGCTGCTGCTGGAAGCAGCCTTGTCGGGTCAGTACCGTCCCGAGCTGGAACAGGTTCTGCCGCGCGCGGCCGAAGTTCCCTTTGATTCGGCCATCAAGCGGATGGTTACCATCCATGCCGTAGAGCCGGCTGCCCTGGGTCTGCCTGCTCTCCGATTTCCGGGACTCGGGGCGGGGGACCATCTGGTATTCGCCAAGGGGGCGTCCGATGCCATCCTGCCGATCTGTGTTGCTGACCAGGGGCTCCGTACCTCAGTCGCTCACAGCGTGGACTGCCTGGCAGGGCGCGGAGAACGGGTGCTGGCGGTGGCCTGCAAGGTTGTCCCGGCAGAGGAATCACTGGATCTGGACGAATGTCAGCGCGGCCTTACCCTGCTTGGGCTTGTGGCCATGATGGACCCGTTGCGTGCCGAGGCGAAGGATGCGGTGGCCCGCTGCCGTATGGCCGGTATCCGGCCGATCATGATCACCGGAGACCATCCGCTCACCGCTTCGACCATCGCCGCCCAGGCGGGCATTGTCTCCGCTGGCGGGGTATTGCTGGGGACGGATCTGGAC
>CAZSTJ010000060.1:0-15415 GCA_964609805.1 uncultured Geobacter sp. | reverse complement strand
GTACCAAGACACCAACCCGGTGCAGTACAACCTGATCCGGCTTCTGGCCGGAGAACGGCGCAACCTCTGCGTGGTGGGGGATGACGACCAGTCAATCTACTCCTGGCGCGGGGCGGATATCCGCAACATCCTGGAATTCGAGAAGGACTTCCCCGGCGTCAAGGTCATCCGCCTGGAGCAGAATTACCGCTCTACCGCCACCATCCTGGCGGCGGCCGGCGAGGTGGTCAAACAGAACTACGGCCGCAAGGGGAAGACCCTCTGGACCGAGAACCCGGCTGGTGAGAAGATCCGCTACGAGCGGGTCGAGTCCGATCGGGAGGAGGCCCGTTTCGTCAGCCGCGAGATCGGCCGTCTCCGTTCCAACGGAGTTCCGCTGGAGGAGATGGCGGTCTTCTACCGCACCAACGCCCAGTCCCGACAGGTGGAGGAGGCACTGGTGGGTGAGGCGCTCCCCTACCACATCGTCGGTGGCGTCCGCTTCTATGCCCGCCTGGAGGTCAAGGACGTCCTGGCCTACCTGCGGGTGCTGGACAACCCGGCCGACGAGATTTCCCTAAAGCGGATCATCAACGTGCCAGCCCGCGGCATCGGCTCGGCCACGATCGACAAGGTGTCCGACCTGGCGGCCCGTCGGCAGATCACCCTTTCCGAGGCGCTCCAGGAAGCGGTCCGGGGGAACCTGCTGACCGCCGGACCCCGCGGCAAACTCTCTGCATTCACCGCCATGATTGAACGTTTCCGGGGTCTCAGCAGCACCACCGCGCTGCCGGAACTGGCCCGCACCGTCATGGAGGAGAGCGGCTACCTGGCCCGGCTGAAGGAGAGCCATGACCCGGAGGATGCCGACCGGCTGGAGAACCTCCAGCAGCTGCTGGCCGCCATGGAGGAGTTCGTGGAGAAGGAGCCGGAGGGGGCGCTTTCCGGTTTTCTGGAGCAGGTATCCCTGGTGTCGGATCTGGAACAGGGTGACCAGGGGAAACCCTCCATCACCCTGATGACCATGCACGCCGCCAAGGGGCTGGAGTTCCGGGCGGTATTCATGATCGGCATGGAGGAGCGACTGTTCCCCCACGTGCGGGCACTGGACGACCTGGACGGCATGGAGGAGGAGCGCCGCCTCTGTTACGTCGGCATGACCCGCGCCCGGGAACGGCTCTACCTGCTCAATGCCCGGCGCCGCTATCTGTTCGGCCAGGAGCAGAGCAACCTGCCGTCGCGGTTCCTGCGTGACATACCCGCAGAGCTGATCGAGGATGGCGCCGGCAACCCGCCTTCAACCTATCCCTCACCCGGACGGCGAGACACTGGCAGTTACAAACATGCCGTAGGTGAGGCGGCAGGACACAATCTGGCTTCGGTCACCGCGGCCTACGATGACATCGAGATCGTCCCGGAGCCGCCGGAGGAGAACGACGGGGTCTTCATCGGCATGAAGGTGCGTCACGCCAAGTTCGGCGTCGGCACCATCAGGAAGATCGAAGGGGCCGGCGAGGGGCAGAAGGTCATCGTCTGGTTCAACTCCGTCGGACCGAAAAAACTGCTGCTCCGTTTTGCCGGCCTGGAGCGGGCCTGAGTCGGAGGTCGTATGGATCGCACCCTTTTTACCACCTTGTCCCTGTTTGCAGGAACCCTGCTGCTCCTTTACCTGCTGTTCAGCATACTCTCGCCGTTTCTGGCAATGCTGGTCTGGGCCGGAGCCGTAGGCATCATCACCTATCCGCTTTACGACAGGGTACTCATCCGGTGCCGGGGACGGGAAGTCGCCGCGGCACTGCTGATGACATCAGCGGTGGTTCTGGCCTTGATACTGCCGATGATCGGCCTGATCTTCGCCCTGGCACATGAAGCGGCCCAGGTATACCAGTACTTGGAGCAAACCGGCGGCAGCGGCATCACCCCCGCCGAGATCCTAACCCACCCCGCCGTCGTCCCCTGGCTGGAACGTATCGGACCATTGATCAGCACCTTTAACCTCGACCTTGACGCCATGATGGTACCGGCAGCCAAAAAGGGGTTGGAGGCACTGCTCAATTACTCCACCGGGATCGTGAAAAACTTCTTCGAGTTTCTCTTCAAACTGATCCTGATGCTGATCACCCTCTTTTTCATGTACAAGGACGGTGCACGGTTTCTGGAGTATTTCTGGCGGGTCGTCAATGTCGGGGAGGGGTTGCAGGAGGCAGTGAAGACTACGGTCACCCGGGTACTGGGGGCGGTCATGTTCGGCGTGATCATGACCTGCATGGTGCAGGGTGCCCTGGGAGGGATCGGCTTCTGGGTGGCCGGCCTCCCGTCCCCCCTGCTCTTCGGCACCCTCATGGCGATCTGTGCCCCGATCCCCTTTGTGGGGACCGCACTGGTCTGGCTGCCCGGTGCTCTCTATCTGCTGGCACAGGGGCAGACCATGTACGGCATCCTGTTGATCGTCTGGGGGGCACTGGCCGTCGGCAGTATCGACAACGTCCTGCGACCCCTGTTTATCAGCGGGCGCGCCAAGCTGCCGATCCTGCTTATCGTCTTCGGTGTCCTGGGGGGCTTCCTGGCTTTCGGTCTGTCAGGGGTGGTCTCCGGCCCGGTGATCCTGGCGCTGGCACTGGTGTTTGTCGATTCGTTCAGGGAGAAACAGGACCATGTCAAAGAGGCCGGTTAACCGTCACACCACTCAAATCTGCATGCATCGGGCGGTTGCCGGTTTCTAACCGGCAGCTGCCGCCTCCCTCACACCACCGCACCGTGCAGATCCCGCCGGTGATACCTCCAGGCAAAGGCCGCACCTCGGAAATACCAGTCGATCAGAAATACCCCCCACACCATGTAGAGTGACAGGTGCAGCGGTCCTGCCGCCACCCAGGAAAGCGCGACCCGAATCCCCCACATGGCCACCAGGGTCACGATGAAGACGTAGAAGGTATCGCCGGTACCGCGCAGACTGCCGGCATAGACGAAAGAGATCGCCAGCGGCACCTGGGCAAAGGCTACCAGCCGCAGGAAGACACACCCCTTTTCGATGACCTCCGGATCGTGGGTGAACAGGCCGATCAGCAGGTGCGGGGCGAAGAAGAAGAGGAGCGCCATGACCGTCATTACCCCTACTGCCAGCCGCAGCGCCTCGTTGTGACTGATGCGGGCCCGGCGGACCTTGCCCGCTCCCAGGGACTGGCCCATGAGGGTGGCGGCGGCGATCCCCATGCCGGCCCCCGGCATGAAGGAAAGGGACTCGATCGAGAGCCCGATCTGGTGGGCGGCATAGGCCGTGGTACCATAGCCGATGATGAAACTGGAGTAGAAAAGCTGACCGCTCTGCTGGGCGATCCGCTCCAGGGCCACCGGCCACCCAACCCGCCAGATCCTGCCGAACAAGGCACCATCAGGGCGGCTGAAGACGATGCACCGCTTGCGGAGCGCCTGGACCAGCAGGTAGGCAAAACCGATGAACTCGGAGCTGTTGATGGCGATGGCCGCCCCTTTAACCCCCATGGCCGGCAGTCCCAGCTTGCCGTAGATCAGCGGCCAGGCCAGCAGCACATGGAGGATATTGACCAGAATGATCGCCTCCATGGGGGTGCGGGTATCGCCGCTGCCATGCATGACCGCCGAGAGGACGTTCAGGCCGGTGGTCCAGATCAGCCAAAGAAAAATGAGCCGGATATATTCAGACGCAAGGGACTGAACCTCGGCCGTAGCCCCCATCAGCCGGGCGATTTCGCCCCCCCAAAGGGAGCCGGCCATGCTGCAGAGGGCTGTCATCAGCAGCCCCGCCAGACAGGCAACAAAGGCCGCCCGGCCGGCATCGGCACGTTTGCCGGCACCCCACAGGTGGGCGATGACCACGGTGGTCCCGGTGGAGAGCCCCCAGAAGACCGTCATGGTGACGAATACCAGCAGCTGGCCGAGGCCTGTGGCGGCGATGGCGGCGGCCCCGAGGCCGCCGGTCAGGAAGATATCGACAATAGAGACAAGGCGTTGAAAGAGGGAGGAGAGGAGTACCGGCAGGGAGAGCCGGAAGACGTTGCGGCGGATGGAGACCGGCTTACCCCCGCCGGAGACCCGGAAAACCCAACGGGAGGTCAGGGTCTGAATACGGCCGGACCACATGGTGCTATTGGCCGGCAATCATTCCGGCGGCGCGGAGGAAGCGGTCCACCTGGTCGAGGGATGAGGCCTCGCTGTAGAGGCGCAGCACCGGCTCGGTGCCGGAAGGACGGATCAGGAGCCAGTCGCCGTTGTCGAAGATGAACTTGAAACCGTCGCTGAAGTTGGTGCCGGTCACCCGGCGGCCGTCAATTTCAGCCGGCGGCTGGGACTTCAACCGTGCAATCAGCTGTTCCTTGGCATCGTTTTCGATCCGCCGGTCGATACGGCGATAGTAGAAATGGCCGATCTCGTCCATGGTCTCGTTCAGCAGCTGCCGCAGCCCCTTGCCGCTGACCGCCATGGCCTCCAGCAGCAGCAGCCCCAGCAGGATACCGTCCCGCTCCGGGATATGCCCCTTGACCCCCAGGCCTCCCGATTCCTCGCCACCCATGAGGATGTCCTTCTCCAGCATCAGTTCACAGATATGCTTGAAACCGATGGGGGTTTCGAAGAGCGGCAGGTCGTACTTTCCGGCCAGCAGGTCGATCATGCGGGTGGTGGAGACGGTCTTGACGACCCCGCCCCGCAGCCCCTTGTGCTCGATCAGGTGGCGCAGGATCACGGTGAAGATGCAGTGGGAGGAGAAGAAATCGCCATTCTCGTCCACGGCGCCGATCCGGTCGGCATCGCCGTCCAGGGCCAGGCCGACCCGGTAGGAGCCCCCCTTGACAAGGGCACTCAACTCCTGAAGGTGCTCGCCGATCGGCTCGGGCGGGTGCCCGCCGAAGGAGGGATTCTCGATATTGTGGATCTCATGGACGCCGTTCAACAGACGGGGGATGAAACCGCAGCCGGCACCATACATCGGATCGACGACTGCCGGGATGCCGGCCCGGGCGATCAGGTTCAGGTCCACGTAGCGGTTGATCTGATGAAAGTAACTCTCGCACGGATCAAAGAGCCGGATCAGCCCCTTGCGCTCCGCCTCGTCGAAGGGCATCTCCACCACACGGCGGCCGTTGTCCGTATTGTAGGCAACGATCTCCTCCAGCACCTTTGTGGTGGAAGGGCGGGCCGAGCCGCCGAATGCCTCCTTGACTTTGAATCCGTTGTATTCCGGCGGGTTGTGGCTGGCGGTGATCATGATCCCGGCGCCGGCACCCATGTCATGAACCGCCCAGGAGACGGCCGGCGTCGGGGCGTACCCATCGGTGAGGCAGACATGAATCCCGTTCCCGGCGGCGATCTCCGCCACCCTCCGGGCAAAATCGCGGGAGAGGAAGCGGCGGTCATAGCCGATCACCAGCGGTTTATCCCCCAACTCGCTCCGGTTGAGGTAGTCCATGGTGGCCTGAGCCACCCGGGAGAGGTTATCAAAGGTGAAATCACGGGCGATAATCCCGCGCCACCCGTCGGTACCGAATTTTATCTGCATGGAATCCCTCCAAATAAGATTGTTCAATCATCAGTACTCTCACAAAGACACAAAGTTCACAAAGAAAGACAGAACAGCCCCTTCGGCACGTTTCTTCTTAGTGCCTTTGTGAGCTTGAGCGAACGATGTGAGCGGGTGAGAAGCAACTCTTAAAAATTGGATTCGTCAGGGCCGCAATTCATTCCAAAAATATATGCTTTTATCCGCAACGATTGTATGCTGGAAACAGAGGCAACAATACCTAAAACGGCTCCGGTTCACAATCACTTTTCCGGACGGGAGGTGACGGTTCATGCGCATTGAAAAAGACACCCTGGGGACGATGGAAGTTCCCGATTCAGCCTATTACGGGGCACAGACCGCCCGGGCAGTGCACAACTTTCCCATATCCGGCCTCAAGCCCCACCCGGCCTTTGTCTGGGCGGTGACGATCATCAAGAAATGCGCCGCCGAGGCCAACATGGTCACCGGGCGACTGGCACCGGAGATCGGCAACGCCATAGTGGCAGCGGCCGATGAGGTTCTGGCCGGGGCGCTGGCCGACCAGTTCGTGGTGGACCCGTTTCAGGCCGGTGCAGGCACTTCACACAACATGAACGTCAACGAGGTGCTGGCCAACCGTGCCCTGGAACTGCTGGGGCACCAGCGGGGCGACTTCTCGATCCTCCACCCCAACGACCACGTCAACATGGCCCAGTCCACCAACGACCTGATCCCCACCGCCATCCGCCTGGCCTCCCTGGAGACCCTCGACCCGCTGTTGGAGGCGCTGGAGCGGCTGGAGCAGGCTCTGGCGGCCAAGGGAAAGGAGTTCGATCACATCCTCAAATCAGGGCGTACCCATCTGCAGGATGCGGTGCCGATCCGGCTGGGGCAGGAGTTCGGCGCCTATGCCGCCGCGATCCGCAAGAACCGCGAGGGGCTGGAGGGATGCATCCCTGCACTGCTGGAGCTGGGGATCGGCGGCACCGCCGTCGGCACCGGCCTCAACGCCGAGCCGGCCTATATAACACAGGTGGTCGAACGACTGGCAATCGCCACCGGTTTCCCGGTCACCGGGAGCCCGGATCTGTTTGAGGCCATGCAGAACATGGATCCGTTCCTGGCCCTCTCCTCCGCTCTGCGTCGCACGGCGGTGAACCTGGGACGGATCGCCAACGACCTGCGCCTCCTCTCATCCGGTCCGCGCACCGGACTGGACGAGATCCGTCTGCCGGCGGTCCAGCCCGGCTCATCGATCATGCCGGGGAAGATCAACCCCTCCATGGCCGAGATGACCAACATGGTCTGCTATCAGGTCATGGGCAACGACCAGGCGGTCATGCTGGCGGTCCAGGCCGGTCAACTGGAACTGAACGTGATGATGCCGCTGATCGCCTTCAATCTGCTGTTTTCGCTGGAACTGCTCAAGAATTGCGTGCAGAAATTCACCGATTCATGTATTAGTGGAATAGTCGCTAATGAAGAGCGTTGCCGGACCTATCTGGAGAACTCCCTGGGTCTGGTGACGGTACTGGCGCCTTCCATCGGCTACAATGCCGCCGCTGACGTGGCCAAGGAATCCATGGCCACAGGGCGTTCCATCCGCGAGATTGTCCTCGCCCGCGGATTGATGTCGGAGAAGGACCTGAACGAGGCCATGCGCCCCGAGCACCTGACCCAGCCGGGATTGCCGCTGGGGGAACGATAGCGTTTCATCACGAATAAACACGGCTTGCACCGTTTTATTTGGGAAAATAACCATAGAAGGAGATGTAATCATGCAAGAAGAAGTTCTTAAGGTACTGGAAATGGTACGCCCCGGCCTGCAGGCCGATGGCGGCGACGTGGAACTGGTGGAAGTGACCGATGACGGCGTCGTCAAGGTCCGCCTGAAAGGCGCCTGCGGAAGCTGCCCCATGTCCACCATGACCCTCAAGATGGGCATCGAGCGGGCCATGAAGGAGAAGATTCCGGGCGTAAAGGAAGTCGTCCAGGTCTGATCCTGCTGAGTTTCGTTTCTGAAACAGCCCCGCCGGACCGGTTCCAGCGGGGTTTTCTGTTACTGCTGAAAAGAGGCTGTACCAATGAAAAAACTGCTCACCTGGCTGGCGGTCGGCCTGCTGACCACCGCCCTGTTCGACCCGATCATGTACAGCATGCTCGACCTGCCGATCCCCTGGCAGCGTGATCTGCTGATGCTGGTCGGTGGCACGGGGTGTCTGTACCTGCTGGTCAGGTTCAGGGACGAATTTTAGAGAAGGATGCTAGTGCCACCATGACCATCGAGATCAGGGAATGCGACATACGGATTGAGTACTATCGTGCGTCGGGCCCCGGCGGCCAGCACCGCAACACCACCGACTCGGCGGTGCGGATTCGGCACCTGCCGACCGGCATTGTGGCCCAGGCCTCGGAAAGCCGTTCTCAACTGCAGAACCGGGAAAAGGCTATGGAGCGGCTGCAGGCCGCCCTGGAGCGGCGGGAACGGAAGGTCAAGAAGCGGATCGCCACCAAAGTACCGAGACGCGCCACGGAAAAACGCCTCACCGAGAAAAAGTTGACATCCCAACGAAAAAAGCTGCGCACGACGCTTGAGTAATAACATCGGCTCTCACGAAGGCACAAAGCTCGCAAAGACACGACAAAATTTTAGAGACAACTCTATCCCCGCCAGTAATTCCATAAAGTTATGATGTTTTCTTTGAGCCTTTGTGAGCTTGAGCGAGCTGTGCGAGCGGGTGAGAGACGATTTTTACCGATTGAAAAAACTAATAACCACAATGAAATCACACTCAAATCTCGCCATAACCTGGGTCAAACCGGACATTGCCGGTGAAGAGTGGGAGTTTGCCTCCCACCCGGCCAAGCAGGATTTTTACCGCCGCCACGCCATTACCTGGGAGGAGATCCTCTCCGCCTTTGACAACGGCAGCCTCTCCCCCTATCCCCGCTCAGAATTGCTCAATGACCTTCCGGTGGCACTTTCCTACAGCAGCTACGACGAATACGCCCGCTACCTGGCCCGAGCCAAGCGGGGGTATCGCCGCAACTACACCCTGATGGAGGATGCCCTTCAGCGCGGCGGTGCATTGACCCTGCCGGCACCGATCATCCTGCAGTCCGGTGGTGAGGCGCTGCTCTTTGCCGGTTATCGTCGGCTCTGTCTGGCCTGGAATTACGGCATGATCCCGGGGGTCTGGCTGGTGGAACTCCCCGAAAGGGTAACCCCATGCGCCTAGTCCTGGTCGCTGTCCATACCGGCCATACACCTCAGGCGGTGCCGCTGGCCAACGCCTTCCTGCAAAGCTGGCTGACAACGGTTCCGGAACTGCCGGTGGAGACGGTACGCGCCGACTTCTACCTGGGTGACGATCCCGCCGGGTGCAGCGCCGAAATCCTGAATCTTAAGCCCGAAGCAGTTGCCTTTTCTCTCTACGTCTGGAACCGTGACCTGTGCCGTGATATTGCCCGCCAGCTGCAGATTGAGTCACCCGGCGTACGCATCTTCGTCGGAGGGCCGGAGGCCACCGCCGCTCCGGAGGCGGTACTGGCGGACGGCTATGACTTCCTGATCTGCGGCGAGGGAGAGGTCCCCCTTGCCGCAGCCTGCCGGGCGCTGGCAGCAGACAGAGATATTTCTGATATCCCCGGCATCGCCACCCGTACTGCCGGAGGCTTCCGGCTGACTCCGGGCGCCCCGCTCACAGAGTTGGACTCCATCCCCTCACCCTGGCTCAACGGCATCCTCATGGCACAGGAATACTCCGGCATCCTCTGGCAGCTCTCCCGCGGCTGCGGCTTCAGCTGCGATTTCTGTTTCGATTCCCGGGACCGCCACGGTGTCAGGCGCTTCTCGCTGGAGCGGATTGAAGCAGAATTACGACACTTTGCCGGCATCGGTGTGAGTCAGGTCTTTGTACTGGATTCCACCTTCAACCAGGACAAGGTGCGGGCCAAGACGATCCTGCGGCTGATCCGAAAGAGCGCCCCTGGAATCCATTTTCACTTCGAGGTGCGTAGCGAGTTCATTGACCGGGAGATGGCCGAACTCTTTGCCGCCATCACCTGTTCCCTGCAGATCGGCCTGCAAAGTGCCGATCCGGCAGTATTGCAGGGGGTGGGACGGACCTTCCGGCCGGATGAGTTCGCCAGCCGGACCATGCTGCTGAACGACACCGGCGCCGTCTTCGGCTTCGACCTGATCTATGGCCTGCCGGGCGACACTCTGGGCGGTTTCCGCACCAGCATTGACTTTGCCCTGGGGCTCTACCCCAACCACCTGGACATCTTTCCCCTGGCAATCCTCCCCGGCACCGCCCTGGCGGCCCGTTCCCGGGAGATCAGCCTGGAGTACCTGCCGCAGCCCCCCTACACCCTGCTGACGACACCGACCTTCGACAGAGCAGACATGGAGACCGCCCGCAGGCTGGCCGCGGCCTGCGACATCTTCTACACCCGCGGCCGGGCAGTTGCCTGGTTCAACGGCATGCTCCACGCCCTGGGAGGCCTGCGCCCCTCGACATTTCTGGAAGAGTTCCGGGTCTGGCTGGAGACAGAATCAGGAGAGATAGGCGACGAGAAAGATCTGTCGGATAAACAGATCTGGGAGCTGCAGCGCAGATATTTGATGGGTCTTTGTGGGACAAAACGGCTGCAGCGGATTCTGCCGGCACTGCTGGACTTGGTTGATTACCACTACCATTACGCCGCTGCCCTCATGACACCGCCGGCAACGCCGGCCCGCAAGATGTCCCCGAACAATCTGCTGAAACAGCGGTTGCGCCGGTCGGCCGCCACCCGCCTGGCCCCGTTCCATTACGAAATCCTTGAGACCCTCGATACCGGCGCGGCCGACCCGCTGGCCATCGCACAAGGGTTACGGCCATGCGGTTCCTGGGCAATTATCTATCCGACGCGGGACGGGGTCTGCACGGAGTCGGTTGATGAGGCTTATTTCCGCCTGCTTGAAGACTTTGATGGATCTGAAACAGCGGGTGATGCTGCGGCCCGGCTCGGCATCCTCCCGGACGAGGCGCAGGAGTTCCTGAAGTTTGCCCTGCAGGAGGGTATTGTCGAACCGTGCTGACCGTCAAATCCCATAAATCCAGATAAAAAACAGGGGGCTTTCGCCCCCCGCTCCTTTCAATCATATCCGTTTTCAGTGCCGGCCGTGACCGCCCCGGTCACCCCGGTCTTCATGGCGATCTTCATGACGATCGTCACGACGGTCCTCCCGCTCACGGCGCCGATCCTCTTTCCGCTCCTGCTTTTCATGGCGGCGCTCATCCTTCCATTCTTGCCGATCATGTCGACGCTCATCCCTGATATGTTCCCGACGCGCTTCTCCCGCCCGGAAGTAACGGCCACGATAGTGGTCCCGGTCATGCCGGTAGACCCGATATTCACGGTCGCGATATTCACGCATCCGCTCGATGCGGTGTTTACGCAGTCCCGGAGGCAGGCTGCGATGGGGTACTTCAACCCAGGGACCGTTGTGGTGATGGGAACGGTGCCAGCTGTTGCCGTAGTACAGGTAGTAGTAATCGGACATGAAGAAGATATCGTAGGGGGTGTCCACCCCGACATAAAATCCGAGCCGGGACGGCGCCACAAAGAACGGGGCCACATCGAACAGTACCGCCGGTGGTCCGGAGACGACCACGCGGGAGGGGGGCAACGGGACCGGTGGCGGCGGGACGACAACCCTCGGGGCAGGAACACCGATGCTTACATTGACATTGGTCTCTGCCTGGGCGGCCGTGGCAACGCAGGCGCCGATCAGTAGAAACAGTACGGTCTTTTTCATGATGGGTACTCCTTTCGGATTCTGAACACTCTACCCGCATATTCAGCAAATTCGATGCCCAAGATTCAGATCCCGGCCGCCACTGTCCGTAAAACCCGTACCAATGGGCACCCGGCAGTCATACACATTGACACATGAGTACGGGCTCACCCCATATCAGACAAAACCGGAGCATAACGGACAGTTAAAACACCGGCACCTCCATCCGTACGCAGCCGCCACATTAAAAAGACATTGCCGATCCGCCCGGAACAATGCTATAAATATACCTCATCTGAACCGCAGGGAACGCCCTGCGGTTTTTTATTTGCCGAAAGGAACACGTACCACCATGATTACCGCCAATAATGTAACCCTCTCCTACGGAAAACGGGTCCTCTTCAAGGACGTCAACATCAAGTTCACCCCCGGCAACTGCTACGGCCTCATCGGCGCCAACGGTGCCGGAAAATCCACCTTCCTCAAGATCCTTTCCGGAGAGATCACCCCTGACAAGGGGGAGATCACCATCGGCCCCCGTGAGCGGCTCGCCGTGCTGCGCCAGGACCAGTTCGCCTTTGACGAGGAGACCGTCTTCAATACCGTCATCATGGGACACAAGCGTCTCTACGACATCATGGTGGAACGTGAGGCGATCTATTCCAAAGGAGATTTCACCGAAGCCGACGGCATCCGCTCCGCAGAACTGGAATCGGAGTTTGCCGAGATGAACGGCTATGAAGCCGAGTCGGAGGCCGCTGTCCTGCTGAACGGCCTCGGCATCCCCGAGGAGCTGCGTCATAAAAAGATGAAGGAACTGGAAGGGGGCGACAAGGTGCGCGTCCTGCTGGCCCAGGCCCTGTTCGGCAGCCCGGACGTCCTGCTGCTGGACGAGCCGACCAACAACCTGGATCTGAAGTCTATCTCCTGGCTGGAGGAATTTCTCTTCCGCTTCCCCAATACGGTCATCGTCGTTTCCCATGACCGTCACTTCCTCAACCAGGTCTGTACCCATACGGCCGACATCGATTTCGGCATGATCAAGGTCTATGTGGGCAACTACGATTTCTGGTATCACGCAGCCCAGCTGACCCTGAAACAGAAGCAGAACGAAAACCGCAAGGTGTCCGAGAAGGCCGAAGAGCTGAAGGCCTTTATCCAACGTTTCTCCTCCAACGCCTCCAAGGCAAAACAGGCCACCTCGCGCAAGAAGCTCCTGGACAAGCTGACCCTGGAGGATATGCCGGTCTCCTCACGGAAATACCCCCATGTCATGTTCAAGGCAGAGCGCCCCTGCGGCGACATCATCCTGGAGATCCAGGGGCTGACCAAGGAGGTCGACGGGGTGAAGGTGCTGGACAATCTGGACCTGATCGTCCGCAAGAACGACAAGATCGCCTTTGTCGGGGGGAACGGTCTGGCCCGCACGACCCTGTTCCAGATCCTGGCAGGAGAACTGGAGCCGGATGCCGGTTCATTCCGCTGGGGGGTCACCATCTCCCACGCCTACTTCCCGAAGGAGCACGGCGCCTTCTTCGATAACGACTTCAACCTGATCCAGTGGCTGGGGCAGTACTCACCACCGACGGAAGGAGAGACCTTTGCCCGTGGTTTCCTGGGAAGGATGCTCTTTTCGGGGGATGAGGCGACCAAGAAGTGTTCCGTACTGTCGGGGGGGGAAAAGGTCCGCTGCATGCTGGCCCGCATGATGCTGACCGGGGCCAATGTTCTGGTGCTGGATGAGCCGACCAACCACCTGGACCTGGAGTCCATCACCGCCCTTAATGACGGCCTTATCGCCTACCCGGAGGTGGTGCTGTTTGCCTCCCACGACCACGAGTTTGTCTCGACCATTGCCAACCGGATCGTGGAGATCACCCCGGGCGGCGTCATCGACCGGGTCATGGAGTTTGATGAGTATCTGGGGAGTGAGGATGTGAACCGCGAACGGGATGAGCTGTATCACGGCCATGCGGAGTTGAGCCTGTAATCATCTTTCGTCCACGAAGGACACGAAGCTTCAAACCAGAGGGACCGTGTAAAAGCAAAAAATGAGGGGCTGCCCTGACTGAAAATGTCTGGAGCAGCCTCTATTGTTTTCTTGGTGTTCCTTCGTGCCCTTCGTGGATAACGCTTTACGGTTTCGTGGCACTGATGGAGGTGATGTAAACCGTCAGGTCGCCGTTGGGCCGTTTGATATACACCTCTTCATCCAGCCGTTTGTGCAGGAGTGCCTGACCCACCGGTGAATCGATGCTGATCCTCCCCAGAGTCACATCGATCTCGTCCGGCCCCACCAGCTGGTAGCAGCGGGCATCGCCGGACTCGTCCTCATATCCCACCCAGCAGCCGAAGGAGACCACCTGGGGATTGGCTGGCGCCACGGCGACCTTGAGCACCTTGAGGCGGGCCCCCAGATGTTTCAGCTTGCGGTCGATCTCGCGCAGCCGCTTCTTGCCGTAGATATATTCGGCATTTTCGGAGCGGTCCCCCTCTGCAGCGGCATCGGAAACCCCCTGTACAACCTTGGGTCGCTCCACCCGCCACAGATAATGGTACTCATCTTCCAGCCGTTTCAGCCCTTCGGCGGATATCAGGTTTGTCATGTAGTCTCCAGCGCAATTTCACCAACAGGATCGATTATACAGAAAAAGGCCCCGGATTGCTCCGGGGCCTTTCATAGCCATGAACGCAGGCGTAATTAAACGCGAACGACGTTGGCGGCCTGGAGCCCTTTCGGGCCTTTGACCAGTTCAAAGGTTACGCTATCTCCTTCAGCAAGGGATTTGAAGCCGTCACCCACGATTGCGGAGAAGTGTACGAATACATCATCGCCACCTTCCTGCTCGAGAAAACCAAAACCTTTGCTGTCATTGAACCACTTTACGGTACCGTTTGCCATCTTTCACTTTCTCCTGATACTGCTTTTTAATATGTTCCGGAATCCGGATAACTTGTGAATAATATCAGGGCTGGATACATATTGTCAAACTAATTAATCATTCATGAAGTTTTTTAATTCAGGAGGCCGGCATCTCCTCACCATGCACCTTGTGCAGATAATATTCGTAACTGCCGTCGTAGACCCGCATCTCACCATGATCGATCTCGAAGACCCGTCCCACCAGGTGGCGCAGGAAGTGGCGGTCGTGGCTGACCAGCAGTACCGTGCCGGCAAAACTCTTCAATGCATCCAGCAGGATCTCGCGGGAGCGGATGTCCAGGTGGTTGGTCGGCTCGTCCAGGATCAGCAGATTGAGCGGCTGGGCCAGCAGCGTCGCCAGGACGACCCGGCTCTTCTCGCCGCCGGAGAGGTTTTCGATCCGCTTGTCCACACTGTCACCGGAAAAGAGGAAGGCCCCCAGCAGATTGCGGATCACCCCGATGGTGGCCATCGGCATGACGTCCTGCAGGGTTTCGAAGACCGTCTTGCGCGGTTCCAGCAGGTCCATGGCGTGCTGGCTGAAGTACCCCACCGCCACGTTGGCTCCCAGATTGAAGCTGCCGACCGTCGGCTCGGTCTGGCCGGCCAGGATCTTCAGCAGGGTCGATTTACCCGCACCGTTGACACCGACCACGGCGACCTTGTCGCCGCGACGTACAATTCCGGAAACACCGCTGAAGACCGGTTGATCCTTGCCGTCCGGGGTCTGCCACACCTTCCCCAACCCCTCCATAACGATCACGTCGTCACCACTGCGCGGGGGCTCGTTGAATTCGAATTTGACCGTCCGTTCCTCCGGGGGAATCTCGATCCGCTCGATCTTGTCGATCTTCTTGACCCGGGACTGCACCTGGGCCGCATGGGAGGCGCGGGCCGCAAAGCGGGCGATGAACTCCTCCTCCTTTGCCAGCATATCCTGCTGGCGCTTGTGGCTGGCCAGAAGCTGTTCACGACGGATATCCCGTTCTTTTTCATAAAAATCGTAATTGCCACCGTATGTCGTAACCGTTTTATTGGCCACCTCGATGATACGGGTAACGACCCGGTTCATGAAATCGCGGTCGTGGCTGGTCATCAGCAGGGCACCGTCAAACTCGTTGGCCAGCCACTCCTCCAGCCAGATGATCGATTCCACGTCCAGATGGTTGGTCGGCTCGTCCAGCAGCAGGACATCCGGTTTGAGGGTCAGGAT
>CAZSTJ010000059.1:0-15817 GCA_964609805.1 uncultured Geobacter sp. | reverse complement strand
CGTTTGAAGTATATCTCGGCATGAAAATAGAATCGGCGTCCGAAGGGGCTGCGATCATCACCATGCCCTTCAGAGCCGTCCACTGCCAGGGGATGGGACTCATGCACGGTGGCGCTATGGTCTCCCTGGCCGACACCGCCCTTGCCATCGCCATCAAGACCACCGTCCCCGAAGGTACCCATTTTGCCACTATTGACCTCTCCCTGAAATTTCATGCGCCTGTCCGCTGGGGTCTTGTCACCGCCCATGCTCGTGTAACCGGTAAAACGGAAAGGGATATTACTGGAGAGGTTACCATCACCACCGAAGAAGGAGTTACGGCTGCCAACTTCGGCGCCCTGTTTCGTATCAAACGGTCCAACCTTTCTCACGCCTAAAATCCCTCTCGCTCGCCCCATGTACGCCATCCATTTGCCAGGTCAATCCCTTTTGTAGGGGTTTTCGTAACACCTTGGAGAAAATGTCTTATTCACGTTCATTAGCTTTTGACCGATAAGGTAATCAGTGGTACTGTTGCAATGCTTGCAACTTTTTAATAAGGGATGTTCAATCATGCCAATCATTCATCATTCCTCACGCAAAACCTTCCGCACCAAGATTCTAAAATCATGCATCTTCTCCAGTATCATTCTGGCAACGATTACTTCGCCGGTTTGGGCAGAAAAGGGACCACCCCCCTCCCCGGTCGACCTTACCAATCTCGGCATAGAAGACTTGATGAATCTCACGGTAACCTCTGCCTCCCGGAAAGAACAGAATCTTTCCAACACGGCGGCGGCGGCCTTTGTCATCACACAGGACGATATCCGTCGTTCAGGAGTCACCAACATCCCTGATGCACTGCGCATGGTACCAGGATTAGAGGTCGCCCGTATCGATGCCAACAAATGGGCGGTTACCAGCCGCGGTTTCAATGGTCGCTTTGCCCGTAAACTCCTGGTTCTGGTCGATGGACGCACCGCTTACACCCCCTTGTTTTCCGGTGTATTCTGGGATTCACTGGACACCGTACTAGATGACATCGAGCGGATCGAGGTCATCCGCGGACCGGGCGCGACCATGTGGGGGGCCAACGCCGTCAACGGCATCATCAACATCATCACCAAACATTCAGAAAACACTACCGGGGGTCTGGTTTCAACCGGTGGCGGCACCCAGGAACGCTTTTTCGGCACTGCCCGCTACGGCACACGTATCGGAAACAACACCAATTTCCGTGGATACGTAAAATACCTGGAACGGTCAGGGTTAGACGATCTTCAGACAGGCCACGAAGGGCACAATGGTTGGAATTCCATCCGAGGAGGTTTCAGGGCGGACTCGGACCCCAACGACAGCGACAGCTTCACGCTCCAGGGGGATTACTACAGCGAGCGGCTCAAAGAAACCTACGTCAACATCCCTCCCGCCAACAGCAGTTTCGACTACACGACTCCCGCCTCGGGAGGCAATCTGCTCGGTCGCTGGAAACGTACCCTTTCAGAGACCGCAGATATGGCCCTGCAGCTGTATTACGACCGCACCGAGATCCGCTACGCCGTCCTGGATGAAAAACGCGACACCTTCGATATAGATTTCCAGAACCGATTTGCCATCGCCCCCGATCAGGAAATCATCTGGGGGGCAGGCTATCGTTTTACCCATGACCAGCTACAATACCCGTTACCCGTTCTCAGTTTCTCGCCACCTTCGAAGGATGATCATCTGTTTAGCGCCTTCCTTCAAGGTAATTTCACGTTACTGCCAGACAAGCTTCACCTGATTCTCGGCACCAAGCTTGAGCATAATGACTACACCGGGTTCGAGGTACAGCCCAACGGCCGTCTCCTCTGGACACCAACCCCAAAACAATCTCTCTGGGTATCGGTCTCGCGGGCGGTCAGAACCCCCTCTCGGGCCGAGGATTCCCTCTCGTTTGACATGACCCCGCCTCAGCAGGCACCGATTCCCACAACCATCCATCTTTCCGGATCAACATCTCTTAAGTCAGAAGAATTGATCGCCTACGAGTTCGGCTATCGGCTTGAACCACATGAGGCCGTATCACTTGATGTGGCAGCTTATTACAATGTCTACGACAGGATCATCGGCCAACTCCAGGGTGCACCGGTCTTTGACTTCAGCAATCCACTGCAGCCGTCCGTAACCATGCCGATGCAACTGGGCAACTTTGTTCATGCCGAAACATGGGGTGCTGAACTGGCGGCAAACCTGAAAGCAACGACTTGGTGGCGCATAAAGACAGCCTACACCTACGTGCAGGTTATCAAGGAAATTAATCCGCCGGGGACCACCGCTTCCACAACCCGTGGAGAGACCCCCCATCACCAGGTATCAGTACGCTCCATGATGAATGTCACCAAGTGTGTTGACCTCGATCTCTGGCTCCGCTATGTGGACGCACTGCCGGGATTCAACATCGGCAGCTATGTCACCCTTGATGCACGCTTCGCCTGGCGTCCGTTGAAAGACCTAGAAGTGTCACTGGTCGGCCAGAATCTACTGCATGACCGTAAGCAGGAGTTCGTCCCACAATTCATCAGTACCCAGCCGGCTGCAATAGGCCGTAGTATGTACGGCAAAATCACCTGGCAGTTCTAACACGATTATTGATCGGACTTTCCTGCACATGCTCCTGACCAGCAACCACATACCGCTAGCGACAGCCGGCGTCACCTTCGCGATTCTGTCCAGCCTGATGTTTGCCGCCCCAGCCTACAGCTCAGACGAAGCGGATGACGTAGAGAAACCGGAAAACAGCTTGGCCGACCTGAGCATAGAGCAGTTGATGCAGATTGAGGTGCCGACCGTGTTTAGCGCCTCCCGGTATGAGCAAACCATTGAGGATGCACCTGCATCGGTCACCATTATCGGCAGCCATGAAATCAAGGGGTACGGCTACCGCAATCTCGGCGATCTCCTCCAGAGTGTGCGAGGATTCCACGTCAGTTATGACAGGGCTTATCATTTCCTCGGCTTCAGGGGATTCAGTCGTCCTGGCGATTACAACACCCGCGTACTGCTGCTGATCGACGGTGTCAGAACAAACGACAATATCTATGACCAGGCACCCATCGGAAACGATTTCCCTCTGGACATCGACCTCATCGACCGGGTCGAAATCATACGGGGGCCAAGCCATTCACTGTACGGCAGCAATGCCTTCTTCGGTCTTATCAACATCGTAACGAAGCGGGGCAGGTCCCTCAAGGGGGCAGAACTTTCCGCCGAGGCAGGAGGGTACGATACCTACAAGGGCCGGATCAGTTTCGGCACGCAGTTCGGGACCGCCTTTGAAGCCCTTCTGTCGGCGACACAATTGGAAAGCATCGGCCAGGATCACCATTACCCGGAATTTGACACCCCTGACCAGAACAACGGCTGGACAATCGGAAATGACGGAGAGCGGTACAAGAGCGTTTTCCTGAAAGCACGCTACACCGATCTGACCCTGGAGGGTGGCTATCTAAAACGCTTCAAGACCCTCCCTACCGCCCCCTACGGCTCCGTATTCAACAGCAGCCAGACAGTGTCGGTTGACACCCGCGCGTTCCTGGACCTCAAATATGAGCATCAGTTCGACAATCGGCTGGGGATTATGGCCCGCACCACCTTAACCAGTTACCGCTTTGATGGAGATTATCTCTACGACACCGGCACCGACCGGGTACTCAACAGCGACCTCGCCCGGGGTGACGCGGTGAGTGCTGAATTCCAGCTGACAAGTGATCTGTTCCGGCGGCACAAGATTGTGGCAGGCGGCGAAATTCGTTACAACTACCACCAGGACCAGTTCAATACAGATGCAACGACGGCCTATCTCACTGATCTCCGAAACTCGCTGAGTTGGGCTCTCTTCATCCAGAACGAATACACCCTGCTTCCGAATCTAGCACTCCATGCGGGGGTACGTTTTGATCATTTCAGCAATTTCGGGTCGACGACCAACCCCCGTGCGGCGCTCGTGTACACACCTCTCGCCGGAACAACTCTCAAATTCCTCTATGGCACCGCCTTTCGAGCGCCGAACGCCTATGAGTTGCACTACTCGGATGGCGATATTACCATGCGGGCCAATCCTCGCCTTCGCGAAGAGCGGATCACCAGTTATGAGGCCATGCTCCTGCAGGACCTCGGCCCGTACCTGACGTTGAATGTCAACGCCTATTATAATCAAATGAAAAACATCATCGACCAGGTTGCAGATTCAACCGGCCTGCTTGTGTTCGAGAACACCGACAGTTACCGAACCTGCGGTATCGAAGGAGAACTCCAGGCACACTGGACAGACGGGATTCAGGGGCGCCTCAGTTATGCCTATCAGGACATCAGCCGGCATGGTACATCCTCTGCGGTATTCAACTCCCCCCGGCATCTGATCAAGCTCAACATCCTGACGCCGCTCATAGAGAAAAAACTCCTGCTCGGCATTGAAGAACAGTTCACCAGCGCCAGGAACACCTTGAACGGCTCAGATGCACCGGAATTCTTCATAACCAATCTGACCCTTTCCAGCAGGGATCTCTTGTTTAAAGGGCTGGAGGTTTCGGCGACCGTCTACAACCTCCTGGACCGGCACTACGAGTCGCCGTCCAGCGCCGATTATCTTCAGAACAGCTTACGACAGGATGGCAGAGGCTATCGACTGAAGGTGACCTATGCGTTCTGATCACCTGCGGATACTACCCATCTTCATCCTGAGACGCGCTGCCTTCAGGCAACTGCAGCTTCTGCTGGTAGCTGCAACTGCCTGGCTCATCATCTTTGCCGCTTTACCGGTTCAGGCAGAGACCGATCAGGCCGGCGAATACCAGGTTAAATCAGCCTATCTGTACCATTTCGCCAAATATATCGATTGGCCTTCCGAAAGTGTCGGAAACACGTCATCATTCACGATCTGTGTCCTGGGCAAATCGCCGTTTGGTAATGCCTTGGGGACCATTGCCGGAAAGACCATTCGGGGAAGGCATGTGACGGTGACCTACCTTAACCGGATCGAAGAGCTTAAGGAATGCAACATACTGTACATTGCCGCATCGGAGAAGGCGAACCTCAGTCAGATTATCTCTGCGGTTGCATCACGCCCCATCCTGACCGTCAGCGATATCAGGCGGTTTACGAATAGCAGCGGCATGATCGGATTCGTCATCGCGAACGACAAGGTCAGATTCGAGATCAATCAGCGCAGTGCCCATCGTGCCGGTTTGAGGATAAGCGCCCAGTTACTGAAACTGGCAACATCCGTCACCGAATAATCGACCATTACCGGGAGCAGCAATGCTGAAACAGTTGCGCGATTATTCCATACGTAGAAAACTCATGGCGATCATCCTGATCACCTGCGGCGTGTCTCTGTTTTCATTTTCCGCACTATTCCTGGTCAGTGATGCATTCAAGACGCGCCAGGAGATTAAGCGAAATGTCTCGCTTCTGGCCCAGATCATCGGTGCCAACACCACATCTTCGGTACTGTTTCACGAGCCGAAGTCCGCCCTTGAGACGCTGGACGGCCTGAGAAACAATCCAAACATCATCTCCGCCTACATCATTACCCACGAAAACCAGGTATTTGCCAGCTATGTCCGTGCAGGCGCCGGCGAGAAGCTTCTGAGGCTTCACCCGTACCAGCAGAATGGGCTGCCGTATGTCCACCAGAAAGAACTGGATCGGCTGTGGGAAGAGACCGCATCCTATTTCGACTGGGATCTGGATCTCGACGTTGCCTCCCCGATCATCTCCGAGGGACAACAGATCGGGACCATCATTATCCAGTCTGATCTGAAAGAACTCTATTCCCGGATCCTCTTTTCCTTTGTCATTCTCCAGATAATCCTCATCGGTGTCGCCTTTGTCGCCTACCTCATTTCATCCCGGCTTCAGAGAATAATCTCCGAACCGGTACTGCATCTGGCAGACACCATGAAGAAGGTTTCCGATGAGCAAAGCTACACCATCCGGGCCGAATACGAATCCCATGATGAACTGGGTGCCTTGATCCAGGGATTCAATGAGATGCTCGACCAGATCGAACTGCGTGACAAACTGCTGATCGAACAACGTGACAACCTGGAAGTCAGGGTTGAAGAACGAACGGCTGAACTGAGGATTGCCAAGGATCAGGCCGAAGCGGCCAGCCAGGCCAAGTCACAGTTTCTTGCCAACATGAGTCATGAGATACGCACCCCTATGAACGGCATTCAGGGGATGGCGGAGCTTCTCCTCAACGGAGCTGCACTAGACCAGAAACAACGGCACTATGCTGAAACCATCTGCAATTCGACCGAGGCGCTCCAGTCAATCATCAATGACATCCTGGATTTTTCAAAGATCGAGGCCGGCAAGATGGAGCTGGAAATCCACCCCTTCCCGGTAGCCCAGACTGTTTCACGAGTTGTGGAGCTCTTCTCGGAGAACGCCCAAAAGAAGGGTCTCGAGCTGTCGTGCATCATCGACAGCAGCATCACCGGAATGATGTCCGGAGACCCGGGTCGTATCAGACAGATACTGTCAAATTTGATTAACAACGCCATCAAATTCACTGAAAAGGGACGGATCTCCGTCTCTGTACGGAAAGAGGACGAGGACGAGCACTCCTGCTTGATTCGTTTCGAGGTCAAGGACACCGGCATCGGCATTGCTCCCGAGGCGATCCAGCAGGTATTCAGCCGTTTCTCCCAAGCAGACAATTCCATGACCCGGAGATATGGCGGGACCGGACTGGGACTCAACATTGCCAAGCAGTTGGCCGAACTGATGGGCGGTACCATCGGTGTCGACAGCGAGCCGGTAAAAGGTTCCACATTCTGGTTCTCTGCACGACTGAACAAGGATTGCGCTGCCGTGGCAAAGCAATACAACCAGCCAATCGCCACCCCTCATCAGAAAGGCGATCACCCCCTTACTCCGTTTGATGCCCACATTCTATTGGTTGAGGACAATCGGGTGAATATGGAAGTCGCACTGGCCATGCTCGAATCCTTCGGCTGCCGTGTCGATGTCGCAGAAAACGGTCGGGAAGCGTTGGCTGCATGCCAGAATACCAGGTACGACCTCATCCTGATGGACGGACAGATGCCGGTTATGGACGGATATGAAGCCACCAGGCGTATCCGTCTGGCAGAAAAGGATTCAGGAGCGGGTGTCGGTGATCACATGACAATTGTTGCACTGACCGGGCACGCCTTGCAGGCTGACCGGGAAAAATGCCTTCAGACCGGCATGGATGACTATCTGTCAAAACCGTTCAATATGCAGCAGTTATGGTCAGTCCTTGCGCGCTGGCTTCCTTGGAAAGCTTCGATGGACGTCAGAGAATCATCGGACACCACATTGTCAGCATCCATTTCAGAAGACGCCGCAGGAGTGCCCACCGTCATCTCGCCACAGTTCCTCAATAATATCAGGATGCTGCAGCGCCCGGGCCGACCTAATCTGCTGGACAAGGTCATCGAAAGCTATGTTGCCGACTCTCCGAAAATACTGGAAAACATGCGCGACGGCATCGTAGAGAAAGATCTTGATACCGTCATGCGTGCGGCCCACACCCTGAAATCCAGCAGCGCCAATCTTGGTGCTCTCACCCTGTCCGAATTGTGCAAACAGTTGGAAGGAAGCTGCCGGGGCAACAAGGAGGATGGGATCAACGAGCTGTTTTCGCAGATAGAAGCGCTGTACGAAACGGTACAACAGACTCTTGACAAAATTCGACAGGAAGGTGTCGATGCATTCGTTGTTGAACGATAAGACGATTCAAACGGCCTTGGTGGTTGATGACGAGAGCACCGTCCGAATCCTTGCACGTGAAGCCCTGGAACAGGCCGGGTTCCAGGTGACGGAGGCTGCCGACGGACTCCAGGCTATCGCCGCACTTGAGCGCACAATTCCCGACCTGATGCTGCTGGATGTACTGATGCCGGGGGTGGACGGATTCGGCGTCTGCCGCCACCTTCACACGCTGAAGGGAGGGGAGTTCTGCACCGTTGTGATGATGACAGGCCTGGATGATTACGACTCGATCCAGCAGGCCTATGATTCCGGCGCGAATGATTTCGTCGTGAAACCGATCAACTGGCAGGTGCTCGGCTACCGGGCCAAATACATCGCCCGCGCAAGCGCAGCATTCAAGGAGATCAACTCAAGCAAGGCCAGGCTTAAATACGCCCAGCACATTGCACGGCTGGGAGATTGGGAATGGAAGGTGTCTGACAACAGCGTCACCGTTTCTGATACGATTCCGCTGCTTCTTGCCGCCGAAAAGAACGGCCACCCTACCACTCTGCACAAGTTCCTGGCCCTGATCCATCCCGAGGACAGGGACCGGATCGAGGCGGCGCTCATGAATGCAGCGACATCACACACCTCTTTCAGCGACGACGCCAAGATAGCCTGCCCCAATGCCGATGACATGTTTGTTCATATTGAAGCTGGGGCTGTTGTCGACAGAAACAACCACCTGATTTCAATCTGCGGAACGATTCAGGACATCACCGAACGTAAACGCGTTGAAGATGAACTGTACAAGAAACGATGCGATATGGAACAGTTTCTCTATACCGTTTCCCATGACCTGAGGAGCCCGCTGGTAACGGTCAAAACCTTTTTGGGGTATCTGGAGGAAGACATCGCAGAGGCTGATCACGAAAGGATCAGAAAAGATTTGGAATTCATTCACACTGCTGCCGACAGGATGGGAATCCTGCTCAGTGAATTGCTGGACATGGCACAAATCGGCCAGGTCCCTCTCCCCAATGAGGAGGTGAGCTACCGGCAACTCATTTCCGAAGTATTGAACTCCGTTGCCGGCCAGATCAGCTCCCGGCATGTTCAGATCGTCACGGACGACTCCGAGCTGACACTCTACGGCAATCACCAGCGCCTGCTTCAGATCTGGCAAAATCTGCTGGATAACGCGGTCAAGTACATGGGAGACCAGGACATGCCGTCCATCGAGATCGGTGCCATGGTACTCCAGGGAGAGGTTGTCTTCCGTATCTGTGACAACGGCATCGGCATCGCACCGGAATACCATGAGAAGATCTTTGGGCTGTTTGAACAGCTGAGCAGAAGCCATGGCGGCGTCGGCATGGGGCTGACCATGGTCAGGCGTATCATAGACTATTTCGAAGGCAGGATCTGGGTTGAGTCCCTCGGCGAGGGAAAAGGAAGCTGCTTCAAGTTCACCCTGCCGCGGGCGGTAAAACTCGCGACATCTGTGGGTGAAAATCAATTTGAGACCGTCAATATCGGGAAACAAGGATCAGGTGCATCACCGTAACACACTGTCCGGACCGGGCTACTACGTCACCACATCACCACTGAAGGGTGCTTATGAAGAGTTTTATAGGAAACAAATTCACGCAGACCGCATTGGTGGTGGATGATGAGCCGATGGTCCGTCTCTTGGCCCGCGAGACCCTCGAACAGGCCGGTTTTCTGGTAGATGAGGCCGAGAATGGGACCCAGGCGCTTGCATACCTGGAGAAGACCATGCCGGACCTGGTCATGCTGGATGTGATGATGCCGGATATTGACGGGTTTCAGGTGTGCCGACACCTGCACGGCATTGCCGACAATCAGTCATGTGCCGTGGTCATGATGACCGGGCTGGATGATTATGCCTCCATCCAGCAGGCATATGACGCGGGGGCCACTGATTTCATCATTAAACCGATCAATTGGCAGGTACTCGGCTATCGCGTCAAGTATATCGCCCGAGCCAACCAGGCTTTCAAGGATCTTCACGCCAGCGAAACGATGCTCAAACATGCGCAGCAGATAGCGCGGTTGGGTAATTGGGAGTGGGAGGTGGCTGACGACAGGTTCAGGGTCTCCGAGACCATCCCGCAGATATTATCCATCCAGGAGGACAAGCGATTTGATTCGTTCCAGTCGCTGCTCGCCCTGATCCATCCCCAGGACCGGGAACACGTTCAGACGGCCTTCGAACATACGGTAAAAACTTCAGAGCCCTGCGGTATCGATGCCAGAATCATTTTAGTCCAAGGGAATGAACGGTTTATCCATATCGAGGCAGAGCCACTGACCGGAAAAGGGTCCAGTGTCCTGTTCCTTACCGGGACCATGCAGGACATCACTGAACGCAAGCTATCAGAGAATAAGATTCTTTCCCTGGCGTATTTCGACAACCTGACCGGTCTTGCCAACCGGCTCCAGTTCAGTGAATACCTCGAACAGGCCATCCAACATGCACAAACGGAACATAATTCGATGGCACTTCTGTTTATGGATCTGGACCGATTCAAAACCATCAACGACACGCTTGGCCACGATGCGGGAGACCTGCTGCTGAAAGAGATTGCCAAGCGTCTGAAACACTGCCTGCGCAAGGATGACTGCGTGTCACGGGATGCCACAAGCCAAGGTTTTCAAACGGTATCGCGGCTCGGTGGTGACGAATTCACGATTATTCTTCAAAACATCTTCTCATGCGAGGGGGCAGCAAAAGTGGCCCGCCGGATCATTACGGAGATAGAACATCCGATCATCCTGAACGGTCACGAAGTCTTTGTAACGGCCAGCATCGGTATCAGCATGTATCCCGATGACGGTGCCAATTCGATCAGTCTGATCAAGAACGCCGACGCGGCAATGTACCACTCCAAATCCCTCGGCGGTAACACCTATCAGTTCTACACCAACTCTATGAACGCCTCTGCCATGGAGCGGCTCGCACTGGAGAGCGATCTTCGCAAGGCGATCGAACGCAACGAGTTTGAACTGTATTACCAGCCCCAGGTCACGGCGGACAATGGCACAATCTCCGCAGTAGAGGCGCTGATCCGCTGGCGTCATCCGGAGCGAGGGCACCTGCTCCCCGGCCTGTTCATACCCCTTGCCGAAGAGTCGGGGCTTATCACCGCCATTGACCGTTGGGTGCTCACGACGGCCTGCCGGCAGATCAAAGCCTGGGAATCCGAGGGGATCTCCTCGTTCCGTGTAGCGATCAACCTGTCCGGCCGTGATTTTCAGCAGAATAAACTATTGGAGATGGCTCGCGAGGCACTGGCGGCAACGGGAATCAATCCCGCACACCTGGAACTGGAACTTACCGAGGGGGTGCTGATGAAAAATGCCGAGGAGACGATCGAGACGTTGAACGCCCTGAAACGCATGGGACTGGCACTGACTATCGACGATTTTGGAACCGGTTATTCTTCGTTGAGCTATCTGAAACGCTTTCCGATCGACAGCCTGAAGATCGACAAATCATTTGTCGCCGACGTCACCTCCGACAGCAACAACGCAGCAATCGTGACCGCCATCATTGCCATGGCTCGCAAACTGAATATTAACGTCATTGCAGAGGGGGTAGAGACTGAAGAACAGCGCCTATTTCTCCAGAACAATGGATGCAGCGATATGCAGGGATATCTCTTCGGCCGGCCGGTAGACCTTTCAACCATCAGCGACATGCTGGCAGGCAGAACGCCACTCAGTGTGGCACCAGCGTTTTCCGGCGACCCGGCTCGTTCAGGAGCAGCCCCCTGCATCATCACGTCATAACAGAACTTATGAATCAGACAGGGGCATCCCCATCCTGCGCATCTTCTCCACCAAGGTTGTCCGATTAATACCCAGCAATGAGGCGGCACGGGCCTTGACCCCACCTGACAGAGTCAGAGCCTGGCAAATGAGATTGCGTTCGATCTCACTGATGACCGCCACCAGATCAACCCCTTTGTCCGTCAACTCAACCCGGCAGCCGTCAATGGTGCCGGCCGAGCCGGGAATCCCTGCCGGCAGGTCCTCCGGCCGGATACAATCCCCCTCCGTCAATGCCACAAGGCGTTCCACCAGATTTTCCAACTCCCGGACGTTACCCGGCCAGCTGTACTGTTCGAGCAGTTCCAGCGTCTGCTTACCGATCGTCATGGGGGCACGCCCCAGCAGTCGGCAGAACTTTTCCAGAAAGACACCGACCAGAGCCATGATGTCCTGCTTCCGTTCGCGCAACGGCGGCAGGTGCAGCGGTATCACATTCAAACGGTAGTAGAGATCCTCGCGAAAAAGCCCCTGACGCACCAGCTGTTCCAGATCGCTGTTGGTCGCCGAGATAACCCGGACATCGAGCTTGAGTGACCTGGTGGCACCGACCCGTTCAACCTCCTGATCCTGGAGCACCCGCAGCATTTTACTCTGCAGCTGCTGCGGCATGGTGCCGATCTCATCCAGAAAGATGGTGCCGTGATTGGCGGCCTCAAACTTGCCGGCCTTGTCCTTGATCGCCCCCGTAAATGCCCCGCGCACATGACCGAACAGCTCACTTTCCAGCAGAGATTCCGGGATCGCCCCGCAGTTGACCGCTATAAACGGCTTTGATTTGCGGGAACCGTTGAAATGAAGCGCGCGGGCCACCAACTCCTTACCGGTTCCGGACTCGCCGGTTATCAGCACTGTGGATTCGGTCTTGACGATGCGCGTCATCCGCTCGAACACAATCTTCATAGCTGGTGATGATCCGACGATATTGCTGAATTCGAAACGACCCTGCAGCTGTTTCCGCAGGTACACGTTCTCCGACAGGAGCTGCTGCTTCTCCAGGGCCTTATTGATGACGATGAGCAGCTCATCGAAGTTGACCGGTTTGGTGATGTAGTCGCAGGCCCCCTCCTTCATGGCGCTGACTGCCGTTTCGGCAGAGGCGTGACCGGTCACGACGATGACCTCAGTGAAGGGGGAATGACGGCGGGAATGCTGCAGGATCTCGATGCCGCTTTTGTCCGGCAGAAACAGATCGGAGACGATCAGCGGAAACTGTTCCTGCTCCATGATTGCCAGCGCCTGGCCGCCGGTTGCGGCGGTCACCACATCAAAACCGGCGGAGCGGAGGAGCAGCTGCAGGGCCTCGCGCCCGGACTCGTCGTCGTCGATCAGCAGTATGCGGACAGCGGGTTCATTGGTCATAGGTCCATGTCCATCAGGTCAGGGGAGATTTCGGTATCATGTACTCGGCTCCATGCAGAATTGCAATCAGATAATGCACGGCAGGCACAAAAATGCCTCACCCGGTACGGGTGAGGCATTCTGAATGGCTTATTGTCCGGTAATGGCCGTGATCGCCCGTTCCAGCCCATCGAGGAGCAGGTCCAGCTCGGCGGCGGTGATCACCAGCGGCGGGAAGATCACCACCGTGTTTCCCAGCGGCCGGGAGAAAATCCCCCGGCTCCGGGCATCGAGACAGACCCGGATCCCCCGTTTCTCCTCCCAGGGGTAGGCGCGCCTCGACTCCTTGTCCGCCACCAGCTCGATACCGGCGGCCAGGCCGCACTGGCGCACATTCCCCACATGGGGCAGCCGGGCGATCCCGGCCAGACGTCCGGACAGCTGACTGATCTTCGGCTGCAGCGTTTCCAGTAGACGGTCGCTCTCGAAGAGGTCCAGGCTCTTCAATGCCACGGCACAGGCAAGAGGATTACCGGTGAAGGTGTGGCCGTGGAAAAAGGTTTTCAGTTCGGCATATTCACCCCGGAAGGCGCTATACACCTCTTCCGTGGTCACCGTGGCGGCCAGCGGGAGATAACCGGCGGCGATCCCCTTGGAGAGGGCCATGATATCCGGCACGACGTCTTCATGCTGACAGGCGAACATCCGCCCGGTCCGGCCAAAACCGGTGGCCACTTCGTCAGCGATCATCAGCACTCCATGCTGATCACACAACTCACGCACCCGGCGCAGAAAGCCGGGGGGCTGGACGATCATGCCGCCGGCCCCCTGCAGCAACGGCTCTATCACCAATCCGGCACAGGTGGCACCCTGTTCATCGAGGATGGCAGCCAAGGCATCGAGGCAGCGCATGCCGCACACCGCAGGATCGCTGCACCCCATCTCGCAGCGATAGCAATAGGGGGACGGCGCCTGGATGGTCTCGAACAAGAGCGGCCGGAAGGTCCCGTGAAACAGGTCGATCCCCCCCACACTGACGGCGCCGATGGTATCGCCATGATAGGCGTTACGGAAGGTAACGAAACGCGACCGCTCTCCTCTCCCCTTGTGCAGCTGGTACTGGAAGGCCATCTTGACGGCGACCTCCATGGCGGTGGAGCCGTTATCGGAATAAAAGACCCGGTCCAGGCCCGGCGGGGTTATCTCTGCCAATCGATGCGCCAGCAGGATGCTCTGCTCGCCGGCCAGTCCCAGGAGTGTCGAGTGCTCCAGGCGGTCAACCTGCTCCTTGAGGGCCTGGTTCAGTTCAGGGCGGCAGTGACCATGGACATTGGTCCACATGGAGGCGACCCCGTCCAGGTAGCGGTTCCCGTCCGTATCGATCAGCCAGCTCCCCTCACCCCGGGCGATGACAATCGGTTCATCCCGTTCCCAATCCTGCATCTGGGTAAAGGGATGCCAGACATGACGGCGGTCCCATTCACGCAGCTGGCTGGTGCGGTCCCCGCTCACAGCCCCAGCTCCCGCAGGATGATGTCGGTCTCCGCCTGACCGTCAAGCCAGTCGGCAAGCCCCTCCACAACCTCGGATTCGTCGATGTCGTCACGATGGGGCCAGACACCCAGCACCGGTGCACCGCAGAGCGAACCGATATGATGGGGGGCACTGCGCTCGGCCAGACCGGGCGAGGCAGGATAGTTGTTCACCATCACTCCGGCCACCCGCAGTTCCATCTGACCGGCGGCGAAGCAGGTCAACACCGTGTGATTGATGGTGCCGAGGTTCGGCCGGGCCACCACCAAAAGCGGCAGATCGAGCTGCCGCGCCAGATCGGCAACCAGCAGGCCGCCGGCCAGGGGCACCATCAACCCGCCGGCCCCTTCCACGATCACGTAGTCATGACTGGCCGCCAACCGCTCAAAAGCCTCTCGGATACGGCCGAAATCGATCACGATCCCGTCACGCTTTGCCGCCTCAGCCGGTGCAACCGGCTCCCGCAGCAGATACGGTGCCACATCATCCGTACAACTAGTTCCTGCGGCCTGGCAGAGCAGCAGGGCGTCGTCGGAGACCAGTCGTCCATCCTCCTCGCGGCAGCCGCTGGTCACCGGCTTCATGACACCGACATTGACACCCCTCATCTTGAGCAGCCGTGCCAGCGTGGCGGCAACGATCGTCTTGCCGACGCCGGTGTCGGTACCGGTAATGAATATCCCCCGTTTCATCGGCACGCCTCGACCGTCAGCCCCAGGTCTGCCAGCATCTGCCGGTCCTGTTCTGGCTCCCGCCCCGGTGTCGTCAGATAATTGCCGGTCATCATGCCGCTGGCACCGGCCAGGAAGATCCAGGACTGAAGCTCCCGTAGGTTCTTTTCGCGGCCGCCGCAGACGGTGAGGTCCTTGCCCGGGAGCATGAACCGGTAGACGGCAATGATCTTCAGGCATTCCATGGGGGTCAGGAACTGCGCATCGGCCAGGCGGGTCCCCTCCACCGGGTTGAGAAAATTGATCGGCACCGTATCGACATCCAGTTCCCGCAAGGTCTCCGCCATCTCGATCCGATGGCTGAAATTCTCGCCGAGGCCAAAGATCCCGCCGCAGCAAATCCGCAATCCGGCCCTCTTCACCGCCCGCACGGTCTGCACATCCTCCTCGTAATCATGGGTCGTGCAGATATTCGGGAAAAAGCTGCGCGAGGTCTCCAGGTTGTGGTGATAGGTCACCATGCCGGCATCCTTGAGGGCCAGGGCGGTCTTCTCATCCAGGATCCCCAATGAGCATGAGGGATCGATACTTGTTTCCGCCGTAATCCGGCGGAGGGCAGCACAGATCTTTTCCAGCTCCCCCCCCGGGGCGATGCCGGTGCCGCTGGTGATGATGCCGTAGCAGCGGGCACCGTTCCGCTCCGCACTCTT
>CAZSTJ010000058.1:0-15942 GCA_964609805.1 uncultured Geobacter sp. | reverse complement strand
CCACCTGATCGCATGTGGATTCCACCATACAGCCGCCCAGTTTAGGCCGTGGCGTATCAAACCCCCGTTTCAGTATCTCCTCCCGCAGATGGAGTGAGGCTTCCGTCAGCCATGGTTCACTGCTGCAGGCGCATCCCATACCGAAATCCGCCAGCCCCGCCTCCCCCGCCTTGGGAACCACCGGCGAAAACTGGACCTTATTCAGCATCTGGGGAGTAATCCCTTCTGCCAGAAGAAGATCCAGCACTTCCGGAAACCGGCGGTAGTTGTCACGGGTATAGTTCCCCCCCAGATTGACCTTCAGCAGACCGCAGACATCCTTCAGGTTGGCTACAATCCGGACAAAGCTTCCCCTGCCGGAGAGGTAAGGGCGCTGCCGGTCATGCACATCGGGGGGGCCGTCAAGGGTCACCTGGGCAGATTCCAAACCGATGGGCTGCAACTCCTCCGCCACCTGTCGGGTCAGCAGGGTACCGTTGGTGACCAGACTGAACGAGAACTGGCTGCCCTGTTCAGACGCCGCAGCGTGCAGAGGGGCGGCAATCCGCTTGATCATTGACAGGGAAAGGAGCGCCTCGCCGCCGTAGAAATCGAGGAGAACCTCCTTCCCCTCCCTGATCGGCCCGTTGAGGAGCTGCTCCGTCAGCAGGTCCGCGGTAGCGCTGTCCATATATTTTCGACCGCGGAAATGGTCCTCATAGCAGTAGGTGCAGGCTAGATTGCAATCCAGGTTGAGGGTTACCAGTACAGTCTGGCGCCGGGAATTGGCATTGGCCCAATCAAAATAGCCCGCCACCCGGCGCCGCTCATCAGCGGCATCAGACACCAGGACGCCGAGCCGGGTCAAGGTTTCCCGTTCCCCCTCAGCGACGGCACCAGAGTGGATGGCGGCAGCCAGATCGGAGGAGACCAGCAGCGCGCTCCCCCGCAGGGTCGAATACAGCAGCACCTGACCATCGGCTGCGGGGTAGAATTTAACGTAACCGGAAATATCCATGAATGACCTCATAGTTGTCCCGGGGGGCCGAAGCCCCCCGGCACTGCGGCTGCTACCGCAAAATCACAATACTCATGAAACAGCACATAAACGACTCCGGCCCCATGAACGGGCAACTTCCTTCTTCCAGCACCTGCAGGGTACGTTTTTCCATTTCTTTCACCCCCTTTCACTTGCGTCTGCGCCGCCTGAGCGGTGGACAATAGCGCAGCTTCATGGTATGTAGCTTGACATGCAACTCCGCTCCCGTTTCCATAGTATTCTTTCACTCGTCATCTGCCTTGCCCTTGCCGGAACGGCGTGGTGCACCGAGCCGGACGAAACCCTGACCCTGCTGGGGCAGACGGTGCAAGAAGAATCTGTGACCGGGCGCCTGCCGCGCCACCTCTCCCAGACCCCCGAGAACACCACCGTCGTAACCGCTGCCGAGATAGAGGCCCTCAACGCCCATACCCTGATCGACATCCTCGCCACAGTCCCGGGCATCCAGATCGCAAACCAGATCGGTCCCGCCAACATCGGCTTCCCGCTCATCCAGGGTTCCAGCTTCAACCATGTCCAGGTCATGCTGAACGGCATCCCCTACAACAATCTATCGGACAACGTTTCCGACATCGGACAGATCCCGGCCCGGATCATCGAACGGGTTGAGATCGTCAAGGGGGCCGCCTCCTCGGCCTGGGGACAGGCCCTGGGGGGGGTCATCAACGTCATCACCAAGTCCCCCGATCCGGAACACCGTCTGGGAGGTGCAGCCATCGTCAGCCAGGGGGAGCGCGGCACCGTCGACGCCGGGGGCGAATTATCCGGCACCCTGGGAAAAGCGGGCTATTACCTCTCCGGCGGTTATCTCGGCTCGGCCGGGTTCCGCCCTAACACCGGCTATAACGGCCGGAACGGCCACGCCAGCCTGACCCTGGACACCCCGGGCCAAGGACAGGCCGGGCTGCTGATCAACTATGCCAGCATCAGCCGCGGCGACCTTGCTTTCAAAGATCTGGACCTGCAGAGTTCGGACTATGCTGAACGGCTGATCATCGGCGGCACGCTGCGCCAACCGCTCACCAACCAGCTGGAACTGCAACTGGACGCCCATCACGGGGTCAACATCTCCGGTACGGACACCTCCCTCATCTCGCTCAACTTCCCCCTGCAGATGATTCGAAGCGACGAGCGGCAGAGCGGAGGCGGCGGGCGGCTCCTCTGGCGGAATTCCGGCAACCTGCTGGTGGCGGGAATCGACTATCAGCATGTCCGGATGGCGAACAGCGATGCCAACTTCCCCGTCGACACCCTCCGCCGCCGGGCGGACCGGTGGGGCTTCTACCTCAACGACACCTTCACCATCGGTCCCCTCGCCCTCTCCTCCGGTGTCCGTTATGACCTGACCGGCACCTCAGGGGAACAGTTCAGCCCCTCTTTCGGGATCACCCTGCAACTTACGGACACCACCCTCCTGCGGGGATATACCGCCAAGGGTTTCAGTCTCCCGGCTCTCGGCCTCGTCAGGGGGAGCGAGCGGGTCTGGACCAGCCAGGTCGGCGTGGAGAGCAGCGCCATCCCCTACCTCTGGCTAAAAGGAACCCTCTTCCGCAACGACACCTGGGACATCAACTCCTTCGACTCCGCCAGCGGCACCTTCATCAATGATCGCCAGATCAAACAGGGAATCGAAGTGGAGGCCCGGACCGCCGCCTTCTTCAACAGCACGCTGCGGGCCGGCTACAGTTATGTGGATGCCCGGCGCAGCGTCGACGATTCCGTGGTTCTCGACGTACCGCGCAACACGCTGCATCTGGGAATCAGCTACGACGACCACACACGGTTCCGTGCCCTGCTGAACGGCCGGCTGCTAAACTGGAATTCCGAGCCGTTCCGCAACGCCCGTTATCAGGGGATGATCTGGGATCTGCACCTCAATGCCACCCCGTTCAGCGGCGACCTCAAAGGTGCCGAACTCTTCTTCTCCCTGCGCAACATCTTTAACGGTTCCCAGTATCTTGATGAAGTATTCCGCAATACCGGCCGCTGGGCCGAAGGCGGCGTGAGGTTCAGATTTTGATCCTTCGCCTGCTCCTGATACCCATTCTGATGGTCATGCTTCTCCCCGGCGGAGCCTGGTGCTACGACCTGCTGATCGTGCAGAGTCAGCGTTCACCGGCATATGACGAGATACTGCGCGGCTTCCGCTCTGCAGTCCACGCCAAGGAACGGCTCATCGTCCTCTCCGATTACAACGAGGTCGACCTGCAGCGCATCGTTCGCGAGGAGAACCCCGCCGCCATCATTACTCTGGGAGACAACGCCCTGGCAGCCGCCCGCAAGGTGCGTCAGCTCCCGATCATCTCCCTGATGGCCCTTACGTTCCGTTCCGGAGAGGGGAACCATCCCGCCCTGACCGGTATAGAGGTCCAGCCTGCGCCCGAACGGTATCTCCAACTCTTTTCGACCATGAAATCCCGCCGCGTCGGTATTATTGCCGCACCATCCCGCAGCGGATCATACCTTCGCCAGGCCCGCAGGGTGACTGGCAGGTTCGGCATAGAACTGGTAATTCGGGAGGTAAAATCGGCCAGAGAGGTAACAAAACAGCTTGAATCCCTGGCCGGTGAGGTTGATACGCTCTGGATGCTCCCCGACAGCGTTACCGCCAGTGGCGAGGCGTCCGAGGCCCAATTTCTGTTCGCCGCCGCCCACCGGCTGCCGGTGGTCACCTTTTCCACCACCTATCTGGCGTCCGGTGCCGCCCTGGCGCTGGAACTCGACCGGTATGACCTGGGACGACAGGGGGGGCAGATGGCGGCCGCACTCCTTGACGGTACCCGACCGGCTACTATCCCTCCTGAGACACCCCGAAAGACGGTTCTGAAGACCAACCCGACCGTGTTGCGGCGCTTGGGAATCAAGACCGAACTCTTTGCCGGCAAGCCGGGAGAGTAACTCCATGCCCCTCCTCCAAAACCGCACCGACTTTCGGTCCAGTTTCGGCGGCAGACTGTTTGCCATCTTCACCATATTCACCAGCCTGATCCTTTTCGCCTTTGTGGCATTTTTCATCTCTTCAGAGATCCGCAATTACCGGGAGCGTACCAGCGAAAAGGCACGACTGCTGGCATCTCTGCTTGCCGGAACGGTCCGCCTGCCGCTCTACGCCGAAAACAGCGCCGCACTGACCGAACACGCCACCGAACTTATGGGAACCCCCCGCGTAGCCCAGGTTGTCATCACGAGCTCCGACGGCAGAAAACTGATTGACCTCCGCTCTCCCGGCACCTCGAACGATGCCCACCTGATCACGTCGGAAGCACCGGTCATTTCGGTAACCGCCCTGTCGGCCGAATCGGCATTAAGCGGGGTCGGACCGGCCTCTCCCGGCAGGCTCGGCACCGTCTCGGTCTCCATCGACACAACCGACATGCGCGACTCGATCCGCTGGACCATCGTCAAAAGCTGCGGTCTCGCGGGCCTGTTCTGGCTGGGGATGATCGCGGCCTGCCACCCCATACTGCGGCGAGTTACCCGCTCCTTCGACACACTCATCACCGGCCTGCAGAGCATGAAGAGTGGAGACTTTTCGGAAAGGATCGCCATTGGAAGTAATGACGAGGCTGGACGGGCGGCGATGGCGGTCAACAGTCTGGCTGACGCCCTGGTGGCGCGAGAGGAAGAGAATCGCCGTTTGCAGCAGGAGCTGCTCGAGGCCATGCAGCACAAACTCGATGAGGAAAAGCGTCAGAACATCGCCAAACTAATCCAGACCAACCGCATGACCTCCCTGGGGCTGCTCGTCTCCAGCATGGCCCACGAAATCAACAACCCCAATGGTGCCATTCGCCTCGACGGCAGTTTTCTCGGCAAGATGCTGCAGGGGATGGAACCGCTGTTCGAGGCCCTCCAACGTGAGGAACCGGACCTCAGGGTCTGCGGCCTGGACGGCGCAGCGGCCCGGGCCGAACTGCAGCGGGCCACAGAAAACATCATCCGTAACACCGGGCGCATTGAAACGGTTATCAAAAACCTGCGGACCTACAGCCTTGGAGCCGAAACCCCCTTCACCCCCAAGGTCGATGCCAATCAGGTTGTCAGCAGCGCCCTCACCATTATCCGCGCCCATGGACGCTACGCCAACGCCGTCATCAGGGAGGAACCGGGTCATAACCTGCCGGCCATCTCAGCCAACCACCACCAGTTGGAACAGGTGGTCGTCAATCTGCTTCTAAATGCCCTCCAGGCGCTTCCCGCGAATGGCGGCACGGTCACCATCGGCACGAGCTGCGATCCACTCTCCGGCGAGGTCATCATCAGCGTGAGTGATACCGGTGAAGGCATACCGCCGGAGCATCTTGAGCGACTGTTCGAGCCGTTCTTCTCCACGCGCATCGACTCGGGCGGCAGCGGACTGGGCCTCTACATCTCAAACTTCATTGTCAATGAGCACGGCGGTCGGCTCGAATTCAACTCTACCGTTGCCAACGGCACCACCGTCATGGTCAGGTTACCGGTTCCATCCTCGTAACACCCTGCCCCGGTTCAGGAATCCTGTTCCCCCAGCTTCTTGTTCAGGGTCGTGCGGCTGATGCCCAGCAAACGAGCCGCCGCCCCCTTGTTTCCCTCCGCCATATGCAGTGCCTCACCGATCATCAACCGTTCCACCTCATCTATGGACGGAAAATGTTCGAACGCCATCTGCAGGCGATACCCCTGGTCCTGAATCATCCGCAGCACCCCGCCGGGCTGGGGAACGGCAACCCCGGGGAAATCCTCAACGCTGAATCCGCGACGGGTGGCCGTCACCAGTGCCTGACGGACCAGGTTGATCAGTTCACGCACATTGCCGGAATAAGGATGTTCCAGCAGTGCCTGCATGACGCTGTCCGGCAGCATGGGCGGTTCCTTGCCGATCGCCCGCGCCTCCCGCTCCAGGTAGTAGGCCAGCAGCAGCGGGATATCCTCCGGCCGCTCGCGCAGGGGGGGGACCTTCACCTGATAACCGCAGAGCCGGAAATAGAGGTCATCCCTGAAGCGCCCCCCGGCCCGCAATGAATTGAAATCCCTGTTAGACGCCGCCACGATCCGGGCGGTGCATTTCTGGACCTTGTCGGACCCGATGCGGTAATACTCGTGTTCCTGCAGCACCCGCAGCAGCTTGATCTGCGCCTCCTGCCCAAGATCGCCGATCTCGTCGAAGAAGAGCG
This sequence comes from uncultured Geobacter sp., assembly GCA_964609805.1. Taxonomy (GTDB): domain Bacteria; phylum Desulfobacterota; class Desulfuromonadia; order Geobacterales; family Pseudopelobacteraceae; genus CAIPTY01. The sequence goes on along the minus strand of CAZSTJ010000058.1, from coordinate 9,750 downwards.
TCCCACCCGCCGCCTGGCCGATCAATCCCTCCCGCGTGTCAGTGGCACCGGTGAAGGCTCCCTTTACATGCCCGAAGAGGGTATCGGAGAAGATCTCGTCATCCAGACTGGCCACATTCACCGGTATGAACGCCCCCTTCTGGTTGCTGGCGCGGTGGATCGCCCGGGCCACCAGTTCCTTGCCCACGCCGGTCTCGCCGGTGATCAGGATCGGGTTGCGCGACGGTGCGACCGACTCGATCGTTTTCAGCATGGACTGCATCTTGGGGCTGCAGGTCTTGATATCAGAGAACACCTCGGGGCGCTCCAGCGGCGCCCCCTGCAGGTAGGCGGTCAGGCGCTGGACCCGTTCTTCGTAGGCACTGATCTGCACCGCCTTGGTCAGGCATGACAGCAGACGGTTCTCGTCAATCGGCTTGGTGATGTAGTCCGACGCCCCCTGGCGGATGCATTTGACCACGGTCTCCGTATCTGTCACGGCCGTCATGATGATCACCGGGATATTTGGGTGCTGGCTGACGATCTGCTTCAGCAGCTCCGCACCGGAGATGTGCGGCATGATCCAGTCCAGAAACACCACCGAGATCCCGCCACGGTCCAGTTCCGCCATCACCTTGCGGCTGTCGTTGAGCATCATCACGTTGGTGCAGTCATTCATGATCAACGTCCGGCGAACGCTTTCCACGTATCCGGCATCATCATCCACCAGGAGGATCGTGCCGTTGATCAGGCCAAGTTGTTGCGTATCAGTCATTATCTACCGCCAGAGAAGGGATATGGGCATGGGCCGGGCAGGTGCGCCGGTACGGATGCGGTGCCGCACAGCATACCGGAGAGAGGCGCCTCCCTGCAACCCTTGTCATTACAGTTTCAGTGCCAAGAAGTTGCGGTCAGACAATAGCAAGTATTACGGAAGGTTAGACAGGTATGGCGGGACTCAAAGGTGGGCACAAGAAGCAGCATAATGTCCAGAAGCTGGACACACCACCATAACACCTTGATATTACGGACAATACGCCAACGTCCAGAAACTGATAACACAGGGACAGCTCATTGATATTATGGATGATTTGGTGCTGTCCAGAAACTGGACAGCACCGTTGATCGGGGGCTTTGCGTCAGCTAGTTGATGGTGCTGGTGACGAACTGGTACACATCGGCGGCAATATCACGGGAGATCACATCCAATTCTTTTGCAGGATCGTTTCCATCCTCATGCTGGTAAAACGTTCCCAGCACCTCAGCGCTGCCGCACCGTTTGATCTCGCCCATAATCGTTATTTCGGCAAAATCGCCTTTCTTCATGCTGGGTATGTTGAGTGACGTGATGGTTGACGTAACCAGCAGACCGTCCGGCTGGCACGCCGGCTTCAGGACCAGGTCACCCTTCTGGGCGATAAAGTCGGTCGTGGTCACCAGAAGATGGGTCTTGATCGTAGCCAGATATTCGTCTTTATAGGCCGTGAGCGTCGGATCAGAGACGAAGGTGAGCGTGGCGCTCTTGTACGGACTCTCCTTTACCGAGTAGTTCGACGAACAACCGCAGACCAGCATTAGCGGGATGAGACAGACAGCATTACGAATTACAGATTTCATGAGTTCCCCTCTCAGTGACTGAAAATCAATCCCAACTATTCAACCAACAGTGGCGGTTCTTCCATAGCAGTATCAAGTACGTCTGCAGGCATAGTTTTACCCGGCTTTACTCCAAGATTTTTCAACATCTCGGCCTGGCGAATAACGTTGCCGCGACCATCGACAAACTTGCCGTAGGCCTTGTCATATTCGGTTTGTGCCTGCTTGATCCGATTGCCGACACCCTTGAGGTCTTCCACAAAACCGACCAGCTTGTCATACAACTCCGCCCCGCGTTTGGCGATCTCCTGAGCATTGCGGTTCTGCTGTTCCTGCCGCCAGAGGTGCGCCACGGTGCGAACAACAAACAGCAAGGTGCTGGGACTCACCAGCATGACATTCCTGTTCCAGGAATCCTCCCACAAATTATTATCCTGTGAGATGGCAAGCATGAAGGCCGACTCGATCGGAATAAACATCAGTATAAAATCTAGGGACTTAACGCCATGGATGTCGTGGTAATTCTTGTCTGACAGATCTTTGATGTGGCCCCTGACCGCAGTTACATATCGCTTCAAGGCCAGGTCACGATCAGCATCATCCCCGGCATTGACATACTCCTCATAGGCGTTCAGGGTCACCTTGGCATCGACGATGATCTGCCGTTCTTCCGGCAGGTGGATGATCACGTCCGGCTGGGCGCGGCTGCCATCGTCGCGGGTGTGGCTTTCCTGCACATCGTATTCGTGTCCCTTGCGCAGGCCTGACGACTCCAGGATCTTCTCCAGAATCATCTCGCCCCAATTGCCACGGGCTTTACTGGAGCCTTTCAGAGCGTTGGTCAAGTTATGGGCGTCATCGGACAATTTCCTATTCAACTCCATCAGGTGCTTGACCTGCTGCGCCAAAGCGCTCCGCTCCTGCCCTTCCTTGATGTAGACCTCTTCCACCTTCCCTTGGAACTCGGCCAGCTTGACCTTGAGCGGCTCCAGCAGTTGGCCGATATTGGTCTGATTCTGTTCCGTAAAGCGCTTGGCCTTTTCTTCCAGAATCTCGCTGGCAAGGGCTTTGAACTGGTTGGAAAGCTGCTCCCGCGCCTCGTTGAGCAGGGTCAGTTTTTCCTCGTTCTGGTTACGCTCCGCCTCCAGTGTTGTGGATAGCTCGGTAAATTGCGTATTCAAGCCTTGCAGTTCGGCCAGCAGTTCTTCCCGTCGGACAACCAGCGCCCGTGATTCATCTGCAAGGCGGGTGATTTCCTGGGTTTGGCTTGTCAATGTCGAATCGGCTGCCGCCAGTTTTTGCTTCAACGTGGAAACCTGCTGGCTCAGTTCCTCGTTATGTGACAGAGCGGCTTTCAGTTCCTGCTCCAGTTCCGGTAAACGGCTGGCGCGTTCTGTCAATTGGGCGCACTCGCTACGGGCAGTCTCCAATTGCTGGCGCTGGTTTTCGCTCTGTTGTTCCGATGTTGCCAGTTCGCTTTTCAGTCGCTTTGCTTCCTCAACTGAGGCGGAAAGGCGCTCGGTAAGTTGAGCACACTCATTACGCGATACTTCCAGTTGCTGGCGCTGGCTATCCCGCTGCTGCTCCGCGTCGTTCAGCTCCCCCTTCAGGCGCCTCGCTTCTTCGGTCGCGGCAGACAAACGTTCATTCAGCAGAGCCAACTCAACTTGTGCATTACTCTTGGCAATATTTTCCGCGTCGCTGATCCGTTTTTTCAGGAACAGCCCAGCAACTGTGAGGCCGACTACAAGGCCGATGATGAGGGATATGATTTCCATGAAGAATCTCCAGCTATTGAATTTAGAGTTGATTTTAGATGCACGGATTCATGGGCACGTATGGATGACATAAAATAAGAGTCCATCATTTAATTAATTTATAATCAAAACCACCATTTTTAATGTGATCATGGAAAAATTTGCCTATTGAAGCTGAACTCCGTAACTTCAAATATATATCTTCTGGAACGCCATAATACTGGTAAGTCCCTGAGTTGATAAACTCAACTTCCAACGTTGAGGATTCAGGATCATACCCTATCGAATTGATATTAGATGAGACTACTAAATCTCGTACTATGATGGGATGCAAATGCAATTCTGCTTCTTCAATTTTAATCATTTTCATTTCATCTGTTTTTGGCAAAGATTTTATCGTTATTTCAGTTTTATTTCTGAAATCGTCTAGCGCCTCGGGCAAGGATCTGAACAGATATACAGGTGGATCCGGTCTTCCTGATCTTTTAACAAGGTCGCGATAAAGCAACGGATTCAAATATGTTTTTTTGTCGTAAGCGGAGAGATAGTCACTATCATTTGTTACAACCCAAAGCGTTTGATCTTTGTAACAACCTAAAAGCTGCTCCCATGAAAGTTGATCACCAAGCGGATCACCAACTTTGCCGGGAGGGTTGCCGCAATCCTTCCGCAAGCGTGCAAATCTCATTTCTTCATCTGAAGGAGCTTTTGCAGCCGAGAAAATGTGGTCTAGCTCCTTTGAAACATTATCAGTTGAAGTTACTATTTGATTGAGAGTATGCGAAACGATGTTGCTATACTCACGCTTAAGTAAATTTTCTTCATTCATAAGTTTATTTCGTTTTCTATTCCAATCCGCAAGATTTTTAACGCTTTCATGTTCTAAGTGTTCCGGAAATGCAGCATGATCCATTCCAAGCGCTTTATAACTAGTGTTAAAGCTATGTATTGCGACGTTGAGTTTATTTCTTAGCACTTCTTCGCGAATTTGTTCTGAAACAAAAATATATTCACGAAGCTCAACAACTGTTTTTAGCAAACCCTTGAGCTTGTGGCTTGCAGTATCAAAGAATCTCAAATATACATTTGCATCTATATAGATTATGTACTTATTCATTTTATCAATTCCAATGGTACTAACTAACCTACTTTTAAGTAAGAGTACCCAGCCTTTTTCACAAATTGATCAAAATAGGTTCCATGAGATCCAGCATTCATAAGGCCCTGGTAAATTTCTTCAGGCACACCTGAATACTGATAAATCCCACCATGATTGAATTCGACTTCTAAAACTGCACAGTTAGCGTCGTACCCTATAGATGCTAGGTTGCTTGATGATACAGGTAGTCTTTCCACATTGTTCTCCTTATTATGCTGGATTAGCCTGACTACTTTGATTTCGCCAGGAAGTTATTGCTTGATCATAATTTGCGTTTGTGACCCTCTCTTTTTTCCAACATTCAACGACCTTTGGATCATCGCTGTTGGGTCGAGGCTCTATAAGCGGAAGGCGAATTCGACTCGGAATCTGTGTCGCTTCACCAAGAACAATGGCTTCACCTGTTCGAAGAGCTGGTAGCAGATCAACCAAACTAGCAAGGGTGTCTGGTACAGTTGCCTTGACCCGACTTTGATCTTCAGCATTTGTTAAGCGCAGGGCTATAAAGGTTCCACATTGAGAGAGAATAGTTTCATCCAATTCTGCCGGTCTTTGGCTCACTACAAGAGCGCCAATGCCATATTTGCGGCCCTCTTTGAGTATACGTCTGACTGATTGTGATGCATAACCAGCAACGAACTGCGAAGATCCTCCCTTGGGAAGGTATGAATGGGCTTCCTCAAATACAACAAGGAGTGGTCTTGTTCTCCCAACTGCCTCGATATCACGCCCCCAATACATCCCTTCGTAAAGAATGCGCGTTAATACGCCTACGATTAAATCAGTTAAATCGGATGGGATACCACCAAAATCCAACACGGTAATAGGTTTGTCGTGACCTACCCAAGACTCTAATAAATCGTTCAAATCCCTTGTTGTTCCATCAAAATCACCAGGATTTAATAGAAAATCAAAACGCCTATCTTTGAGTCGACTAATTATTCTATTGATGTATGGTCCCATAATAGAACCTTGCAAAGGCTTGTGTGGCGGAGTTGACCCTGCTCCGTGGGGTAAAAATGATGCAGATTCTAATAGTTCAGCATTTCCTTCACTGACAATGGATTCTACCGTACGTGCATTGTCATTATAAGTTACCCTCAGCTCTCTATCGAAATCGTACCAAACTTGCTTCAAGGAAAATGGTATTGGTGAGTCAGATGTTATAGAATCTTCGTTTACAACGCCTGCCCTTAAAGTCCCACATTGTTCTTTCTTTAACGCATAGACTGCATCACGTAAGCGTAAATCCTGTGCTGTCTCATTTGCTGATTTTTTGTCTACAAGAAACCAGGCGAGTTCATCAAATGACAAAGCCCAATACGGAACAATCAATGGATTCGTCGTATTACCTATAGAAAACACTTTTGCAAAATTTCCGAGTGCAGCTCCATACTCACCATGTGGATCAATAACGACTACCCGGGAACTTGGAAACTCCCCTGCCGTCAACGCTTTCAACAACGCAGCGACGGTATTTGATTTTCCGCTTCCCGTAGAACCGACTATTGCACAATGGCGCGTAACAAGCTTATTGATGTTGATGTACGCCTTTAAGCTCTCGGATGCTGCAAGCGTCCCAATGTTAATTGTAGATTCGCCAGATGGCGCATAAATTATTGATAAATCCTCTTCGGTGACGATATGTACCTCATCATCCAACGTAGGGAAAATGCTTACTCCGCGTTGAAACTCCTCATTACCATATGCTTCTCCAACCAATTGAATCTCCAGCCATCTTTGTCCAACCGACGAAGACAAAAACTCATCGTCTTCATTTTCTTTTCCTTCCGAAGCACCAACCATTGAAACAATACCGTAGAGATTAAGATATCCGACAGGAATCCTGACAAATGACCCAATTTGCCCCAATCGATGTACCCGGCCGTCAATTATTGGATTAGAAGATGGAACGTCAGTGGAAATTTCTACAAGCACCTTTGAACCTGCTACCTTACGAACAGTACCCAGGTAGGTTGCATCCATATTCACAAGTCACCTCCTGTCAATGTAGGCGCGACAGAAGAAAGCTTGAAAGCCTTACTTCCAAATCCAACAAACCGTTCGAGGTACTGGCTAAAAGACTTAAAATCTACTAAAGTCAACATATCATTTGCCCAGTAGGAATCGACATTAGGCCCACTAGTTGCGTTTTCCCATTCACCCAATATTCCACCAATAACAGCCTTGTCTGGTCCGTATATACTTAAGTTTCGATATTCCATTCCAAGTGATGCAAGTTTCTCCGGTAGTTTAAAACCATCTCCATCTTTTTCACCAAACACTAAGGCATTAACAGCGAGACGACTATTACTCCTCAATGCTTGAAAAATAATTTCATTCAAATGCTCATCCAGAAAGCTGTATCCAGAAATAAACAAGACAACCTCACCACTTGACAAAAATTTTCTCAATCTATCCTGGAAAGTAATGAAAGGCAATTTTCTTGATTCAAGATATTTTTCTCTTGAGGGAAAGATCATTAATTCTTGCCCAGTGCTATCAATACTTCCACAACCTCTAACCACCTTCTTTTTATTACCAGTTGCATCTGTCTTTAAAAACCAATTTACAGACCCATGGAGTTTCCACAACCGTGTCCAAGAGCTTGGCGGTTTGATCTCCTGATGATTTTTTGCATTGTCGGCTTCAACAGATTCAGGTGAAAAGAATGGATTAACTGTTCCGATAAACCCATCAAAATACGGGACTGAACTTTCTTCCATTGCTTCTTCAAACATTAAATCGTAATTTGTTGTAAATATTTCTACTGGATTACTCCGTCTCGCATATGAAGAATACAACCACTTTGAAAAGGTTATATGAGGTTCCTTACTTTCAACATCTGCGGTATCGACAGCTTTATGAATTGCCCTACAAACTTCATGATCCAGACTCTTAATTACTGGCCCAGTGATGCCATTATGTGCATTTTCTTCTTTGTCATCGAGAAGTTCTCTAATAAGGCGTATGCGGTTAAGAACCAACTCAACATTTTTTGAGTCCACAGTTAGCTCTTCTTTAATTTTTGTAAAATTTGTTTTTAGCTCAACTGTTGGCAATGATTCTTCTACCAGTCCAGATAATTTCTCAATCCCAGGCAGTCCAATTGCCATAGAGGTTCCTGCCCCCATAAAGAATCCCAGCTTTCTTTTGTCAGATGCTAGGTGTTCGCGCAACTCATGTGCTACTCTTGATGGGTTATGCGTCATTGCGTCATCCTCCAATTCTGATATGTGTAGCAATAATTTAACAAGTCAAAGCCTCTCATGAATTTCAACTTCATCAATGCATTTATCTAACTATGTTAGAGTTTTAGCCGATCCAAAAAAGTTCGCCACCGCAATAACCATCGCCGGTCTACTCACCTGAAAAATCCCCGCCAGCTTCTCCGGATTCTTCAACTCCGCCTGATACTTCATCAACTGCTCCACCGGTATCAACAACTCCGATGCAAAGGCATCCGCCTCCTGTTCCTTGGGCGGCTTGGCGTTTTCGGGGATATCCTCCCCATACTCACGTGCCACCTCGGCATCGTAAAAATCCCGCTTGTCGTGGTTAAGGAAGAGATGACCGAGTTCGTGCGCCAGCGTAAAGCGCCCACGCACGTATGATTTCGCCTTGTTCACCATGGCAACTCGCGTCCCATCTTCCAGCTCCATGAGCATTCCATCAAGTTCTTCAGGATCATCAAGCTCCACATATTCCAACCCCTTGCCCGCGCAAATTTTCTGCAGATCCGTTGGAACCTCTGTGATGTTGTACTGTTTGAGAACCTTGCGAGCCATGTTACGCGCAAGTGGATAGTTGGCCGGAATCACTTGACATCTCCCGCTTGCTGAAGGTTATCCAAGGCTGCTTGCACTTTTGCCAGATACTCATCACTTACCTGTTTTTGTCGTTGCTCCCCCCCTCTTTTCTGGGCGAGTTTTTCAAGAACCTTGTTGACGGTGCTTGCCTGGACAGCCGCTCCCTTGGCGTCATAGCTGGTGGAACGGGCATGCACCATGTTTGCGGAGTTCTTCATCTCAAACACTGTAAGAGTCGAATTCAATAAGCGTTTCAAATTGTCTAGAGTAAGGCTGAAGAACTGGACAATACGGGCTGTGACCTCTGGTGAAATCTTCTCGGGCTCGAAGTCATTGTTCTCTATTTTGGTCAACACGGCTGGCTCAATGTTCAACGAATCACAGACCACATCCGGCAAAAGCTTCGTAATAAAAATCACTTCCCGCACGTACTCACCAAAGGAAATGTACTGTTCAAGTAAGGAGGTGTTGGCCTTTTGGATGGCTGCGGCCCGGTCGCCCGGGAGTAGGTTGATCCGGGCATCCGGCACTTTCTCTATCAGGTTGTGCACCAACAGGTTCATGGACGGTGTAATCTCCACCTCGCCCCGCTCCCAACGCCCGTAGCTGTTACGGCCGATGTGCAATAGATCGCAAATCTCGTCCAGCTTCATGTTCAGCACGCGCCTCAACGTCTTCAACTGGTCCGGCGTCAAAAGCGGCTTCAGCCCGAACTCCAGGGCGATGCGCCGCTTGTCGATCTCCAGGCTCTGGGCATGGGTAAAGATTATGTCGCCGCATGCCGGGCACTGCTCACATGCCAGGTCAGTTAGAACGTGGTCGGCGCCATTGACGGTGACCGTAAGCTCGGTTGTGGCGGCTTGGTATTCGGCTTCGAAACAGTTGGTGCAGATCATTGTCGTTGTCCTCTATTTGATGGTGAACGAGGTCAGCTTCCAGCAGATGAATTCATTGGTCCGCGGATGGTAGTTGCTGCACACCTTGCAGTACACCTCCACCCCCTTGGTGCTCGTGCCCCGGATCACGTAGTGGGTGTTATCCGAATGGCTGGCTTTATCACTCGTTGCCCCCATGGCCTTTTCGATAACTCTGGCCTCCATGATGACCTTCTCCACATCAGCCTCAAAGAGATCAGCCCTTGCCATGTCATCCATGCAGTCCTTTGTTTTGCGCACCCGGCCACCCAGGTATGCCGCTTGGATGGTGCGCAGAACGAAGTCATCAAGCTCTGTTCCGGTTGGTGTCATACACGACCTTCCCGCTCACAAAAACACCAATTGGTGCTAATCATGAATATACCAATTGGTGTTTTTGTGTCAATAAATTTTCTCGTGGAGATTCAATGGCACCCACCCAGCCTTCACTCACTGCCACTCATAACCTGCCTTCAACGACTTGTTCAAAACCAAATCCCACCGCAGCCCACCATTACTTATGCAAGTGCCCAATC
>CAZSTJ010000057.1:0-16142 GCA_964609805.1 uncultured Geobacter sp. | reverse complement strand
CGTTCTACCTGGAGTCCGGCTTCCCGGCCGAATACGGGGCGCTGTTCAGCGCCGCCGCCTCACCTGACCAGCCGGTCAGCCAGACCCCGACCCTTGCCTCCGGCGAGACCTTCAAGGGGCAGATCACCGTTACGATCCCCGCCGGCTGCATCGATGGCCAGCGCATCCTTTATCCGATCAAGGCCACCTCCCGTACCTTCACCGAGGCTGCCCAGACGCGTGAGATCCGGCTGGTGGCCGCCGCTCCGCTGCTGCGGGCGATGGTCAGGGCCGACCGTGCCCAGCTGCTGCCGGGTGATCGGATCGCCTATCGGGTCTCGATCCTGAACGTCGGATCCACCGTGGCCCAGGATGTCAGCTTCCGGCTGTCGTTTCCCCCCCAGCTGGAGCCGCTTGACGCTGCTGCCGCCGGTTTCCGCCAGGAGCTGAAGGCCGCCCTTGCGGTTGACGGCCTGCAGATCAAGTCGGGCGAGAGCAGGGAGTTTACCCTCACCTTCCAGCTCAAGGACGATACCCTGGCCGGGCAGGAGCTGCTGACCCGCGGCGAGCTGGTCAACAACCAGCTCAAGACAGCGGCCGCCTTTGTCTCCAACGGCGCAGTCGTACAGCAGAAGCGCGGCGTTGCCGCCCGCGCCGCAGCCGACCGGCAGGTGGTTATCCCGGGGCAGATTGTAACAATTCCGTTTGTCGTGACCAACACCGGCAACGTCCGCGAGAAGTTCAGGCTTGTGCCTTCCGCCAAAGGGGTGGCGGGTGCGGTAGTCCTGTTCCATGACCTGAACCGTGACGGCGTGCGCCAGGCCGGCGAACCGGCCATCACCGAGATCGGCCCCCTGGCTCCTCGCGAAGAGGCGGGCATCGGCATGGAGGTCGCCACGGTCCGTGCGGCCGTTGATGGTTCTGAAGAAACAGCTCAAATTGCATTTGTTTCGGAAGGTGACGAGACCCGCTCCTCCACCGTTACAACCCGACTGCTCTACTCCCGTCCGGTGCTGCAGCTGGCCATGGCCGGCCGTGACGGTCGTCTCAAGCCGGGTGAGGTCTCCTCCTTCGACCTGACGGTCAGCAATCGCGGCTCCAACCTGGCCCAGACCGTGGAGCTGCAGAGCGTGCTGCCGGAACAGCTGGAGCTGGTGGCGGCCGATCCGCTGACCAGCGGCGGTGCCGGCCCCCTGACCTGGCGCTTCAAGGAGCTGGGAGCGGGGGAGAAACGTACCGTGAAGGTTTCCTTCCGGGTCCGCCCCGGCACCGGCATGGGCACCAGCCTGCAGGTGAAGAACATCCTCTCCTATGAAGATCAGCTCGGGAACAGGTACTGATATGACGGGACGCAGCTTTGTCATCGGGGCAGCTTTGACGGTGCTGGCGGGCGCAGTGCCGGGGTGGTGCGATCAGTTCTACCTCTATTCGCCCCGGACAGTGGAATCGCCCGCGGTGAATCATGCCGCGTCGGAGATCCTGGTCCGCGAGATCCAGGTGCAGAAGGGTGATACCCTCTACGGCCTGTCGCGCCGCTTCAGCGGCCATGGCAGCCACTATCCCCAGATCCTGCTCTTCAACGACATCAAGGATCCGGACAAGATCTACGCCGGCAGCCTGCTGCGTCTGCCGGTGACGTCGACTGCATCCCCCGCCGATGTCCCGGTTCTACCGCAACCGAAGCCGGCGTCCGCGGCGCCGTCCGCACCGAAACCGGCAAAGGTCTCCACCCCGGCGGCTGCAAAGGGTGAGGCTGCCTCACAGAAGCTGTACGAACAGGCGATCAAGGCCTACCGCCGTAACGATTGCCCCGCGGCGCTGGATCTGTTTGACCGGTTCCTGGCGCTGGACCCGTCATCCCCCCTGGCGGCGGATGCCGGACTGTACAAGGCCGAGTGCTATCTGAAACAGTCAGGCCAGTAGCGGCCTGAATCATGCGGCCAGCGGGCGGTGCGTTGCAGCGTTCCCCCTCTTCCCGTCGCTCCCTCCCCCCGCAGTTTCGAGTTTACTGCCACTTCAATCCGGAAAGGCCCCTCTATGCTGGATGCTTCAATTATTCGGGAATTGACGTCGATCGTCGGCGCTGAAAATATCCTCACCGAAAAGCAGGACCTGATCTGCTACGGCTACGATGCGACCCAGATGGAATTTCTCCCCGAGGCGGTGGTACACCCCGCCAACCCGGAAGAGGTGGCGGCCGTGCTGAAGCTTGCCAATCTCAAGGGATTCCCCGTCTTCCCCCGGGGCGCCGGCAGCGGTTTCACCGGCGGATCGCTCCCCAAGGCGGGTGGCGTGGTGCTGGTGGTCACCAGGATGAACCGCATCCTGCGCATCGACACCGAGAACCTGATCGCCGAGGTGGAGCCGGGGGTTGTCACCGAGCAGTTCCAGATCGCCGTCGAGAAGCTCGGCCTCTTCTATCCACCCGATCCGGCATCCCTCAAGTTTTCCACCCTGGGCGGTAACGTGGCCGAGAACGCCGGGGGTCCCCGCTGCGTCAAGTACGGTGTCACCCGCGACTTCGTCATGGGGCTGGAGATCGTGCTCCCCACCGGCGAGATCATCCGCACCGGCACCGAGACCTACAAGGCGGTGGTGGGGTACGACATGACCCGGCTGCTCTGCGGCAGCGAGGGGACCCTGGGGGTCATCACCAAGATCATCTTCAAGCTGCTCCCCCTGCCGGAGGCGAAGAAGACCATGCTGACGATCTTCGATTCCATCGACGGCGCGGCCCAGGCGGTCTCCACCATCATCGGCAACAAGATCATCCCCACCACGCTGGAGTTCATGGACCACGCCACCCTGCAGTGCGTGGAGAAACGCTTCAACCTGGGCGTCCCGGCCGAGGGGCGTGCGGTGCTGCTGATCGAGGTGGACGGCGACCGTGACCTGATCGAGAAACAGGCCGAACGGATCCATGAGTTGATCAAACCGCTGGGACTGGTGCAGTTCAGGGCCGCCAAAGACAACGCCGAATCGGAGGAACTCTGGCGGGTGCGACGCCTGGTCTCCCCCAGCCTGCGGGACGTCAATCCGAACAAGTACAACGAGGATATCGTCGTGCCCCGCAGCAAGGTGCCGGAGGTCATCCGCCGCATTGAACGGATCCAGGAGAAGTACGCCATCCCCATCGTCAACTTCGGCCACGCCGGCGACGGCAACATCCATGTCAACGTCATGATCGACAAGGAGATCCCGGGGATGGAGGAAAAGGCCCATGAGGCGATCAAGGAGGTCTTCCAGGCCGCCCTGGATCTGAACGGCACCATGTCGGGAGAGCATGGGGTGGGGCTGGCCAAGGCCCCCTACATCGAATTGGAACTGTCACCGGATCAGATCAGGGCCATGAAAGCCATCAAGCATGCCCTTGACCCCAATAACATACTCAACCCCGGGAAAATGTTTCCCTGGAAGGAATCAGAACATGTCACACAATGAAGATAAGGCGCGTCAGGAAAGTTCGTTGATCGGCAAGATCCTCTCCATGGAGGCACTGATCTTTGTCATGGGATGCGTTTCCCTCTGGTACGGATTTACCAAGGACGAACAGGGGATGGGCATCTTTTGGGGTGTTGTCATCCTGGTCGGGTTCGTCGTGCTGAAACTGGTCCGCAAAAAGGACTGGGCCAAGCATTTTGCCGAGATGGAGGCGGAGCACAAGGCCCGTGAAGCCGCAAGAAAACCGGACCCCCCCACCGAACCGCCTGCCGGGAAGCCTTCATGACCAACCATGGTACGATTGTCCTGGCGTCCGCCTCGCCGCGCCGCTCCGAGTTGATGGGGCTGGCCGGCATCGAGTTCAGCGTCACTGCCGCCGATATCTGCGAAGATCCCCTGCCGGGCGAGACCCCTGCGGATCACGTGGTGCGGCTCTCCCGCGAGAAGGCCGATGCCGTGGCCGCAGTCACCAACGGCAGATTTTACGTCGGGGCCGATACGGTGGTGGTGCTGGACGGCCGCATCATGGGGAAGCCGGTTGACGAGGCCGATGCGGATCGCATGCTCTCTGCCCTGTCGGGTCGGGCCCATGAGGTCATCACCGGTTTTACGGTCTTCGACAAGGTGAGCGGCATCCATGTCAGCCGCAGTGTCTGTACGGAGGTGACCTTCAAACCGCTCACCCCGGGGGAGATCCGGGCCTACATCGCCACCGGCTGTCCCATGGACAAGGCCGGCGCCTATGCCATCCAGGGGGGGGCGCTGCATTTCATCCGTTCCATCTGCGGTTCCTATACCAATGTGGTGGGGCTGCCGATGACGGAACTCTACGAAACCCTCTGCCAGCTGGGGGCACTTCATGTCGATCGCGGCTAACCTGCAGGAGATCAGGGGGCGGATCGCCGCCGCTGCCCGGGCCGCCGGGCGTGATCCGGATTCGGTGCGTCTGGTGGCGGTCTCCAAGACCCGGCCGGCTGAAGATGTGCGGGAGGCGTTCCTTGCCGGCCAGACGATCTTCGGCGAGAACTATGTCCAGGAACTGACCGAAAAGGCGGCCGGGATAGACCTGCCGCTGGAGTGGCATTTCATCGGTCACCTGCAGAGCAATAAGGTCCGGCAGATTGCCGGTCTGGTGTCATTGATCCATTCGGTGGATCGGCTCTCCCTGGCGGAGGAGATCAGCCGTCAGTGGGGCAAGGTCGGGACACCCTGCGATATCCTGGTCCAGGTCAATATCTCCGGGGAGGCCACCAAATCAGGCACCACGGAGGCAGAGGCCCTGCAGCTGGTACGCGCCATCGCTGCGCTGCCGAATATCAGGATCAAGGGGCTGATGACCATGCCCCCCTTCTTCGATGACCCGGAGGCGGCCCGACCGTTTTTCGCCGCCCTGAGGCGGCTGTCTCAGATCATCGCGGCCGCGGAGATCCCCGGCGTGGCGATGGTCGAACTCTCCATGGGGATGTCCGGCGATTTTGAGGCCGCCATCCAGGAGGGGGCCACCCTGGTACGGGTCGGCACCTCCATCTTCGGTGCTCGCTGACATGTCGACCCGTCAGGCTCCGCAGGGCAGTTCCCGGCTGGCCCGCATCTCACTGATCTCCCTCCTGTCGCTGGCCCTGGCCGCCCTTACCCTCACCCCGCTCTTCTCCACCTTTGAATACAAGGCCTACGACCTGCTCTCCCGGACCCTGAATCCCGACAAGGGGCACCAGGGGATCGTCATCGTGCAGGTGGATCAGCCCAGCCTGGACAGCCTGGCGGCCGAAGGGGTCACCTGGCCCTGGCCCCGACAGATGTACGCCCCGCTCTTCGAGCGGCTGAGCCAGGCCGACGCCGTCTTCGTCGATATCATCTTCTCCGAACCGTCATCCTACGGTAATGAAGACGACCTGGTTCTGGCAGACGCGGTAGGGCGAAGCGGCAACGTCTTCCTGCCGGTCTTTGCCACGGCCAATAAACGGACCCTGGACCCGGCCGGCCAGGCATTCCTCGACCGTCTTGCGCTGCGCGATGCGGGCACACCCGCGGTCTCGCTCCCCTACGCCATTACCCCCATCGCCCCCCTGGCAGCCGCCGCCCGGGGCGGCGGCAACGTCATGATCAAGCCGGACCGCGACGGCGTCTACCGCCGTCTGCCGCTGCTGTTCCGGGCCGCGGAACGCACGCTCCCCCATCTGGTGCTGGAACATCTGCTGCAGCGCAAGGCCGTCACGGTCGATAACGGGATCCTGCAGCGTGCCGGCGCGCCGCTCCCCCTCGATGACGGTGCCCTGCTGGTGCGGTTCCCCCGCGGCGCCCGGCCCTACGAGACCGTATCGGCCGTGGATCTGATCAGCGAGGCCGGCCAGGCCCGCTATCCCGCCGGCTATTTCAAGGGGAAGCAGGTCTTCCTGGGGCTGACCGCCGCAGGTCTGTACGACCTGAAACCGACCGCCGTCTCATCGATCGCATCGGGGGTTTCGGTGCACGCGGCCACCCTGGATGCCCTGCTGCACGGCGACTACCTGCGCTCCGTGCCGGCGCCTCTCTGCCTGCTGTTTATGGCCGTCGTGGTGGTGATGATCTGCGGTTTCGTCCTCACCCATACCTCCATGCGCGACAACCTGTTCCTGCTGCTGGGTGGGGCGGTCGTGACCCTCGGCCTTCCCGTTGCCCTGTTCAGCGCCGGCTGGTATCTGGCGGTCATCCCGCCGCTGGCCGCCCTGGCGGTCTCCTTTGCCGCCGCCTCCATCTACAGTTACGCCACCGAGGGGCGGGAGCGCCGCTTCGTCCGCCGGGCCTTCTCCCAGTACATGGACGAGACCGTCGTGGCCCACCTGCTCAAGAATCCCGACCTGATCAAGCCGGGGGGGCAGCGGCGCCGGGTAACGGTCTTTTTCGCCGACATCGCCGGCTTTACCTCCATCGCCGAACAGTTCCCGCCGGAAGAGACCGCCCTGATGCTGCATGATGTCCTCAATGCCGTCAGTGAAGAGGTCATCCGCCACCGCGGGGTGATCGACAAGTACATCGGCGACTGCGTCATGGCCTTCTGGGGGGCACCGCTGGAGTCCCCCGACGCGGGGGGGAACGCCTGCCGGGCGGCCCTGGCGTCGCTGGAGGCACTGGAACGGGTCAACGCGGGGTTTCGCGAACGGGGCCTGGGTGCGATATCCATGCGGATAGGGCTGCATACCGGTGATGCCATTGTCGGCAACCTGGGGAGCGACCGACTGTTCGACTATACGGTGGTGGGGGATACGGTCAACCTGGCATCACGCCTGGAATCGGCCAACAAGTATTTCTCCACCCGGATTATGATCAGCGAGGAGACGCTGCGGGAGGCCGGCGGCGGTTTTCTGACCAGGGAGCTGGGGCTGATCGCCGTCAAGGGTAAGCAGCAGCCGGTGCGGATCTACGAGCTGATCTCGGCGCGCGAGACGGCCCCGGTTGACCTCCTGCAGCGGGTTGAGGAATACACCCGCGCCATGGAGCTGTTTTACGGGCGCCGGTGGCAGGCTGCGTTGGAACTGTTTGAACAATTGCTGCTGCAGCAGCCCCAGGATGGACCGGCCGCGCTGTATTGCGACAGATGCAGGGAACTGCTGGCAGTTCCGCCATTGACCGATGACTGGGATGTGGTACATATGAAGGAAAAATAGCACTGAAGAGAGGGCACATGAAAACCATCATTCTGTCCATGTTGATCGTGTTCCTGCTGAGTATGGCTGCCGCGGCAGAGACGGTCCGGGTAACCACCAGGGACAATGCCGTCCGGGGAGAGTGCCGCTTTTTCGCACCGGTCAAGCTCAAGGTTGTCCTCGGTGATGCCCTGAACGTCACCGGCCGCAAGGGGGACTGGATCCAGGTCTCGGCCAAGGGGGTCAAGGGGTGCATCCACAAGAGCGCCGTCGAATCGCGCAGCTTTGCCTCGGCGGGTAAGGGTGCCGCTACCGGCGGGGCTTCGGCCGACGAGGTCTCCCTGGCAGGCAAGGGGTTTAATCCCCAGGTGGAGGCCGGTTACCGCAAGTCGGGCAAGGGTCTTAACTATGCCGCCGTCGACGAGATCTCGAAATATACGGTCAGCGAGAAGAGCCTTGAGTCATTCGTCCAGCAGGGAGGTCTGAAACAGCCATGAGACAGTCACTTCTGCCGAAATTTGTACTGCTGGCCGCCCTTGCCCTGCTGACCACCGGCTTCAGCTTCAAGGATTTGACCCCGGAACGGATTGATGCCATCACCTCAACGGTCAAGAGCATCGGCAAGGCCACCCGCGAGATAACCGACGACGAGGAGTACTACATCGGCCGCGCCGTTGCCGCCCGCATGACCGCCACCTATCCGCTCTACCGGAACAGCCGTCAGACCGAGTACCTGAACCAGATCGGCCAGACCCTGGCCCTGCATTCGGAAAAGCCGACCACCTTCGGCGGTTACCATTTTGCCATCCTTGACACCCCGGAGATTAACGCCTTTGCCTGCCCCGGCGGGATCATCCTGATCACCAGGGGGATGCTGGAGTCGGTAAAGAGTGAAGAGGAACTGGCCGCGGTCCTGGCCCATGAGATCGGGCATATCATCAACCGCGACGGTATCGCCGCCATCTCGTCGTCCCGCTGGAGCGAGGCGCTGCTGGTGATCGGCAGCAGTGCCGCCAGGGAATTCGGCCCCAAGGATACGGCCAAGCTGGTCTCCCTGTTCGAGGGTTCCATCGATGATGTGGTGAAAACCCTGGTGGTCAACGGCTACGGTCGAGACCAGGAGCTGGCCGCCGACGCCGCTGCCCTGAAATACCTGGCCGCCGCCGGCTATGACCCCACGGGGCTGACCGGCTACCTGAAACGGCTGGAGCAGGCGGGTCAAGGTTCCAAAGGTGGCATCCTGACGACCCACCCCGGCACCGATGACCGCCTGGAGAAGGTGGCTGACGCCGGCGTGTCCGGGGTGGACACCGCCTCCGTGCCTGTACGCAGCAAGCGCTTTGCAGCCATGTTTCGCTGAAAGATAACGCACTGAACGCTGAAAAGCCCCGCCGGCACCTGCCGACGGGGCTTTTTGTTTTCAAGGTGTAAGAGCCGGGGGCTGCCCGCTTCACGCTTTGCTCAGATCTCTTCCAGGTACTTCAGGAGGAAACGTTGTGCCCTTTCCACCGCCCGGGGGATGTCCCAGCTTTTCATGTCCCGCGTGTCCACCATGTTGCTGATGCCGCGCAGCTCCAGGCAGTCTATGCCGTAGCGGAGGCAGACCTGGACGATTGCGGCCCCCTCCATGTTTTCGCAGAGGCCGTTGAAGCGGCCGGCCAGTTCATCTCCCCGCTGACGGGTACCGCTGCAGGTGGAGACCGTGATGAACGGGCCCCTGCGGAGTTTGAGGCCGTAACCGTCTGCCAGTTGAACCGCCTTCTCGGCGAGGTGTCGGGAGAGCGGCAGCCGGTTGTGGTAGGGGTGGCCGTTGTGGGCCAGGGAGGGAAGCTTCATGAACTGGAGGTCGTGCCAGCCGTCAGAGGTCAGCACCCCCTCATCACCAAGGAACTCGTCGCTCGCCACGACGAGATCGCCGACGGTCAGTCCGCTGGAACTATAGGCGCCGCCGCAGCCGGTGTTGATCACCAGTGCCGGTTGGAGCCGCTCGATCAAGGCGGCGGCGGCAGCAGCGGCGTTGACCTTGCCGATGCCGCCGGCACAGATTGCCACCGGCCGGGGGCCAAGGGTCCCCTCATGGTACGGGAAGACCCCGTCCCGGGCGACGGCGCTCTCTCCCATGGCCTCCCGCAGCAGGGCAATCTCCTGGTCGACTGCGGCCAGTATCAGAACCGGTTTCGCGTAAGCCATCTTCACCGCCGGTCCAGTTCTACCGCGGCGTAGGCCGAGTGATTATGAATCGACTCGAAATTTTCCGCCTCCACCGAGAACCAGGTGATGTTCTCCACCGCCGCCAGCCGTACATAGGCCTCACGCACCATGTCCTCCACGAACCGCGGGTTCTCATAGGCCTGCTCGGTGACAAATTTCTCGTCCTCGCGCTTCAGCAGGGAATAGAGCGGGCTGCTGCCGCACTGCTCGATCAGCTCCACCAGGTCTTCGATCCAGATAAAATCGCGGTAGCGGACCCGCACGGTCATGATGCTCCGCTGGTTGTGGGCGCCGAAGCGGGACAGCTCCCGGCTGCAGGGGCAGAGGGAGGTCAGCGGCACCTTGACGGTCAGCACGAAATCAAGCGTGTCGGTCATGGAGGCGTTGAATTCGCAGTTGTACTCCATCAGGCTCTTGGCCTTGGAGACCGGCGCCTCCTTGTCGATGAAGTAGGGGAACTGGATCTCCAGATGGGCACTCTCCGAGCCGAGTTTGGCCTTCATCTCATCCAGAATCGTCTCCAGTTTGTCCAGAGCGATCTGCTCCCGGTACTTGTTGAGGATCTCCACGAAGCGGCTCATGTGGGTACCCTTGAAATGGTGGGGCAGGTCCACGTACATGTTGACCCGGGCCACGGTGTGCTGCAGGGAGCGGTTCTTGTCCATGACAACGACAGGGTAGGTGATATCCTTGACCCCCACCTTGGCGATGGGGACCCGACGGGTGTCGCGGCGCTTCTGCATGTCCGGCATGGCTGCCGGGGCGGTGGTGCTGGATTTGGCTCGTGGCATAGGTTTCAGTCCTGTTTGGTTCAAAATACGTTACTTATTTTACAGGGATTAACGGGATGCACGGGATACAATCAAAGGCACGTTCTCGTTCCCTGTAATAGCTGAATCTAACCCCCCTCAATCCCCCCTTACCTAAGGGGGGAAGATGCGAAGTATCCCCTAAGATAAGGGGCGATTTAGAGGGGTTAGCTTTTCTCCGTGTCCTCTGTGGTGAAAACTTTTTCAGTACCTGATGCCGAATCCGGTGAACTCGCCGCTGTAGCTGCCGGTACGGACATCGACCCGCTCCACGGCAGCGGCCGGCGGACCGGTGCGGCACCATTCCACCAGTGCCAGTACCGCTGCCTCATCCCCCTCGAACAGCCCTTCCACGGAACCGTCCGGCAGGTTGCGGACCCAGCCGCATACCCCCAGCTCACCGGCGCGGCGGCAGGTGTGGTGGCGGAATGCCACCCCCTGGACCCGGCCGTGAACCGTGACGGTCACCCTGCTCTTCATGGCTCCTGCCCATCCAGCTCCAACAGCCGCCGGATCTCACCCCAGATGCCGTCGCGCCCCTCTTTTGAAAGGGCAGAAAAGGGGAGGAGCAGGGATTTGTCCCGCTTTATGGCCGCGGAGATCAGGGCGGTCTGCTTGCTGCGCTCGTTCTTGGAGAGTTTGTCGCACTTGGTCAGGACGATGATGGGAGGGATGTTGTAGCGCTCCAGCCACCCCAGCATATCCAGGTCGCCGCCGGAAGGAATCCGGCGGATGTCGAGGATCAGCACCACGGCCCGCAGGTTCTCCCGGCCGGCCAGATAGGTCTCGATCATGGGGCCCCACTGCTTGCGCAGCTCGGGCGGGGCCTTGGCGTAGCCGTAGCCCGGCAGGTCCACCAGGGTCAGGATATTGTTGATGTCGAAAAAATTGATCAGCTGGGTCCGCCCCGGGGTGGAACTGGTGCGGACCAGCCCCTTGCGGCCGGCCAGCACGTTGATCAGCGACGACTTGCCCACGTTGGAGCGCCCGACGAAGGCCACCTCCGGCAGGTCGGTGGGGGGGAAATCCTTGGGTTTGACGGCGCTTTTGATGAATACTGCCTGGTGAACATCCATGGTTGCGGCTCCTTTGACGGGCGACAGTATAATGCGCTGAAGTTACCGGATACAAGCGCTTATTTCACATCCGTCTCTTTCGCCAGCGGCGCGAAATAGCTGGTGGTTTTCAGAATATATTTATGGTATACCAATACCCTCAGCTAGTGTCCCACTCTCCCGTATGTGTGAAGGTCGATATGACGGCTTCCTCTGTGGACATAGCGCTGTTCGCCGTCAAGGTCGGTCTGGTTTTTTTCGTGATCCTGACCATGGCGGCCTACCTGGTATTCGCCGAGCGGAAGATCCTGGCCTGGATTCAGGACCGCAAGGGACCCAACCGTGTCGGTCCCCTGGGGCTGCTGCAGCCGTTGGCCGATCTGATCAAACTCCTCACCAAAGAAGACTTCATCCCCGCTGCCGCCGACAAGTGGCTGTTCTATCTGGCCCCCGCCATGGCCGCCATCCCTGCCATCATGATCTTTGCCGTAATCCCTTTCGGCGCGCCGCTCTCCGTCAGCGGGCACACGGTGCCGCTCCTGGTGGCCGATCTGAACATAGGTCTGCTCTTTTTTCTGGCCCTCTCCTCCATCGCCGTGTACGGCGTCGCCATCGGCGGCTGGGCCTCCAACTCGAAATACTCCCTGCTGGGGGGGATCCGCGGCCTGGCCCAGCTGATCTCCTACGAACTCTCCATGGGGCTGTCGCTGGTGCCGGTGGTCATGCTGGCCCGTTCCTTCAATCTGAGCGATATTGTCAACGCCCAGGCGACGGTCCCCTTCATCGTCTACCAGCCGTTGGCCTTCCTGATCTTCCTGATCAGCATCACCGCCGAATGTAAACGTATCCCCTTTGACCTCCCCGAGGCCGAGGGAGAGCTGGTGGCCGGTTTCCATACCGAGTACTCCGGCATGCGTTTCGGTCTGTTCTTCGTGGGGGAATACATCAACATCATCGTGCTGGGGGGGCTGGCCACCACCTTCTTCCTGGGTGGCTGGCACGGCCCGTTCCTGCCGCCGGTCGTCTGGTTTTCCGCCAAGACGCTGGCCTTTGCCTTCTTCTTCATCTGGATGCGCGGTACACTGCCGCGTCTGCGTTATGATCAACTCATGCACCTGGGGTGGAAGGTGTTGACGCCGCTGGCGCTTCTGAATATTCTGGTAACGGCCTGGTGGCTGGTACCGGGCACAACTCCCTGAATAGGGGCGAATTATGGAATGGAACGCTGTTCACGGAAACGGATTTACCGGATAGAGACACGGACATCGCAGTCCGACCACTACACAAGGAGGAATCACACATGGAAAGCGTAAATGCCAAGGACCGTAACGGACATACCCCGCTGATCTCCGCCGCCAAGGAGGGCCAGAAGGACTTTGTGATTGATCTGCTGCATCGTGGCGCGGATCTTACCTCCACCAGCGCCAAGGGGAAGACCGCCCTGCACTATGCAGCAGCCAATGGTCACACCGAAATCGCCGAGATGCTGATCCAGAAAGGGGCCGATGTCGATGCCCGCGACAACGGCGGCCATACCCCGCTGATGCTGGCCGCCATCTACGGCTGCAACAAGACCATCCAGGCCCTCCTGGACGGCGGTGCCAGCCCGTCTATTAAAACCTCTGCCGCTACTACCGCCGCCATGTATGCCGAGAACAACAGCCATCCGTTGGCTGCGGCCTTACTGAAGAAAGCAGAAAGAGCCAAGGCTTAGTCTGTTACCGGTCCCGCATTGCCTTTTTCGACGATGTACCGGTGATCATGAATCCTGAGGCGCCCCGCGGGGCGCCTCACGTGTAACCAAGGTTTCCATGCCTGTTATTTCCGACATACGCGCCATCCTGGACGGCTTTCGTATCACCCTGACGCATATGCTGCGCCGGCCGGTGACGATCCAGTATCCCGAGGAGAAGCGGACCCCGTATCCGCGCTTCCGGGCCCGTATCGTCCTGACCCGCGACCCGGACGGCGGCGAGCGTTGCGTGGCCTGCTACCTCTGTTCGGCCGCCTGCCCGGTGGACTGTATCTCGATGCAGTCGGCCGAGCGCGAAGATGGCCGGCGCTACGCGGCCTGGTTCCGGATCAACTTCTCGCGCTGCATCTTCTGCGGCCTCTGCGCCGAGGCCTGTCCCACCCTGGCGATCCAGATGACCCCCGATTTCGAGATCTGCAAACGTGATGTCATGGATCTGGTCTACGAAAAGGAAGACCTGCTGATCGACGGCTGCGGCAAGGACGACAGCTACAACTTCTACCGCCATGCCGGCATCGGCGTGACCCAGCCCCGTGGGGAAGGGGCGGAGGAAAGCAGGCCGGTGGATGTGCGGGGACTGATGCCGTAACGGTAAAAGGCACTATTTACAAGGATGGACGGGATAAACAGGATTAAATTATAGAAGCTGGAATGATTTTTTGCTTTGGTTTCTCCTTGTTGTGTTTGGTTGTGTTAGATGATGAAACGTAAAGAATATGAATAAGAGCCGGTTTGGTTGGGTGTTATCCCGTGTATCCTGTTCATCCCTGTAAAACCGGTTAGATGTTATTTTGAGGATTATGGAACAGATCATCTTCTACATACTGGCCGGGGTGACCGTTGTCGGTACGCTGCTCGCCATCACCGAAAAGCACCCGGTGCACGCCATCCTCTTCCTGGTGACCTCGCTCTTCTCCATGGCGGTCATCTTCTATCTGCTGATGGCGCCCCTGGTGGCGGCCTTCGAGGTGATCCTCTACGCCGGCGCCATCATGGTGTTGTTCCTGTTCGTGATCATGATGCTCGACCTGGGGCACCCGGAGCAGGGCTTGTCTCCTCACTGGCGGGAGTGGCTGCCGGCCCTGCTGCTGTCCGGTATCAGCATTGCTTCGCTGATTTTTGTGATCGTCCAGCGCCATGCCGCACCGGTGGCGACCCTTCCACCGTTATCGATCCGCGACGTGGCAGTGCGGCTGTTCCAGGAACACGGGCTGGCGGTGGAGCTGATCTCGCTGCAGCTCCTCTTTGCCTTGGTGGGTGCGCTTTATCTGGGAAAACAAAAGAAAAACGGTGAGACACAGTGATCGTCCCGCTCGAACATATCCTGATCCTGGCCGGTCTGCTGTTCTTCCTCGGCATGGGGGGGCTGCTGGCCTGGCGGGCCAATCTGATCATGATGCTGGTCTGCATCGAGGTCATGCTCAACGCGGTCATGCTGATCTTTGTGGGGGGCTCGGCCCGCTGGGGCAACGCCGACGGTCAGCTGTTCGCCATCTTCATTATGGCCCTCACCTCCGCCGAGGTCTCCCTGGCCCTGGCTATGGTGGTCTACCTGCATCGCCGCAAGCGGACGGTGGATACGGATGCCTTCAGCGAGATGAAGGGGTAACGAGTCTTTTTACAAGGATATACAGGATAAACAGGATAAACCGATTACAGGCATAAAAATCCAGTTGTTGACGTTATCCTGTTTATCCTGTCCATCCTTGTAGAATCTTTTGTTGGTTGTGGAGGCCGCAATGAACGGCACAGGAACCATCCAGTGGCGCTGCGGCGTCTGCAATGCCGCCAAGCCGGTCGGCACCGGCGGCATCTGTGCCCGCTGCCGGAAGTTCGCCTGCAACCGTCACCTTACTGTGGTGCTTGCTGATGGAAAGAAACAGAACGTCTGCAGCAGCTGCCTGACCGCCGATGACACGGTGCAGAAGGGGCTGCGCGGGATGTTAGGGAAAATCTTCGGTTAACCTATGAAACTCTACCTGGCCCTCATACTCCTGCTCCCCCTGCTGGGAGGCACATTCAATGCCCTCTTTGGCCGCTTGCTTCCGCGCCGGGTGGGGGAGTCGGTGGCCTGCGGCGTCATCTGGGGCTCGTTTGTCTGCGCCGTGCTGGCTTTCCTGCAGTTCTCCGCTCCGGTCAGGATCGAGTACGCCTCCTGGCTCTCCGACTTCGACTTCAAGGCGCCGATCGCCCTTTATCTCGACCAGCTCTCCCTGTCGCTGACCCTGATGATCACCTTCGTCTGCGGCCTGATCCATCTTTATTCCGTCGGCTACATGAAGGACGATCCGTCCCACGCCCGTTACTTCGCCCTGCTAAATATATTCGTCTTCGCCATGCTGACCCTGATCCTGGCCGAGAACCTGCCGCTGCTCTATCTGGGGTGGGAGGGGGTCGGCTTCTGCTCCTACGCCCTCATCGGTTTCTGGTACACGGAGGAGCGGAATGCCACCGCCGGCCGCAAGGCCTTCATCGTTACCCGTATCGGTGACACCGCCTTCGGCATCGCAATGGTCTGGATGTTCCAGCTCTTCGGCACCGAATCCATTACCGAACTGAACGGCATGGGTTTCCTGATGCCGGCCGGGGTCATCACCGCCCTGGGGATTCTGCTGCTGATCGGCGCGGCCGGCAAGTCGGCCCAGCTGCCGCTCTCGGTCTGGCTCCCCGATGCCATGGCCGGCCCGACGCCGGTATCGGCCCAAATCCACGCCGCCACCATGGTCACGGCCGGGGTCTACCTGCTGGCCCGCATGTACCCGCTGATCGGGGCCTCTCCCGTGACCCAGGCGGCCATTGCCGTCACCGGCTGCATCACCGCCTTCTACGCCGCCACCTGTGCCTGCGCCCAGCGCGACCTGAAGCGGATCCTGGCCTATTCCACCATAAGTCAGATCGGCTACATGGTCTTGGGGGTCGGTGTCGGGGCGCTGACTGCCAGCACCTTTCACCTGCTGACCCACGCCTTCTTCAAGGCGCTGCTCTTCCTTGGCGCCGGTTGTGTCATCACCGCCCTGCATCACCAGCAGGATATCTTTGCCATGGGGGGCTTGAAGCGGCGGCTGCCGACGGTTTACTGGCCTTTCCTGGCCGGCGTGCTCTGTCTGGCCGGTTTTCCCGGCAGCGGCGGTTTCTTCAGCAAAGACGCCATCCTGGCGGCGGTGTACGAACGGGGAGGGGGGCTGTACACCGGCCTGTACCTCATGGGATTGCTGACGGCGCTGCTGACCTCCTTCTATTCCTTCCGCATGCTGTTCGTGGTGTTCCATGG
>CAZSTJ010000056.1:0-16149 GCA_964609805.1 uncultured Geobacter sp. | reverse complement strand
GCGGTCTCGATGGTGCCGTGTCCCGTGAACATGATGATTTCCGGGACCTTTGACTCGTTGCGCATCAGTTTCAGAACTTCCACGCCATCCATGCCGGGCATACGAATATCCAGCAGTACGACGTTGAAGATCTCCTCCCGATAGATCGTCAGCCCCTCTTCTCCGCTCGAAGCGACGGTGATCTTGTAACCCGAACGTGACAACTCCATCTGCAGCAGTTCCCGCAGGGACTTGTCGTCCTCAACGACCAGTACCTTCGTATCTTTGCGTGCTATCACTGGCATATCGGTATCCTTACCGTAAATGTGGTTCCCTGTCCGGATGTGCTTTCCACCACGATATCTCCTCCATGCCTCTTGATGATGTTATAGGTAATGGCCAGTCCGAGTCCCAAACCGCTGCCGACCTCCTTGGTGGAGAAGAACGGATCCCAGATTTGATCCAGGTTTTCCCGGGAAATACCACAGCCGGTATCGTGGATGCTCACGGTTACCGAGGAGGTGTCGGGCCAGGCGGTTGTTATGTCGACGACCCCCGACTCCTTGATGGCCTGGTGGGCGTTCAGCAGCAGGTTCATGAATACCTGGCGCAGTCCTGAAGGGTCGCCGATGACCGTCGGAAGATCGGCCAGCAGGTTGGTGTGGATGTCTATCTTCTCGTACCGCGATTTGTGGCGAACCAGTTCAAGGACTTCCAACAGGATGCCGTTCAGGTCAACGCTGCAGAAAGAACCGTCGGACTTGCGGCTGAAGGAGAGCAGGCTGTCGCTGATCCCCTTGCATCGGTCTGATTCACGAATGATGACCTGAAGATATTTCGAAAAATCTTCCAGCCGTGGGTCGCTTGACAGGGTCGACTCGTCACGGAAGCGCCGCAGGAGCGCCTCAGCATATCCGGCTACGGAGGTGAGCGGGTTGTTGATCTCATGGGCGACACCGGCCGCCAGGATGCCGATGCTGGACAGTTTCTCCGCCTGCATCAATTGCAGTTCCTGCAGTCGTTTCTCCGTAACGTCCCGGACAAAGACCAGGGCGCGACTGTTGTCGGTCAGTATGTCTTCAATGGTGGTCGCCGTGATGTCGAGATAGAGGATCCTCCCGGCCTGATCGGTCGATGTCGTCGAGATTTCTACCCGTTCCCCCTTCAGCGCCCGTTCTACCGGGCATGAGTGGGGAGCATGCTCCGAGTCGGGATGAAACAGGTCGCGACAGTGGCGGCCGACCAGTGACTGCTGCGGGAAGAGCCGCGGGCAGACATGGTTGCGGTGTTGCACATACCCCTTATTGTCGTAAATCAAAACGCCATCGACGATCGAATCGAAGACCGCCTGCAACTCTGAACTCTTGCTGCGCAAGCCGAGGTTTGCCGTTTCAAGTTCATGAATCTTCTGCTTGACCTCGGAATAAAATCCTATCTTTGAGCTGTCCAGGCCGAGCAGGCGCTCCAGGGTCGATTCGTCAATTCTTGTCCGTACTGCCGGCCGTTCCATCAGTATGCCCTCTCCAGAATGCGCAGCAGGTCCTCCTCATCGGCCTCTCGCGGCGAGGTGACGATACAGACGTCCTTCAACGCCTTGCGCGCAAGTTCGGGCAGATCCTGCTTCTTGACACCGATACTGCGCAGACTACGAGGGGCGCCGCTTGCCTCCAACAGTGAATCAAGCGTCTCCTGGATCCGTTCGCCTGCTGCATTAATGTTGTCATTGGAGCGATGTCCGAGCCCCCATGCCAGCTCCTGCAGTTTTTCCGTTACCACCGGGATGTCGTAATTGATGACTTCAGGGAGCAGTATCGCATTGATGCTGCCGTGGTTTGCGTCGTACAGCCCGCCGATGGGGTGGGCCAGCGCATGCACGATGCCCAGCAGCGAGTTGGAGAATGCCATGCCGGCGTGGAGGCTGGCCCGGGCCAGGTTTTCCAGATCGTCGGGCCTCCGCTCGTGAACGGCGGGAGCCAGGCTGGTGGATAGGAGTCGCAAAGCCTTGATCGCATGTACATCGGTCAGGGTGGTGGAGGCAACGGAGAAGAATGCCTCCATGGCATGGCTGAGGGCGTCGGTGGCGGTGGTACCGACGAATTCGTCCGGTAAGGTCTTCAGTGTGTCGGGGTCGGTCAGGCTGATGTCCGGGGCGACACAGCGGCTCATGATGGTTATCTTGCAACGTCTCTCGGTGTCGTTTATCACCGCAAACTGTGATACGTCCGATCCGGTGCCGCAGGTGGTCGGGCAGAGTACCAGGGGAGGAAGCGGTCGCGATATCTTGTCGTGTCCTTCGAAATCGTGGATTCGGCCGCCGTTAGCAACCAGGATGGCTATGGCCTTGGCAGCATCCATGGAACTTCCACCGCCGAGGCCGACTATGACGTCGGTGCCGTGGCGCACATACTCCTTGAAACCCTCATGTACCTCGTAGTCCTTGGGATTCGGGGTGATATTGTCGTAGTAGATGAATTCGAGGCCGGCATCCAGAAGGCTCCGCATGGCAATGTCAACCCACCCTGCATTGAAGAGCCCCTTGTCGCTTACCAGGAAGATCTTTTTACCGCCGAGTCGTCGCGCACAGGCACCCACCTGGGTAAGAAGCCCCCTGCCGAAAATGATCTCGGGGACTTCGAACTTGCAATTATGCATTATGTTGCTGCAACCCTGCCCGTTTGCCATTTTCTTGATCCCTGTTTGCCGTCAGGGTCCTCTCTTGCGCCTGTGAAAGATAGCAGAAATGTATCTGCAATGCCCGTGCCTATTAAAACCTGGTTATAAGATATTGTCTTCTTTTTTTTAATGTCTGGCAAATTTATTTTCCTGCTCTGTCTGCTGATCCTGCGTTGAAACCCCTCCGAAGAGATCCATGTGACAAATCTCCACGGTGTGGCAGTACTCCCCAGCCTTAAATACAGTTAAAAAAACAGATAGATAGCGATTATGTCCGATTCGGCTACAGTGCTGCTCCATCCGGGAGCAAAAGCGCAGTCGTTGGTAACATGCTGAAAAATATGCAAAAAACCGATGTTTTATTGTTGGCATCTCGGTTGCAAAATCGATGTCAACACCCAGGGATGCGTAGTGAGGGAGACGGTACTAAGAGTCGAATCCGCCGACGCAAGGGTGTGATACCCGCAACCGGCCGCTGTACAAAGGTTTTCGCTTAATCAGGCATTGCCGGCCTGTGAACCTATATACCTATCTTATGAAAGGAGGCGAACGGAGGATAGCAAAAGACATCCTGGTACAGTACGTGTGACAAAGAAGTGCTGCGCTGAATCACAGCGCATTTTTTTGATCCCCGATCTATATGTAAAACAGTGTTTATTTGAAATGATTTATATGCAGCAGTGTGTGCGTAATCCTAGGTAATCGGGCAGTACATATTTCATTCACAGGAGGAACTAAAGATGAAAAAAGTGAGTATTGCAGTTTCGATGGCAGCGCTGGTTCTGTGTGCAGGACGACCGGCTTCCGCAGGTTTCGTCATCGGCGGCGAGAATGGCTGGCAGCTAAGTACCGATGGTATTGTCGATGTCTTTGCCACCTATGCCTCCACCAGTCCACTTCCCGGCGGGGCCCGATCTCTCAGCCTGCTCAGCTTCGGTGGTACTGAAAACAGCTATGATCAGCGATTCGGGGTGGGGGTCGGCCTGCTGCCTTCGGTCGTCGCCTTCAATGTCAAGGCCCCGACAGTAGGTGGTGTTGACTCCGCCGTGCGCGTCGGCATCTATCCGAACATCCAGAACAAGGGAGCCAGCCGATTCGACACCTCGCCCAATATCGATTTCCGCGAATTCTTCTACACCGCCAAGGGAGCGTACGGCGAGCTGCTTGCCGGACGGGCCCTCAACCTGTACCAGGGGAAAAACATCCTGAACGACATGACCCTGCTGACCTCGGGTACCATCCCGTCTTCGGCCTTCCGTGGCGGCACCACCTTGGGACACATCGGCTACGGTTATCTCTACACCAATTTCGGCCCGCAGATTCGCTACACCACACCGGACATGGCCGGTGTGAAGGTCGCCCTTGAGGTTGCCGAGCCGTACAAGATCAGCAGCGATACCGCCAAGACCAACTCGCCGCGGATCGAGGCTGAGATCTCCTATGCCGGCAAATTTGGGGATGTCGCTGCCCAGGGATGGCTCTCGGGTCTCTATCAGACCGCGCCACGATCTGAATCTGCCGCTGCACGTCCCGGCAAGGACAATGAATCCATCGGCGCCGCCTACGGTGCTACGATCGCAATCAGCGGACTCAACCTGATGGGCTCCGGTTATGTGGGACGCGGCCTGGGGATGCTGAGCGTACAGGATGGTACGCTTGACGGTCTTCTCGGCAATACGGCTGTAGACGCCAACGGCAGAGAACGGCTGGCATGGGGCTACCTGCTTCAGGCCACCTATCAGTTGAATCCGACCTGGAAAATAGGTGCCAACTATGGCCAGACCCGCCAGGAAAGGAACGACAATGAGCCTGCCGGTCCTGCAGCCGTGAAAAACCAGGAGTCGGCCGTGGTCATGGTTGCCTACAACCTGAACAAGTTCACCCAGTTTGTGGCCGAGTACATCTATGCCCAGAACACCTGGATGGACGGCGCCAAGCAGCACTCCAACCAGTTCGCCCTGGGCACCATGTTTTACTGGTAACCGCTTTCCAACGATTGAAAGGAGTTCACAATGCCCAAGTACGTCATAGAAAGGGAAATCCCCGGGGCTGGCCAGATACCGCCGGCAGACCTCCAGGCAATCTCGCAGAAGTCATGCGGTGTGCTGGGTGGCTTGGGGCCGCAGATACAGTGGGTGCAGAGTTATGTGACCGATGACAAGATCTACTGCGTGTACATAGCACCCAACAAGGAGATGGTGCTGGAGCATGCCAGGCAGGGCGGTTTCCCCGCCAACAGCGTTGCCGAGGTTCGCACGATGATTGATCCGACCACGGCAGAATAACAATCTATTCAATTCAATTAACAATCACCATTCAAAGGGAGGATACAGCAATGACGTTAGCACTTTTAGTTTTGATCAGTATCATGTGGATTCCGGTAGGTATGTTTTTTCTCGGGTACGGTGAGGCCAAGAGCACCGGTTTTGTCAGTGCGGTGGTCGGCATTCTCGTGGTCATCGGCGCTACCCTGCAGGCCGCAGTTTTTACCGATCCCTTCACGGCCGGGCTGCTCTTCGTGTTCGGCGTGTTGTACCTCCAGACCGGCCATGCCCTGCTGACCGGTGTGGAAGACCTGCGTACCGTCGGTAACGGTGCCCTGCTGGTCGGCATCGTCTGCGCCGTGTATGCATACTTCTTTGCCACCGGCGGCGGTCTGAAGCCGGATGGCAATACCATTATCGGTGTTGCCCCCTATCTGGCTTTCATGAATCTGACGTTCGTGGTTATCTGCTTTACCGTGACCGGCGTGACCTACGGCAAGATCAATCCCAAGGTCGCCGCCACCATGTTCATTGTACTGACCTTCACCTGTCTGCTGACACCGGCCTTCAGCCTGATGGGGTACGGCAAGCTGCCGTTCTGATCTTAGTAGTATCATACGTGTAGGCGCGCCCCCTTCGATGGACATATCCCTTCGAAGGGGAGCGCGCCGGGCCTGTTTTTTGCTATATCCTGTTCATCACCATTTCAAGGGAGGTAGTCACCATGTTCCATTCCGGATTCAGGATGCAAAAGACAGCCCTTTGCTCATTGCTGCTGATGGGGGGGCTGCTGGTAGCTGCCGCCGATTCATTCGCCTCGCGGAATACGCTCTGGCAGAGCCGTGACCAGTTTGTGGCACTGGAGGATCAAGGGGGAGGTCAGCAGCAGAAGGTGGAACTCAATACCCATCCTGCCGTGATTTCCAACGCACGGATCGAAGCGATGCTGTCATCGCTGGATGTCCGTGTATCGGACAGTAACGCGGTGGAACCGCTCTTTACCAGGGAGTCTCTGGATGTCTTGGTGCCGCAGCTACAGGCCGCGCTTGGTCAGGCCAGGCCCTACGAGGATGTAACCTTTGCCGTAATCGGCCTCTACAAGGCCATGTTCGGGCTGGCCAAGTCAGGCAGGGTGACGACCGGCAGGGTGTTTGTCAAAGATGGCCGGTTCAATATAATTTTTGGTCTGGTGCGACAGGATTTCAAGGAACGGGAAGACCGACGGCTGTCGCCATTCACCCCTGGAGACAGGAAGTATGTCCTGCCCGGAGAGTGGAAACTTTTGCCCCAGGGTGGACAGAAGATAGATTTCGTCAGAAAAGACTGGGTTGTCTTTGAGAGCAGTTGGCAGGCGCCGGTAGAAATGGCCCCCGTACCCGCTGGCGCACCGAAGATCACCCCCCCGATTTCGAACATACCGGACGAAGGTCGCCACTCTGCGGCTGAAAGGTTGATCATCCTTAACGACCTTAAGAGCAAGGGGTTGATCAGCGACGATGAATATAGAGCAAAGCGGACCAGCATCCTGAACGAACTCTGATTCACGGAGGGCATGGAAAACCGGGAATTGACAAGTGTCGCTCGAGTGCAAGCCAAATGCGGACGAGAGGACGAGGTATGCCGTGATGGCCACCGTCACAAAACGATCAACCCTCTATAGAAACGGCTGCTGGACCGTACCGGACGGAAACACCCTGATCTCCGTCATCAATCCGGCGAGCGAAGAACCGATTGCCACGGTGCCGTCAGGCTCGGTTTCGGATGTGGACCATGCCGTGGCGGCTGCCGTACGCGCCTTCGACTCATGGCGGCAGACTCCTGCGCACCAGCGAAGGGATGTCCTGACCCGGATTCTGTCCGGGCTGCAAGCCAGAGCGGAAGAGATCGCCGCGACTATTACCGCCGAGGTCGGTATGCCGATCAAGCTGTCCCGCAGAATTCAGGCCGGTCTGCCGATCACGGTTACGGAAAGTATCAGGGACCTGCTCGATACGTTCAGCTTCGAGGATACGCTTGGAAACTCCAGGATCATCAAGGAGCCGGTCGGGGTTGTCGCCTGCATCACCCCCTGGAACTATCCGCTGCACCAGGTGATTGCCAAGGTGGTTCCGGCCATTGCAGCGGGCTGTACCGTTGTGCTCAAGCCAAGCGAGGTGGCGCCGCTTTCCTCCTTCATCCTGGCAGAAATTATCCATGATGCCGGGGTGCCTGCCGGGGTGTTCAACCTGGTGACCGGTTACGGTGATGTCGTCGGCGAGGCACTGGTATCGCACCCCGATGTCGATATGATCTCGTTCACCGGCTCTTTGCGAGCCGGTAGCAGGGTGGCAGAACTGGCCGCCGGTACCGTTAAAAAGACCTCCCTGGAGTTGGGGGGGAAATCGGCGGCAATCGTGCTTGATGATGCCGATCTCACCGCAGCGGTCAAATCGACGGTTGCGTCATGTTTTCTCAACAGTGGCCAGACCTGTAACGCACTCACCCGCCTGCTGGTTCCCGAGGAGATGTATGATCGCGTCGTGCTCATGAGTATTGAAGCGGCCTCGACGTGTCAGCCAGGGGATCCCACCTCGGATTTGACACGGATTGGCCCAGTGGTGAGTCAGGCTCAACGTGATCGGGTCCTTCAATTCATCCGGATGGGGATCGATGAGGGGGCGGAACTGATTGTCGGCGGGACGGCGGCCGAACTCGGGAAAGGGTACTATGTCACCCCGACGGTCTTCGGTAGGGTAACCCCGGAGATGACCATCGCCCGGGAGGAGATCTTCGGGCCGGTGCTGTCGATACTGACATACAGGGATGAAGATGATGCCGTCAGGATTGCGGAATCGACTCCCTATGGCCTGGCTGCAGCTGTCTGGTCACGAGATGTGGGGCGGGCTGAAAAGGTGGCCCGGCGACTGAGGTCAGGTCAGGTGGATATCAACGGTGGTACCTTCAATCCGCTTGCTCCCTTCGGCGGGTGCAAACAATCCGGATACGGCAGGGAACTCGGAACCTATGGTCTTGAAGAGTTCCTGATGCTGAAATCCTTGCAGTATAGAGCGTAGCAGAAAAACCGCAGCACAAAGGCTCAGCCATGAGCCTCCTTCATGCAATCGGGGGGGATATGACATCCCCCCCATTTTTTCCCCGAAGGCAAACTCCTCAATACATGCAGCCTATCTTCCGGCCTCACTGATGAACCGCAGCTTCCGATAAAGCGTGTTGCGACCAATTCCCATCAATCGGGCTGCGGCCGCAATGTTTCCTCCGGTTTTGTCCAGTGTCGACGAGATGTGCCGCGCCTCCAGATCCGACAGACGGGTCTCCGGTGATTCGCCGGAAACAGCAGCGTTTGCGGTCGTCAGATATGAGGATATCAGCGGGTCCCGGCTGACTCCTGACTGTTCCAGAAAATCCTCCGCCAGATCCTCGACAAGGATCTCATTCCGCTCACCCAGCAATGCCACGGCTGTCCGCAGAACGTTGTGAAGTTGACGGATATTGCCCGGCCACTGATGACCTTCAAACAGGGCCAGCACCTCCGGGTGTATGGCGACCGACCGTTCAGGGCCGGTGAGGGTGTCAAGGATCTTCCTGGCCAGCGCCACCCGGTCTTCCCGTTCCTTCAAAGGGGGCAGGGTCAGCAGCAGGCCGTTGAGCCGGTAATAGAGGTCTTCGCGGAACGTCCCGGCCGCAACCGCGTCACGCACCCGCCGGTTGGTGGCACAGATAACGGTCAGTTCTACTTTATAGCTGCCGGTTCCGCCGAGCGGCGTTACCATCCGGTCCTGCAACACCCGCAGCAGGCGGGCCTGAAACTGGAGCGGCATTTCTCCGATTTCATCCAGAAACAGGGTGCCTTTGTCGGCCTCACGGATCTTGCCCATATGCCCCTTGCGTTTGGCCCCGGTAAAGGCCCCCTCCTGATAGCCGAACAGCTCCGACTCGATCAGCCCTTCCGGAATGGAGGCGCAGTTAACCGGGACAAAGGGGCCGTTTCTTCGAGGGCCGGCTTCATGCAGTGCCCGGGCCATCAACTCCTTGCCGGTCCCGGATTCCCCCTCGATCATGATCGGAATGTCGTGACCGACGACCTTCAGGGCCTTGTCGATCAGCTGCTGCATCTTCCGGTCGCCCAGCTGCATCTCTCCCAGCAGATCCGGCATGGGTGAGGTCGAGGCTCTTGCCGGTGCAGAAGCGAGGGGAAGGAACGTGACGGGTGACGTGGCGGAACCGGGCCAGACCCGGGCAAATATTTCTATGCCAGAGTTGAGTTGCAGTTTCAGGACCGGATGGAGATGGCCGTGGGACTGTTCCAGCACCTTGTTGAGTGATGTTCTGAACAGTGATGCGAAGCTCTGTCCTGCCATTCTGAACCGGTCCATGCCGAATTGCAGCAGTGCGCTCCGGTTTGCGGCAACAAATTCCCCCTGCGGGGAAAATACCGCGATACCCTCGTAGAGTGTACCGATGAATTCAGGCTTCAGATGGAAACAGATGACAATGTCATTGGGGAATTCCGGGACAAACATCTGGTTCTCGATGATCTGTGCGGAAAAACGCACCAGTGCCATCGTGTGTTTCTGATGCGCCCGATAATCACCTGAAACATCCAGGGCACCCAGAACCGCTCCATGGGGGTCGAAGATCGGTGTGGCAGAACAGCTGAGAAACCGGTTCTTGTCAATGAAGTGCTCACTGCTGTGGACGTGGACAGCCGCCTGTTCCTCAAGGGCGGTGCCGATGGCATTGGTGCCGTTTACCCCTTCCGACCAGATTCCACCGGGCTTCAGGTAGACCTTCTGTGCCTGGTCCACAAAATCCGGATCACCGATAGAGTGCAGGATAACCCCCTCTCTATCGGCCAACAGCACCATGCTGGAGGTGCCGCAGATCTCGTGATAGAGGTTTTCCATGATCGGCTGTGAACGCAGGAGCAGGGAATTATTCATCTCCCGGCGGCGCATCAGATCGTAGCGCGGTGTGCAGCGGGTTTCGCCACGCTCCATGCCGATGCCCCGTTCTGACGATCTCTGCCAGGAACGTACGATGGTATCGCTCACCAGTCCGACAGGGATTACCCCGTTGGCCAGATAGTTTTCGCGGGCTCTTCTGATATTATTCATGGTATCCACAGCCAGACTTCCCATCAATTTCTCCCTGTACCTGTATCTGCGAACGTCGTTCACCGGTATGAACGATAACGGTTCCACCTGGATACATGCCACATCTGTGCCACAAAACAGCGTTCGTATGTTCTGTTTTGGAACAGTGCCTTGAACAGGTGCTTCATG
Source organism: uncultured Geobacter sp. (assembly GCA_964609805.1). GTDB lineage: Bacteria > Desulfobacterota > Desulfuromonadia > Geobacterales > Pseudopelobacteraceae > CAIPTY01. Next base: position 5,951 of record CAZSTJ010000056.1, on the reverse strand, counting down.
ACGGAACAGCTGCAAAGGTGGCTGATCCGATAACAGGTGGCGGAAGAGGCCTGATGAATAAATATAGTGGTTGTGATGTGTTGGTTAACACACTGAATTGTAAACAAAAACAGTAGGTGTGCTCCGTGGCGACGTAAAATTTATAATACGGTTTTAAAGTTTGGCACAGGCACTGCTCTAAAAGGGATATCGAGCTTGTTCGTATTCCAGGGGGTACATTTCATCCCCATCACAAAAAAGGAGCAGCGTCATGACAACAGCGGCACAGGAAATCGATGTAATGGCAGCAAAGGCACTCAAGGCATTGGATGCATTCAGAGGGTTCACCCAGGAGCAGGTAGACAAGATTACCGAAGCGATGACCAAGGCCGGCGTCGCCAATGAACGCTACCTGGCAGAGTTTGCGGTCGAAGAAACCGGCATCGGCAATGTGGAAGACAAGGTCATCAAGAATCATTTCGGCACGCAGGTAGTCTACGATTACATGAAGGATGCGAAATCGGTCGGCGTCATCGAAGAGGAGGACGGGATCATCTCCATCGCCGAACCGTTCGGTGTTGTCGCGGCGGTCACCCCGACCACCAATCCCACCTCCACCACCATGTTCAAATCCCTGATCGCGCTCAAGGGGCGCAACGTCATCATCTTCGCTTTCCATCCCCGCGCCCAGCGGTGCAGCGCCGCCGCAGCCAAGATCATGCTGGATGCCGCACTTGAAGCCGGCGCCCCGAAGGACTGTATCCAGTGGGTCACCCAGCCTTCCATCGAGGCCACCGACGCCCTGATGAAGCACCCGGATGTCTCCATCGTTGTCGCCACCGGCGGCGGTGCCATGGTCAAGGCAGCCTACAGCTCCGGCCACCCGGCACTGGGCGTCGGACCGGGCGGTGTTCCGGTCTATGTGGAGAAATCGGCCAATCTGCGGATGGCCGTTGAGGATGTCATCGCCTCCAAGACCTTCGACAACGGCACCATCTGCTCTTCCGATCAGTCGGTGATCTTTGACGATCGCAGCGTGGCTGAAAAGGCGCTGATCATGTTTGAAAGGGAGGGAGCCTATCTCTGCACGGAAAAGGAAAAGGCCCAGCTTGAATCGGTCATGTTCGACAAGGAAAAGGGTGTCCCCTCCATGTCCATCGTTGGCAAGAGCCCCCAGGTCATCGCCGAGCTGGCCGGCTTCCACATCCCGACCGACAGGAAACTGCTGCTGGTACCTTTGACCACCACCAAGGGTGATGACTGGATGAGCCGGGAGAAGCTCTCACCGGTCCTGGGATGGTATGTGGCAGAGAATAAAGAGGCTGCAATCAAGGCTGCTGCCGTACAGCTGGAGCACGGCGGGGCAGGGCACTCGGCGGTTGTCTTCACAGAGAATGAAGATATCGCCCACGAGTTCGCACTCAGGGTGGATGCCAACCGGGTGGTATGGAATCAGCCGTCCGTGCATGGCACCATCGGGGCTCTGTACAACACCCTGGTGCCGTCCCTGACCCTCGGGTGCGGCGCAACCGGCGGTAACATCACCACCGAAAACGTCGGCTACAAGAATCTGCTCAACATCAAGCGCCTGGCACGACGTAACCCGGCACAAGCGTGAAAATAGTCTGATACCGACTGTCGGCAGTTCTGACTGAACATCAGGCATCATTTTTGAAAACGAGTCCCGCTGCCCTGCTCCCATGAGTCAGGGGAGCGGGATCTTTTCACAGAATCCCCACGAGAGACATTCAAATCCACGCAACATAATCTGGATTATGCGGATGAGCAGTGACTGATCAAGGTGAGGTGGCTCTTTGCTGGCGGCTGCGCCGGGGGCTGCGACAACCGCAACAAGCGTGGCAGGGAAAGATCGGCAAAGAGGGTGATTTTATGAACGTAACGTGGTATTTTACGGTTCACGTTCATGTGCCGTTGCAGAATTATTTCTGTCGCGGAGCGGAGTGCATCAAACCGAATCAGGGGAGGTCTCGTCATGTCTCATCAAGTGTCATCGCATTACCTCAAGCTGAAGGAACGGCACGCGGATTTAATCGCTGCAGTTGAAACCATGACCAAAGCTGCCCGTGCCTCGGGTCCGCTGGATGAGAAGACCGTTCAGCTGATCCAGTTGGGGGCTGCTGCCGCGATCGGCTCCAAGGGGTCTCTGCGCAGTCACGCGCTGAGAGCCGTTGAGGCTGGAGCGACGCCGGAGGAGATCCGCCACGCGGTTATCGTTCTCACGAGCACGATCGGTTTCCCTACGGTCGCTGCCGCACTTGACAGGTTGGATGAGGTGATCTGAATCTCCGCAACCGCGTCTGACTGTCCCATGGCATCCTGTGTCTGATCACGGGCCTGTATCAATACGATGCAGGCCCGTTTTTTGCCCACTGAGTTGCCGATAATCTCCACAGAAACTCACCGCAGATTGTGTATAAATTCCCCGAAATTCAGCTAACCTCTGCCCGTTACCAGTATCCCTGCACAATTTACTGCTTGAAAATTAATGTGTTATTGGTTTGGCAACACTATTGCTCTGTGCTGCGTAGTGTATGTTCAATGTTCTGCTGTCATGCATATGCCGTCTGTACAGGTGCTATGCAGGCATGTCACGGGAGTTCCGTATGGACAGTATCCCTGCCGAACCAAAATCTGTTAAGAGAAAGCGTAAGAAAAGGCGGAAGAAGGCCAAAGAGCAGGCGGTTCTCTCGGTCATATCGGTGCGGCTCTCGGATGAAGAGAAGGAGCGCATCGACCACATAATGCGTGAGGGCAATTTCAAGCGTTATTCGGATATCGTAAGGCTGGCTATTCACATGTACCGGGGACCGGATCGTGACGGGTATGGCAGGCATGACATATACCACTGAGGGGGCAGGGCGGCACCTCCCTGACTTGACCCATCCCGCGAAACTTTTCGTGGAGACGACGACACGTTGCAATCTTGGATGTGTCATGTGCGTTAAGCAGACAGCCGGCTGCGACATGCACGAAGGTGACATGTCTATTGAGACCTTTACCTCGCTGGCCCCGGCGTTTCCGAATCTTGAGGCTTTAATCCTGAACGGGGTGGGGGAACCGTTACTCAACCCGCACCTTGAATCGTTCATCCGGACGGCCAAATCATTCATGCCGCAGGATGGATGGATCGGTTTTCAGTCAAATGGTCTTCTCCTGACCAATCTCCGTGCTGTCGCCTTGGTCGACGCAGGGCTGGACCGGATCTGCCTCTCGATCGATGCGGCCACGCCGGAACTCTTCCATTCGCTCCGCGAAGGGGGGGATTTGTCTGATGTTGAGCGGGCTATGGCAGCCATAGACAACGCCAGACGTATGTGCGGTCGCCCTGAGGTGGCAATCGGCGTAGAATATGTCGTCATGCGCAGAAACCTGGCTGAACTGCCGCTGGCATTGGCGTGGGCGGCCAATCACGGGGCAAGCTTTGCCATTGTGACCCACGTGTTGCCGTATGAGGAACAGCATGCCGGCGAGTCGGTATACAGTCTCTGCACTCTGGAGGCAATCGAACTTTTCAAGGAGTGTCGTCAGGAGGTCGAGCGAGTTGGGCTCGATATGGCCTATTATTTCGAGGCGCGATGGAAATATGCCCGTAGTCCTGACGAGCAGCGCCTCGTCTCTCTGGTGGATGCCATGAAGAAAGAGGCCTCGGCTCGCGGACTGTTCATGGATATGAAGAAGTTACTGCAGATGGACGTGCACCAAGCGGATGAAGTCGCCGCGGTCTTTGAAAAAGCCCGGGAGGTTGCCGAACAGTATGGTATGGATGTGCGGCTGCCGAACATCGGTCTGAGCGAACAGCGCCATTGCAGTTTTGTCGAGGATGGGGGGACGTTCATCTCCGTGGATGGAAATGTCTCACCATGCTATTTTCTCTGGCATCGTTATAGCTGTTTTGCCAGCGGCTGGAACCAGAAGGTGGTACCAAAGGTCTTCGGAAACGTCATGCAGCAGGACATTATTCAGATATGGAATAGTGCGGATTACCGGTCGTTCCGGGGCCAGGCGATTAGTTACGATTTTCCGGGGTGCGCCAATTGCTCCTTGGCACCGTGTGATTACATCCAGACCGATACGTTCGAGCAGGATTGTCATATAGGGGATGTACCGTGTGGTGCCTGTCTTTGGTGCATGGGGGTGTTTCAATGCCTAAGATGAACGCTGATCATACCTGAACTCACCTATGAGGCACCTAAAACAAAGAAAGGTTAAGCATCTCTGCTTAACCTTTTGTATATATTGGCGCGCCCTGCAGGATTCGAACCTGCGGCCTACGGCTTAGAAGGCCGTTGCTCTATCCAGCTGAGCTAAGGGCGCGGATGATCAAACGAGGGGGCAGACTAGCACAAACTCTCTCTGTCGGCAACCGTCAATCTGTCGCCGGCCGGGGGATGAAATGAAAACGCCGGAGTCAGATCCGGCGTTTCGTGGCTACTCGGTCGTTTTATCCTGAAGTATCAGTTCCTTGATCTTCTCGTAGAGTTGATCCCCGTCCTTGGCGGTCACCCGCTGCTTGTCCACGGTGGCCATGGGGGTCTCGCGGCAGGCGCCGCACTGCTTGACGCACCCCTTGATCTTGATGTTGAGGTCGGGGAATTCCTCCGTCAGGCGCCGGAAGACCTTTCCCTTCCCCTTGTTGTGCTCACAGAACCGTATCTTCACGCTACACCGCCAGCGGCGATCCCGCCGGCTGGACGAAGACGCGCTGGGCCATCTCGGCGTCGATCATCAGGATGCCGTGGCCGTTGTTGCCCACCAGCTTCAGTTTGGCGATCAGGTCGCGGTCGTTGTTCTCCTCCTCGATCTGCTCGGTAACGAACCACTGCAGGAAGATCTGGGTGGCGTGATCCTTCTCTTTTACCGCCTGTTCGGAGAGTTCATTGATACAGCTGGTGATCATCTGCTCATGGGCCAGGGTCTTCTCGAACATCTCCAGCAGCGACTTGTATTTGTTGGGGACCGCCTTGCCGGCAGGCAGGGAGATGTTAGTCCCCTGGTCCACCAGGTAGGTATAGAACTTCATGAAGTGCACCATCTCCTCGCGATACTGGACCATGAACCAGTTGGCAGCCCCCTTGAGCCCCATCTCGTTGCAGCAGGATGACATGGAAAGGTACAGGTGGGCCGAAAAGAGTTCGACGTTCATATGTGCGTTGAGTGCGTCTGCCATCTTCTTGCTGATCATGTTGGTGTGGCCTCCTCAGGTAAAGTAATTTCTCATTATTTGGCTATTATTGGGGAATACGGTGGCCGTGTCAAGCACCCGAATCGCCCCCCGGGCCGCGCTTCCGGCGCAGCCATTCCAGGCGTTCGATGATGTTCTTCTCGTAGCCGTGCCCTTTAGGCTGGTAGAACTTCGTCCCCGCCAGCCGGTCCGGCAGGCACTGCTGGCCGGCATACCCCTCTTCCCGATCGTGATCGTACTGGTACCCCTTGTGGTACCCCAGCTCTTTCATCAGCTTCGTGGGGGCGTTGCGGATATGCAGCGGCACCGGCAGGGCGCCGCTTGACCTGACTTCGGCCAGGGCGGCATCGATGCCGATGTAGGAGGCGTTGGATTTGGGGGCCGTTGCCAGGTAGGTGACCGCCTGGCCGAGGATGATGCGTCCCTCCGGCATGCCGAGCGTCTGGAAGGCCTGCTGGGCGGCGACGGCGATTTGCAGGGCGCGGGGGTCGGCATTGCCGATGTCTTCCGATGCCAGGATGATCATGCGCCGGGTGATGAAGAGCGGGTCTTCACCCGCCTCCAGCATCCGGGCCAGCCAGTACAGGGCTGCGTCCGGATCGCTCCCCCGCATGGATTTGATGAAGGCGGAGATGACGTTGTAATGTTCCTCCCCCCCCTTGTCGTAGAGGAGGGCCTTTTTCTGCAACGCCTCCTGTATCGTTTCCAGAGTGATCACCCCGGCCTTGCCGGTCTCTGCTGCTGTTTTTCCTGTCCCCGGTCCCCAGTC
>CAZSTJ010000055.1:0-16255 GCA_964609805.1 uncultured Geobacter sp. | reverse complement strand
GCAGGGGCCGCTGATCGACATGGCCGCCGTGGAAAAGGTGGAGGAGCATATCGCCGATGCCGTGGCCAAAGGTGCGACCATTGCCCTGGGAGGGAAACGCCATGCCCTGGGGGGAAGTTTCTTCGAGCCGACGATCCTCACCGGGGTCACCCCGGAGATGCTGGTGGCCCGGGAGGAGACCTTCGGGCCCCTGGCGCCGGTGTTCCGTTTCAGCACCGACGAGGAGGCGATCCGCATGGCCAACGACACCGAGTTCGGCCTGGCCTCCTATTTCTACAGCCGTGACATCGGCCGGGTCTGGCGGACCGCCGAAGCGCTGGAGTACGGCATCGTCGGCATCAACACCGGCCTGATCTCCACGGAGATCGCCCCCTTCGGCGGCATGAAGGAATCCGGCATCGGCCGGGAAGGATCAAAGTACGGCATCGAGGATTTTGTCGAAATCAAGTACCTCTGTATGGGGGGGATCTGATCCCCTTTTCTCCGGTTGTTTGAATTTCGGTGGCGGCTGGCAAGCTGCCACCATTTCGTTTCAGCTATTGTAAATTCATTACTGAATTGCTAGGATACATCCTGTGAATTTTCCTTCCCGACATACCATAGCCCTGGTGCTGCTTACCGTGACCCTCTGCGGCCTGCTCACCTCGTTCAGCGAGAACGTGGTCTGCGCGGGAGAACTGCCGGGGCTCCACGAGTCCGCATCAGCCACCTGTGGCCACGACGGGGCTCAACTTCATGACGGCAGCACTCCCTGCGAGCCGGCCCATTCCGATGACGACCATATCTGCCTCGGCGACTGCGGCTGTCCCTGCCAGGCACCGCTACCGGCAATGCCGGTTGCCGTGATGATTCCTGCGTACGGTCCCCCATTGTCCTTTGCTGAACCACTGTTTCATCTCCCTGAAGTATTTCTTTCCAAGTTCATTCCCCCGCAAAACCTGGCTTAAAACAGTGCAAAGGGAGCAGTTCGCCCTGATTCAGGGATAACTGCATCTATTCTTCCCGTCGCAGCACGTCCGTAAACGTAATCAACGTACACCCTTAGTGTCACAACTGAATAAGGAGGTTATTCCATTGGGAACAACTGTATTCGCACGGGGAGTCCTGCTCCTGGTGCCCGGAATTCTCGCCATATTATCGTCCGCCCCGGCTCTGGCAGACGAGCCGACACTGTCATTGCCCCGGGCAATCGAACTTTCGTTACAGAACAACGGCGAACTCAAAGCGTTTCGCGAAGAAAAAGGCATCCGGGACGCCGGAAAGGTCAGAGCGGGTCTCCTGCCGAACCCGACGCTCGATCTTGAAGCCGGCACCGGCGCCCTGACCGGCAGCACAAATGAAAACAGCCTGGCCCTTGGCCTGTCGCAGGAGTTTTTCCTGGCCGGCAAACGTGATAAGCGCCTCACCATCGCCGAGCGTGAACTTGATATCTACCGTTGGCACGTGGCGGATCGTGAGCGGCAGCTCCGTGAGGAGGTAAAAACCGCTTTCTACGATGCACTGCTGGCCAAGGAACGGTTGGCCCTTGCAGATCGCTCCATTGCCCTCAACCGGCAGCTGCTTGACGTGACCAAAGAACGTCTGGCAGCCGGGGATATCCCGGAACTGGAGATGAATCTCGTCAAGGTAGAACTGGCGCGTAGCGAGGGGAGCAGGATCGAGGTGGCGAAGGCCATGCTGCAGTGTCAGTCGAGACTCTGGACGTTGATGGGGCTTCCTCCGGGTAGTCAGCCTGCAATTGAAGGGAAACTGGAATCAGGTGCCCCAGTGGCAAAGCCGGTTACCGCTCTGAAACAACTGGCACATTCCAGTCGTCCGGATATCAAGGCCCTGGAAGCGGAAAAAGGGCGCGGTGATGCTGATGTTATTCTTGCCGAGGCGGAACGCACCCCCAATCTCACGGCCGGCCTGGTGTTCAGACGCGATACGACTGCCATGGAAATCGGCGGCGTGGAAGGAAAAGACACCGCCTATACCATCGGGGTGAAACTGTCGATGCCCATCCCCGTATTCGACCGGAACCAGGCCGGTATCCAGGAGTCCAGGGCCAGGAAGAGCAGCAGTGAGACTCGTCTGACCGCTGCCGCCAGAACGGTTGAGCGGGAGATCGAGACCGCCTACGCCGCATTCCAGAATGCTGCGTCGGTGCTTGCCCTCTACAAGGCCGACATCATCCCCCAACTTGACGAGAACCTGAAACTGACCCAGGAGGCCTATCGCCTCGGTGAGGTCGGAATCCTCGCCGTCATCCAGGAACAGAAAAAATTCTTCGAGGTGAACGACGGATACCTTACGGCGCTCCATGACCGTCAGGCAGCTCTGGTGAAGCTCGAATCGGTTACCGCAACAGAACTTACCGGAGGTGAGAGGTGAAGAAAAAGGCAATACTCACAGGATTGATCCTGGCCCTGGCCGTTGGCGGCGGCCTCTTCTACTACCGCACTACCCAGAACAAAAGCGGTGCGGAGCAGGCTGAACATACAGAATCCGGCCATAAAGAAGAGAAGGGCGGCGGCCATGACGAGCATAAGGGCGAAAAAGGCGGCCACGAAGGGCACGACGAGCACGGTGAAGTAGGCATGGTAAAGATGACGGCCGAACTCCAGAAACAGAACGGCGTGCTGGTCGGTCCGGCGAAAAAACAGCGGCTTGCAGGCGCCATCAGTGTCACCGGCAAGGTGGAGGCCAATGCCGACCGGATCGCCCATGTGTCCCCCCGCATCCCCGGCAAGATCGTTACGGTGAAGTCGTCCCTGGGTGACGGCGTGGCCGCGGGGCAGACCCTGGTGACGCTTGACAGCGTCGAACTGGGCGAAGCCCTCAACCGCTTCCGGCAGTCGCGGACGAAACTGGCCCTGGCCCAGTCAAACATGGAGCGGATCAAGGTCCTGGTGGAGAAAAAGATCGCCGCCCGCAAGGACATCCTCCAGGCGGAGACCGACTACAAGACCGCTCAGGCCGAACTGCACAACGATGAGGAGCGTCTCTCACTCTACGGCGTCTCTGCAGCGGACCTGAGTAGCGACGTTCCCAAAAGGCCGCTGTTGACGGTTCGCTCCCCCATCGGCGGCATCATCACCGAGAAGCATGCCATCGTCGGTGAACTGGCCGACCCATCCAAGAGTCTCTATACCATTGCCGACCTCTCCTCGGTCTGGGTTGTGGTGGATATCAACGAAAAGGACCTGGCCAAGATCCACCGCGGCCAGACCGCATCAGTCACTGTGGGAGCCTTTCCCGATCTGAAGCTGAAGGGGCGGATCACCTACATCGCCGACCTGGTGGACCAGAACAGCCGCACGGTCAAGGCGAGGATCGAGGTTACCAACCCCGGCCGCAAGCTGAAACCGGAGATGTTCGCCACGGTGGAACTGGCCCTGGCGGCCGACGCCCCGCCGGTGCTGGCGGTACCTGAAGATGCCCTGCAGGAACTGGAGGGGAAACGGGTGGTATTCGTAGCCGAGGATGGCGACGAATTCGCCGCCCGGCCGGTGCAGACCGGGCGGAGCGCGGCGGGTCTGGTGGAGATCGTCTCCGGCCTGAAGGAGGGGGAGAACTACGCCGTCAAGGGTTCGTTCATCCTCAAGTCGGAAGTGAAGAAGGGTGAGATGAAGGACGAACACGGCCACGGGCACTAATAGCGTGCGCCCATCTTCACGTCATCTTCGGCCGGGTCTCACTCGTCTCATCCTCGACGTAGCGCTGCTACGCCTGCGGTGCGACTCAATCAACCCGACCGAATCTGCCCCGAACCTGAACGCACAAACTACCCGGAGATATTTCATATGTTAGAAAAAATAATAGCCTACACCCTGCGGCAAAAAGGAATGGTGATCTTCCTGGCGCTGCTGATCATCACCTTCGGGCTTTATTCCTACACGCGGCTGCCGATCGATGCCTTCCCTGACGTGACCAACAATCAGGTCGAAGTCATCAGCCACGCCGACGGCCTCTCGGCCATCGAGATCGAGCGGAACGTCACCTATCCGATCGAGATGGCCATGCGCGGCCTCCCCGGCATCGACCAGATGCGCTCGGTTACCAAGTTCGGCCTCTCCATCGTCACCATTGTCTTCAAGGACGATGTGGATATCTACTTCGCCCGGCAGCTGGTCTTCGAGCGTCTGGCCGAGGCTCGGGAGAAGGTGCCGAAGGGGGTCGAGGTGGCCATGGGGCCCATCGGCACCGCCATGGGAGAGATCTATCAGTACACACTGGAAGGAAAGATACCGGAGGACCCGCAGCAGAAGGTGGCGTACCTGACCAACCTGCGCACGCTGCAGGAATGGACCGTCACCCCCCTACTGAAGAGCATCGACGGGGTCAACGAGATCAACTCCTACGGCGGCTATTTCAAGCAGTACCAGGTGATCGTGGCCCCGGAGAAATTGTTGAAGTACGGCATCACCGTGGATGACGTCTATTCGGCCATCGGCAGCAACAACGAGAACGTCGGCGGCAATCTGCTGGAGCGGGGCACGGACCAGTACATCGTGCGCGGGGTCGGCCTGATCAAGGATCTGAGTGACATCGAAAATATTGTCCTCCGGTCGTCCGGCGGCAGCCCCACCTACATCCGGGACGTGGCACAGGTAAAGGTCGGCGAGGGGGTGCGAATGGGCGCCGCCATGAAGAACGGCAAGGATGAATGCGTCGGCGGCATCGTCATGATGCTCCGGGGCGAAAACAGCCGTGACGTGGTGCGCCGGGTCGCTGACAAGGTCGAGGAGATCAACGACAACAACGTACTCCCCGACGGGATAAAGATTGTCCCCTATTACGACCGGAGCGACATCGTCAAGGCCAGCGTCGGCACGGTCAACAAGGCGCTGATCGAAGGGGCGATCCTGGTGCTGATCATCCTCTACCTGCTCCTCAACAGCATCCGGGGAAGCATCGTGGTGCTGATCGCCCTGCCGCTCTCCCTGATGGCGACCTTCATCGTCATGAAGCTGACCGGGATCACCGCCAATCTCATGTCCCTCGGGGGACTGGCCATCTCCATCGGCATGATCATCGACACCACCATCATCCAGGTGGAAAACGTCCAGCGGCACCTGACGGAAGAGGGGGGGAACCATCCCTCGGTGCGCACGGTGCTGCAGGCGGTCATGGAGGTGCGCAAACCGAGCATCTTCGGCGAACTGATCATTGCGCTCACCTTTATCCCGATCCTCTCCCTGGAAGGGATCGAAGGGAAGATGTTCGGCCCCCTGGCCCTCACCGTGGCCATTGCCCTGCTGTCGTCCCTGCTCCTCTCCATCTTCGTCATCCCGGTGCTCTGCATCCTCTTCCTCAAACCGCACGCGGAAAAGGAGAGCTATGTCATGCGGCATGCCAACCGGCTCTACCTGCCGCTGCTCCAGTACGCCATGGCAAGGAAGCGGATTGTGCTGAGCGCGGCCGGCGTACTTCTCTGTATCTCCCTGGTTCTGGTGACCCGGCTGGGAACGGAATTCATCCCGATCATGGATGAGGGTTCCTTCGACATGGACATCTCCATGCTCCCGGGCGTCTCCCTGGCAACATCGGTGGAGACCAACCGGCGGGCGGCGGCAAAACTGATGGAATTCCCCGAACTGGACACCATCGTGGGGCGGACCGGCCAGACCGGCGTCGCCCTGGATACCCGGGGGGCCGACAAGACCGGCTATGTGGGGATATTCAAGCCGAAGAGCGAATGGAAGCGTGACATCTCCAAGGAAGAGTTGACCAACCAGATGCGCACGTCCCTGGAATCCATCGCAGGGATCACCTTCGGCTTCAGCCAGCCGGTCCAGTGCCGCATCGACGAACTGGTGGCCGGCACCCGCGCCCAGCTCATCGTCAAACTGTTCGGCGAAGACATGGACGTGCTGAGCCGGAAGTCGGCAGAGATCGCCAAGGCACTGTCGACGATCAAGGGGGCAACCGACCTGAATGCGGAAAAGGTCTCCGGCCAGCCCTACCTGACCGTCACCATCGACCGGGCGAGGATCGCCCGTTACGGCCTCAATATCAGTGACGTGCAGAAGGTGATCGAGATTGCGGTGGCCGGGAAGACGGCATCCCAGCTGTACGAGGAGAACCGTACGTTTCCCATCACCGTGCGTCTGCCGGAGGAAAAGCGCAATTCGCTGGAGGCGATCAAGAACCTGACCATCACCACCAAAACCGGGGTCAACGTACCGCTGGAACAACTGGCCGAGGTAAAGATGATCGAGGGCCCGGTGCAGATCAGCCGTCAGGACGGCGTACGCAGGATCGGCATCGAGATGAATATCACCGGCCGCGACATGGGGGGCTTTGTCGCCGAAGCCAAACGGAAGATCAGGGAACAGGTCAAACTTCCCCCCGGCTATTATCTGACCTGGGGGGGGCAGTTCGAGAACCAGCAGCGGGCGATGCACAAGCTGATGATCATCGGTCCGGTGGCAATCGGCCTGATCCTGCTCCTGCTCTACGTCACCTTCCGGTCGATCAGGCTGGCGCTGCTGGTGATCACCAACCTCCCCTTTGCGCTGATCGGCGGGGTCTTCTCACTCTACATCTCCGGGCAGTATCTCTCGGTCCCGGCCTCGGTCGGCTTTGTCGTCCTCTTCGGCGTCGCGGTGCTGAACGGCCTGGTGCTGGTGTCACGCATCTCGCAGCTGCGCGACGACGGGCTCGGCCTGGAGGAGGCGGTCAGACAAGGCACCCTCGACCGGTTGCGACCGGTACTGATGACCGCGTCCATCGCCATCTTCAGCCTGGTCCCGATGCTCCTGGCCGGCGGCACCGGTTCCGAGATCCAGAAACCGCTGGCCACGGTTGTCGTGGGCGGCCTGGTGACCTCCACCCTGCTGACCCTGCTGATCATCCCGGCGGTGTACGGCTGGTTTGAAAAGAAGTCAACCGTGGAGGAGTGATCATGGCAGAGACATTCACCATGGGGCGCTGCCGCACCATCCCCCTGCTGCTCATCGCGGTCCTGATGGCGGGGGGGTGCGCCGGAGCCAGCCATCGAGCGACCGCTTCGCCCCTCTCCAGCCGTCAGGAGGTCTTCCGGGAGACCCATGAGCCGCGTCCGCCGGAAAATGCGGCCCTCCTCGACATCGACTTTTCCGTCAAGGCCAACAGGGCACGCATCGTTACCAGCTACCTCAAGCATACCGATCCACCCTACACGGCAACCGTAACCATCGACGGGCAGTCCATGGAGCTGACGGATGAGCCGTTCCTGGAAGAGACTCCGGGGGACAGCCGGACCAATCCGGAGGCGGGGATCGGCTGGCGGTACCGCTTCAGAAAAAAACTCCTGCTTGCTCCCGGTCTGCATCGTATAGCCATATCGGTACCGTTGAGCGCCATTCACACGGAAAAATCCCTTGAACTGGAGAAAGGATTAAATTATTTAAAGATCGTGCCGATATATGATGCATCACTGGTGCGCGACCGGAATGTTCCGAAATTCTCCCGCGGGGTGCGGGGGGTTACGCTGCAACTCAACCGGCATGAACTGTAAGATCCCGACGAAGGCCGGCTGCCCGGCCTTCAACTTTCCGTTGGTGCGAAGGAGGTACCTGATGCAGATGAAACAGCTGGTCATGGGGGCGCTCGTGGCGGCCCTGCTGCCGCTGCAGGCAATGGCGGCCGAAGAGGTGAAGAAGATCCAGGATAACTCGTTCCTGCTGGAGGAGGCATACAACCAGGAGGATGGCGTTATTCAGCACATCCAGTTGTTCCAGTACCTGAAAAAAGCCAAGAGCTGGCAGTATTCATTCACCCAGGAATGGCCGGTACCGAAACAGGCCCATCAGTTTTCCTACACGATCCCCGTACTGCACATGGCCGATCCCGACAACGCCAGCGGCATCGGCGACATCGCCCTCAATTATCGTTACCAGGCGATCTTCAAGGATCACATCGCCCTCTCCCCCCGCCTCTCCGTGATCCTGCCGACCGGTGATTACAAGAAGGGACACGGCACCGACTCCGTCGGCATCCAGGGCAACATCCCGCTCAGTGTGGAACTGACTGACCGGTTCGTCACCCACTGGAACCTGGGGGCGACCTACACCCCGCGGAGCAGGGAGACCGGCGGTGCCAAGGCGGACACGACCGCGTTCAACTACGGCGCCAGCCTGATCTATCTGGTTTCGGAGAACTTCAACCTGATGCTGGAAGCGGTGGGGACCTCGGGGGATGTGGTTCAACCGGACGGCAGCCTGCAAACGGCCAGCACCTTCTTCATCAACCCCGGTGTCCGTTTCGCCATCAACTTCAAATCCGGGCTGCAGATCGTTCCGGGGGTCTCCATGCCGATCGGCATCGGCCCATCCCGGGGTGAGTACGGCGGTCTGGGATATCTTTCCTTCGAACACCCTCTCTTCTAGCAACCGATTTCCAACGTTAGCGCCGGCCAGCCGGCCGGCGCTGAACCCCTTCTCCTGTACAATCCCTGACCGCGGACTCCAGAACGCCCAGACCTCACCTGCCTTTTCCCTTTGTTACCCATTCTGGAAACAGCTGACCACGTACCAAACCGCCCCCTCCGCCCCGCCTCCAAAGCAACAGGTGAAACCATTCACATCTTAAATTTCTTGTCATTACAATAAACACAATCCATTTTAATCAAAATCTCCCTACAGACATAGGGGGCAATGCCCCGTATTATGCGCTAACAAATTGTTTATGCACCATTTTTATCAGCGCCAGCCACATGAGACTTCACCCATAATTTTACGTGTCAGATTAATAGGTTCGAAAAAAATTAATAATACTTCAATAATTCCTAAACCTTTTTCTGCAGATGTCGAAGAGAGATGTATACAAAAAGGAAGGGGCTACTCCCGTTGATCGAAACAGCCTTTGACATCGCAAATAATCCGCCGGCCGAGGCAACAGATACGAACAACGCGGCTGAACGCTGGCAAGAGTTGCTGCTGGGCGTGTCTGAGCGCCTGAATACGGTGGCGGGGACAACCGAGCCCGAATTTTTGGCCATCGGGGAAAAGCTCCACTACTTCTACAACTGCGCCGCCGATATTGTCCGGATGTCATCAGGGGTTTCCAATCTGGTGGCCGGTACGGAAGTCATCAATGCTATCGACCGGTTGACAGATATCCTGGAAAGGATGAGCCGCGACCTCACCATCGACGGGGAGGCCGACCGCAATATCACGGCACTGCGTCGCATCCTTGGTCTGCTCGATGAGACCGAACACCCCCTCTCCGGATTTTCCAAGATTCACAAAACCCTGCGCATGCTCGGTATCGCCACCAAGATCGAAAGTGCCCGGCTCGGCCAGAGTGCCGTCGGCTTTGACACCCTGGCCGACGATGTCGGTCTCCTGTCGGTACAGGTCCAGCAAAAGGCCCTCAACATTGAAATACTGCGCAAGGAGCTCACCACTACGGTTCAAAATACCCTCGAACTACTCGGCACCATCCAGTCCGAACAGCAGGCCGATGTGCTGAAGATCCTTGAAAAAGCCAGGCAAGGGCTACAGGCACTGACGAACATCAATGCCAGGTGCACAGAGGCGGTCCATTTTGTTGCCGCCACCGCCGAGGAGGGGTCGCGCAGCATGGGTCAAGTCATCACATCCATGCAGTTCCATGACATCGTCCGCCAGCAGGTGGAACATGTGCGCGACACGTTCTCCGAACTCGGCATCAGCCTGGGCGGCGGCCCGAATACAGCTGGCCAGCCGGCCTACACCACGGCAGAAACCGCCCATATCTGTGCCTTGCAATGCGCCCAGATCTGCCATGCCCGGGATGAGCTGGTCCGTGCGGTCGGCACCATCATCGAAAACCTGCAGGCAATCGCCTGCCAGCAGGCACAGGTTGCAGAGGCAACCAACGCAGGGGCCGGCATCGCCGATGGCAGCGGCAATTCGACCTTCAGCAGGCTGGAGCAGGACCTGTCATCCGTGATCACCCTGCTGGCCAAGAGCGCCGAGGCGGACCGTAACCTGTCGGCAGCCGCCACATCACTGGCCGGCACCGTGGGCGAAATCTCCAGTTTCGTACATGAGATCGAACAGATCAGCGAAGAGATCGAGCTGATCGCCCTGAACGCCCAGATCAAGGCGGCCCGTAGCGGCATCCACGGCGCAGCCCTGGGGGTGCTGGCCGAAGAGATTCAACGGCTCTCCCTGGCAGCCATGGAGCAGACAACGGCGGTCTCCGGCACCATGATCCCCGTAGCCGAATCCGCCTCCACCCTCTGCAGCGAGGTTGATGCCCAGGCAACCATGCTCGAAAGCGAAGTCAGCGAGATGGCGGTTGATATCAACGGCATGCTGGGCACAATACAACGGGTCAATAACGAACTGGGGGGACAGCTGGAGCAGATCCGATCCACCGTCGAACTCTTTTCGGACGAGATTCAGGGAATTACCTCGGGCATCACGGTGCATACCCACATTGCCACGGAACTGGACGATATCGTCGCGTCTCTCGCAGAGATCACCCGCGTAGCGGACACCGGGGAAGGGGCATTGAGCGAAGAGAGTCTGCGGCGGCTATCGGAGCGCTACACCATGCAGAGTGAGTGGCACATCCACTCCGCCCTGACCGGTACAACGGCGGTAAATCCGGATGCAGGTTCACAAGCTTCCGGCGACGACGGCATGGGCGACAACATAGAGCTGTTCTGATCAGCCTTCGCACGCCCCGATTGATCGTTTTTACAAATCCTAGCAAGCCAGTTGCCCTGTTTCACAGATATACGCAGTCGACAGGAGAACCGTATGCCTGACTACACCATCACCACGACAGCATCTGATGTTCAGCCGGAAACCAGGATCATCAGCATAGCCGGTAACATGACCATTCCCCATATCAGCGGGATCAGGGACGAGCTTCTCCGGGAACTGGAAGCAGCCGAACAGGCGGTGCTGGAGCTGGGGGCGATCAGCAGCATCGATGTGACCGGCCTGCAACTGCTCTGTTCCGCCCACCGCAGCTTTGTCAAAAAAGGGAAGCTGATTGCCATACCCGGGCTGCGCAGTGATTCCGTTCGCACCGCTGCAGAGAGTGCGGGGCTGCCGCGTAATGTCTGCTGCGTTGCCGATTCCAAGTGTGATTGTCTTTGGTCGGGAGGAGAACAGGTATGAGCAAGGTAATCATGACCGTGGATGATTCCGCCAGCGTGCGCCAGATGGTGGCCTTTACCCTCAGGCAGAACGGCTACGATGTGGTCGAGGCGGTTGATGGCCAGGACGCCCTCAACAAACTGGGCGGCACCAAGGTGGACATGCTGATCACCGACCTGAACATGCCAAACCTCGACGGCATCGGCCTGATCAAGGGGGCACGGGCGCTCCCCGCCTGCAAGTTCATCCCCATGATCATGCTGACCACCGAATCCCAGGACGGCAAGAAACAGGAAGGGAAGGCCGCCGGCGCCACCGGCTGGATCGTCAAACCGTTCAAGCCGGAACAGCTCATGGCGGTAGTCAAGAAGGTGCTGCCATGATGGACCAGCACCAGGAAGCATTCAAGGAAGAGGCGTACGAACTGCTGACCGAACTGGAAAGCTCCCTGCTGGAGCTGGATGAGAATCCTGCCGACATGGAGCTGATCGGCCGCGTATTCCGGGCCATGCACACCATCAAGGGGTCGGGGGCCATGTTCGGCTTCGATGACATCGCCGCCTTCACGCACAATGTGGAGACGGTCTTTGATCTGGTCCGCAACGGTGAGATCGCGGTCGACAAGAGTCTGATCAGCCTGACACTGTCGGCCCGTGACCAGATCAGGGCGCTGCTGGATGCTGCCGTCGGCGGTGCGCCGGCCGACGAGGCCGAGGGGGAGCGGATTCTGGAGGGACTGCGCCGCTACCTGCCCGGCAACCCCGAGCGTGAAGCAGGTGACGCATCTCCCGGACAGGGTAAAGAAAAAATTGCAAAGAAACCGGAATCGGTCACCTACAGGATCCGCTTCAAGCCGGACCGAGGGCTGCTGCTGAACGGTACCAATCCGCTGGCACTGCTGAACGAACTGCGTGAGCTGGGAGACTGCAAGGTGGTTGCCCAGCTGACCAACGTACCGCCGCTGGAGGAGCTGGAGCCTGAAGCATGCGCCATATTCTGGGACATCATCCTCACCACCGCCGGCGGCATCAATGCCATTAAGGATGTCTTCATCTTCGTCGAGGACGACTGCGAACTGACCATCGAGGTGATCGACGCCGCCGGTTCGCTCGACAATGAGCGGGACTACAAGAAACTGGGAGAAATCCTCGTTGAACGCGGCGACCTGAACCCGGACGAACTGAAACGGGTCCTGGAGGAGCAGAAGAGGCTGGGAGATGTGCTGGTCAAGATGGGACTGGTGGAGCCGATGCAGGTCAAGGCGGCCCTGGTGGAACAGCAGCATGTGCGGGAGGTCATTCAGACCCGCCAGAACCAGGAGGCGGCCTCCAGTGTCCGGGTACCGGCCGACAAGCTGGATAAGCTGGTTAACCTGGTGGGAGAACTGGTCACCGTCCAGGCCCACCTGAGCCAGACGTCGGCACTGCACGGCAACGAGGATTTTGCCGGCATCGCCGAAGAGGTGGAGCGACTCACTAATGAACTGCGCGACACCACCCTCAACATCCGTATGCTCCCCATCGGCTCTACCTTCAGCAAATTCAAGCGCCTGGTACGTGATCTTTCACAGGAACTGGGCAAACAGATCGAGATGGAGACCGAAGGAGCCGAGACCGAACTGGACAAAACAGTCATCGAGCGGCTGAACGACCCGCTGGTACACCTGATCCGCAACAGCATCGATCACGGCATTGAACTTCCCGAGACCCGCATCGCTGCCGGTAAGCCGGCCGGCGGTATCGTGCATCTGGCGGCGGTCCACTCCGGTGACAGCGTCCTGATCACCATCCGGGACGACGGCGCCGGCCTCAACAAGGAGCGCATCCGGGCCAAGGCGGTTGAGCGGGGGCTGATATCTCAGAACACCGACTATTCCGATAAAGAGATCTACAACATGATCTTTGCCCCCGGCTTCTCCACCGCCGACAAGGTCACCAGCGTCTCCGGCCGCGGGGTCGGCATGGACGTAGTCAAGAAGGCCATCGAGGCCCTGCGCGGCACCATTGACATCGCCAGCGAACCGGGGGTCGGCAGCACCATCACCCTCCGTATCCCTCTCACCCTCGCCATCATCGACAGCCTGCTGGTAAAGATCGGCGCCGACCATTTCGTGCTGCCGCTGGCCTGCGTCGAAGAGTGCGTCGAACTGACCCGTCAGGACATTACCAACTCCCATGGCCGTAACCTGGCCAACGTGCGCGGCAGCATCGTCCCCTACATCCCGCTGCGGAATAGCTTTGGCATCAACAATGATCGCCCCGAGATCGAGCAGATCGTCATCACCAGTATCGGCGGCAACCGGGTCGGTTTCGTGGTGGACAGCGTCATCGGTGAGCACCAGACCGTCATCAAGTCCCTGGGGCGCATGTACCGCGATGTCCAGGGCGTTTCAGGCGCCACCATCCTGGGGGACGGCACCGTGGCCCTGATCCTGGACATGGGTCTGCTCCTGCAGGGGGCCGAATAAGACGAGCATCACTCGGCTCCCGCACGGGGCCAAGTTACTTTATCCGCTGGATTCTCAACGGAGGTTTACATGTTGAAGAACATGAAAATTGGCAAACGGATGGCATTGGCTTTCGGGATTCTGCTCCTGATCATGGTAGTGCTGATCTGGAACAGCATCAGCAGCATGCAGGGAATCCAGAAGAACCTGGAACGGATCGTCAAGGTCAACAACGTCCGGGTTGATCTGGCAAATGACGTCAACAACAACCTGAACCAGATCTTCATCAACATCCGCAATATCATCGTCAACAACGACAAGGAAAAGCAGAAGGAGTACCAGCAACGGATCGGCAAGTTCCGTGAGGATTACAACGGCAAGTTCAACAAGATCGAAGAGATGACCTCCAAGGACGACAAGAAGGCCTGGGACATCATCGGCAGCATCAAGGAGAACATAGCTACAGCATCGGCCCTCAATAACCGGGTCATCGAGCTGGCGCTGGCGGGAAAAGATGCTGAGGCGGCCGTTGTCCTTTCGAAAGAGGCAGCGCCGGCAGGCAGAAAGTTGGGGGAGGCCCTTGAAAAACTGATCGACCACAACGCAGAGCGGAGCAAGATGCGTTATGAAGAAGCGGTCAAGGAATTTGAATCTTCACGCAATACTTTGATCGGCCTTGGTGTACTTGCAGTGCTGATTTCAGTAGGTGTCGCCGCCTTCCTGACCCGGGGTATCACCCGCCCGCTCAACGAGGCGGTGGCCATTGCCGATTCCCTTGCCAAGGGAGATCTGACCGTAGAAGTAAAAGTGGACAGCGCCGACGAGACCGGACAGATGCTGACCGCCATCAGGAACATGGTGGACAAGCTGACCCACGTGGTGGCCGATGTCATGGCCGCCGCCGATAATGTGGCCTCCGGCAGCCAGGAGCTCTCCGCCACCGCCCAGCAGATGAGCCAGGGGGCCACGGAACAGGCTGCCTCCGCCGAAGAGATCTCCAGCTCCATGGAGGAGATGAGCTCCAGTATCCGCCAGAACTCCGACAATTCAATCCAGACAGAGAAGATCTCCACCAAGAGCGCCGCCGATGCCCGCGAGGGGGGCCAGGCGGTCCTGGAGACCGTCTCCGCCATGAAGGAGATCGCCACCAAGATCTCCATCATCGAGGAGATCGCCCGCCAGACCAACCTGCTGGCCCTGAACGCCGCCATCGAGGCGGCCCGGGCCGGCGAGCACGGCAAGGGTTTTGCCGTTGTCGCCTCCGAGGTGCGCAAGCTGGCCGAGCGTTCCCAGGCGGCAGCCGGCGAGATCAGCACCCTCTCCTCCCACAGCGTCATGGTGGCGGAAACCGCCGGTAGCATGCTGGACAAGATGGTGCCGGACATCCAGCGCACCGCCGAGCTGGTGCAGGAGATCTCCGCCGCCAGCAAGGAGCAGGACACCGGCGCAGCCCAGGTCACCAAGGCGATTCAGCAGCTGGACCAGGTCATCCAACAGAACGCCTCCGCCTCGGAAGAGATGGCATCCACCTCGGAAGAACTCTCCAGCCAGGCCGAACAGCTGAAAGACAGCATCAGCTTCTTCCGCATCGACGGCGGCATGGTCAGGGGAGGCAGCGCTTCACCGCGTGCCCCCAGGAAAGCCGCCCGGATTGCTCACATGACCACAACGAATAAACCGGCAGCCAAGGCAGCCCCGAAACCGGGGGGTGTAATGCTCGACATGGGTGGCGGAGCCGATGGTCTCGACGATGAATTTGAGAAATTTTGAAATACCTGAGCATCAAAATCATCCAGACCCTCGGGAGGTAACATCATGAAGTGGTACTACGACCTGAAAATCAGCATCAAACTGCTCTCTGCTTTTATCATCGTGGCGGTGCTGGCAGGTCTCATCGGCACCATTGGCGTCGTGCAGATCAGGAAGATCGATGCGGCAGACACCAAACTCTATGAAAAGATGACCGTACCGCTGGGTGAGATCGGACAGTTGGCGACCGCCTTCCAGCGGATGCGCTGCAACCTGCTGGAGATGTACCTGGCGGACACCCCGGAACGCTTCAAGGATCAACAGAAACGGGCCGATGAGCGTGACAAGGAGATCGCGGAACTTGAGGAAAAGTTCCAGAAAACCATCCTCACCGATGAAGGGCGCAAGATGTTCAAGGAGTACCAGGACGCCTACGCCAAGTTCGATGCAGCCGAGAAGAAGTTCACCCGACTGGTGTCAGAAGGAAAAAAGGCCGAAGCAATGACACTCTGGACCGGCGAGATGGAGAAGGAACGTAAACTGGCCCAGGCTCAGATCGACAAGCTGGAAGAAACAAAACTGAAGCTGGCAAAACAGACATCTGATGATAATACCGTGCTTGCCACCGGCGCTTCCCGCACCATGATCGGCCTGGCACTTATCGGCAGCATTATCGCTCTTTTCTTCGGTGTCTTCATCTCCCGCATCATCAGCAACCCGCTCCGCAAAGGGGTGGTCTTCGCCCAGGCCGTGGCCGCCGGGGACCTGACCCAGAAGATCGACCTGGACCAGAAGGATGAGATCGGCCAGCTGGCCACCGCCCTCAACCAGATGGTCGGCAAACTCGGCTCCATCGTCAACGAGGTCATGACCGCCGCCGACAACGTGGCAAGCGGCAGCCAGGAACTCTCCGCCACCGCCCAGCAGATGAGCCAGGGAGCAACCGAGCAGGCGGCTTCCGCCGAGGAGGTCTCCAGCTCCATGGAGGAGATGGCCT
>CAZSTJ010000054.1:0-16308 GCA_964609805.1 uncultured Geobacter sp. | reverse complement strand
ATGATCGGGTCCCCTTCGCAGCCCTGTCCGTAGGAGACGATCGCCTGTTCAGCCGTTTCAAGATGGGGCACCGCAATCTCGCACACTTCTTCCGGAGTCGGTACGAAGGTGATCCGTTCGTGGTTCGACGGGCAGCATTCCGACGGCTGCAACGAGATACAGCCAAGACACGCTGAATTGCATGCCGGAGACGTCGGCAAGGGCGCTTCCCAGCGCCGGTAAAACAGGTTCTTGGCGGCAAAACAGTGGTAATCGACGGCACAGCGGGCCAGTTGCTCCAGCAGACGATTGTTCGGCATCTGCTTCAGCATCTTTCTGACCAGGGGATCCAGGGTGCGGTCATCATAGTTGCAGGGGTTCCAGTTGCTGTTGGTATCCACCTTCGTTGCTGCTACGACAAAACAATCCCGTTCTTCATCCCATCCGACAGCCGTATAGGACCAGAGCGGCAGATGCTGGCGCTTGTGTGAATAATCACAAGCGGGCAGCAGAGTCCGGACATACCCCGGAGCCATGAATGCCGCCACCGCCTGGATCTTCATACTCTTCCGCCCCTCACGGAGCTCGGCAGAAGTAACAAAACTCTTTTTGCGCTGGTCCCAGGCAATCGGCGGCATGGACGGCATGGTAAACAGCCTGCTGTCATCCGGGAGTGGTATCAGTTCCATATCCTCCGGCAGAACCGTTTCGGTGCCGTTCATCCCGGCCATGCAAAGTTCAGGATGATCATAGATTGTACCGTTGGCGTCGGCATATACCATTTTCGGGAGATGTCTTCTCACACAATCCTCACCATATCAGCCATGTAATTATCCGCCCTGCTGGCGGTCGATCTAAATCTGCCACGTACTTATCATGCCAGCGTTCAAATGTCTCGCTTTATGCAACTGGAGCCTAACGACACAATGCTGCATACACAAACGGGCTGTCCGGATAACCGGACAGCCCGTTTGTACCAATAGATGACTGATGTATCAGCCGCCGAAGGTCTGTGCCTCCATTAGCTTTTCTGCCTCTTCCAGTTGCCGGTTGAGCCTTCTTAACTCATCAGAGGTATAAACGTCCGTACCACGTGCGATCTCTCCTTTGATCCGCTCAATCCTCTGCTGGATGGAGTCGACCTCATTGCCACAGTTGATCGCTACCAGGAGGCACTCATTTTTTTCAATCTGTTGTCCCTGGTCAAACCCTTTATCCATACCCGAATCAACGGCAAGTACGGGGACTGCCGATAGTGCAAGAATGGCCGCCAGCAGAGATATTTTACTGACAATGCGTCTCATGACTGACCTCCTCATTCTAAAGAATTAGACTTCTATGTAATGACTATAGCTGACAGCCCTTGTTAATGCAATTGATTTTCTATTTCATTTACCCTAAACAAAACAATAGATTACTCCATCGGGCAACCACCAGATAAATTGTTGAATTACCGTATCATATCGGCTATATACATCCGATTCCGATTCATGATTATTTTGGGAGTATGCGGTGAGCACCTCAAATATCAAGGCGTCAAGGACGTTTCCGCTCGAAAAACTGAAGCTTTTGGATCTCTGCCATCACATCCACAAGCAAGCCGAAGAGCTATATCTTGCCCTGTCCCATCAGCATCAGGAGAATCGCGAGATCGCTCGGCTCTGGGGTGAACTCGCGGTGGATAAATGTAACCACGCCGATGCCTTTAAAATGGCTGTCAAGCTCAAGGGTGCCGGATTACATGAGATCAATGGCACCCTGGATGCTGCCGTCAGATTCCTGGAAAAGATGAAACAGGCCGTAAAAGCAGCGAAGCAAACCCCGCTTACAGTTACAGATTCGTTAAAATTTACCATTACGATGGAGGAGAGACTGGAAAAGTTCCATCTCCTTTATGTCGTTACATTTTACCGTGCACAGGACCGCGATCTGCGGACATCGTCCCTAAAGAAGTGCAGCGAGATCGTACAGATCATCACCGAGCACTACGTGAACATGACGTTGCTGGATTAGCCTTGCAGCACAAAAAGACCCCCGTAACGGAAGAGGGCGTCACGGGGGCAAAAAGGAGATTCGTTTATGAGACGGTCTCACATCTGATTCAGTTACATATTTTTTCACACTGATAACGAGCTGCTACATTACATGAAATTGCTTTGCCAGCTAATTTTTCAACGAAGCAGCACAGAGAATCATACCGTCAATCAAGTAGTTACCTGTAAACGATTCCATTCATTTTTTATTATCCCGAGAGATGTCCCCATAACTGCAACCTACCAGTCACATTCAAAACGGTCACCTATCAATCCACTCACCTCACATCAGGTCATAATGAATAGCCTAACTGCCGACGGCGATGAACGATGCGGATTGCGATATTATTCGCCACCATTCAATGTATTGTCACGATGAGTTGCAGCGTTCCCGTTGCACCGCCGTTGAGGGTGCCGTCAAGCGTCCAGACCACCTGGCCATTGCCGACTCCTGCAGGCGGCGATGAATAGACGGGTGTGCATGAGGTGATTCCCGGGGGAAGTGCCCCGCAACTTGATGCCTGATATGACGTGTAGGCCGGTATCTGATCCGTGATGGTGATATTTTTGAACATTGCGGTCGGATTCGGATTCACATAAACAATTTCATAGGTAACAACAGTACCCGGAGCAGCCGAGGAAGTACTCTGCGATTTGGTCACCTGCAGCGGTATCTGCGTAGTCAGAGATTTTGATACGGTTGGAGAGACGGCGCCGGCGAGGGAACCTCCGGCAGGTGTAGCGGCGGAGGCGGTGTTAGTCACGATGCCGGCGGTTACATCCGCCGCCGTTACCGCATAGGTTGCGGTACAGGTGACTGTTTCACCCTGTTCCAGATAGTTGTTGAGGTTGCCGATGGTATTAAGTGCCGGACAGGTGACCGTTGTCTTATCATCGGTCACGGTAACAGGTCCGTTCAGCGTGGCGTAACCGTTATTGGTAACCTGATACGAATAGTGCAGAGTGTCTCCGGACTTGAACATGGTTTCCGTGACGCTCTTTACCAGGTTCAAAGAAGTGGTCGCATAAATAGCGTAATCAGTATCAACATACCGGGTCCCGGAATAATAGCCTTCACCGGTGGCGGTATTGGTAACGGCACCTGCGGATGAGACCGGGATCGGCCCGAGGGTGCAGGTAGCAAAATCCTTGTTATTGGAAGCATTGGCGACCTTCAGGGTAAACGGCGGTGTCAGCCCGAGGCCGTCACCGTCCTTCCAGTTGCACCCCGCCATAGCAACCCTGTCATCCGTCACCTGCACATTGGTCAGGTCCACATCCCCGTCATTCTGGACCTGGAACTGGTAGTAGACGTTCCCGCCCACAGGCAGTGCAAGATAATAGCTCCAGACGGTGGCAGCGGTATCGGATGCCGCAATCTCCTTGAACATTGATATGGCCGGGTGCGGTGTCGTCACCGCCAGGGTATCACTGGCAGTATTGCCGTTCCCGGCGGTCGTCGCCGAAACAAACCCGCTGGTATTGATACCGCCCGCCGTTGCGGTAATCTGCACGGTGACGGTGCAGGTACCGCCCGCTGCAATGGTGCCGCCGCTGAACGAGATCGAGGCTGCGCCGGCCGCCGGAGCGAAGACCGGAGTACCGCAACCTGAGGTGCTGGGTGAAGCAGGCAATGCCACCGTCATTGTGGCAGGAAACGTATCTGTAAAGGAGACGCCGCCCAGTGAATTATTCTGGTTCGGGTTGCTGATCAGGAATGTCAGGGTCGACGTGCCGCCCGACAGGATCGGGTTGGGAGCAAATCGTTTCGAGATGCTTGGCGGGAGCACTGCCGATAGCGAGGCCTTTGCAATACCGGTAGAGGTGCTGTTCTGACCGGAATCGGTGGAGGAAACCGGACCGCTGACGTTATTGATCGTACCGGCGATACTATCCTTGACCGTGGCAGTAATGGTACAGGTACTGCCGGCACCTGCGGCAAGCGTCCCGCCGGACAGGGCAATGCTGGTCCCGCCCGCGGTGCCGGTGACGGTGCCGCCGCACTGCGGTGTCGTGACGGCGCTGAACGAGATCGAGGCTGCGCCGGCCGCCGGAGCGAAGACCGGAGTACCGCAACCTGAGGTGCTGGGTGAAGCAGGCAATGCCACCGTCATTGTGGCAGGAAACGTATCTGTAAAGGAGACGCCGCCCAGTGAATTATTCTGGTTCGGGTTGCTGATCAGGAATGTCAGGGTCGACGTGCCGCCCGACAGGATCGGGTTGGGAGCAAATCGTTTCGAGATGCTTGGCGGGAGCACTGCCGATAGCGAGGCCTTTGCAATACCGGTAGAGGTGCTGTTCTGACCGGAATCGGTGGAGGAAACCGGACCGCTGACGTTATTGATCGTACCGGCGATACTATCCTTGACCGTGGCAGTAATGGTACAGGTACTGCCGGCACCTGCGGCAAGCGTCCCGCCGGACAGGGCAATGCTGGTCCCGCCCGCGGTGCCGGTGACGGTGCCGCCGCACTGCGGTGTCGTGACGGCGCTGACCAGAGTCAGCCCTGAGGTGGCCGTCAGTCCGGATGCCGTCGCTCCGGTATAGATGGCGGATAGCGTCATCTGGGTGTCGCTGACAATGGAAGCAACCGTGTAGGAGACTCCGCTGATGAATAGCACACTCCCTGAAGTCAGCTGTGTTTTGAATGCGGTACCGGTACCGGTGACGTTGGGTACGCCGTTTGTTACGGCGAGACTTCCCTGCAGATTGACTTGCGGCAGGGTATCCGTGAAGGACAATCCATTCAGGATGCAGCATGAGTTGGGGTTGGTAATGGTAAACGTCAGGACCGAAGTGCCGCCGACCGCCACCGGATTGGTGGCGAAACTTTTGGTAATGGTCGGCGGGACCGGCCTCGGACAGCCGGAGAACACAATATTATCGAGGTAGAGAGTTGCGCCCGGCTTGTTGGCACCTGAACCGTTGGTACCAAAGCGGAACGTTGTCTGGCTGGTCCCGGTCGTAGCCGCTGAGGCGGCAATACCGGTCACCCAGCTCCCTTTGGAGGCCTGGGGAGTGGAAGAGTTGAGCGTGAAGGCCGAGCCATTAGTGCTGCTGGTCACAAAGATCGTACTCAGGGGGTTTGCCCAATCTGAGTTGGGGTAAAGCCCGGCATCGAAGGTTACCTTGACGCCGCCATAATTACTCGTATCAAGGACAACCTGGAAATAATTGTTCATGGTGTAATTCGGTGACACCGGGTTCTCTGCCCACCCCCCGCTTCCCGTCGGAGCAGTTGCCGACCAGGAGTTTGTCGCATTACCGGTACCGACGGGCCCCGCCACTGATTGGACGCCGGAAGCGGTAGTGAAACTGGCGGTCGCAGTTGAAACATTGGCGGCTTTGGAGAAATATCCCGGCGGCGCTGTCGGCGCAGGCGACTGATCCATGGTCCAGCGTGCCATTTCTACAGGACTGGCGCAGGTTGAGGGTGGCGCCGGCAGGGGTGGTGTCGAGTTGACGGTCAGGGTGGCAGTGGCGTATTTACCGGTATCGACAGAATTGACAAAGAGATTGCCGGAAGTGTTGGTATAGGAACCGGATACCGCCGGGGTAATATTGACCTGTACGACGCAGTTGCCGTTACCGGCAACCGTACCACCGGTGAGTCTGATGCCGGTTGCCCCCGTGGTCAATGCCCCGCCGCTGCCGTTGGTGAGAATACCGCCACAGGTATTCGTCGTAATGGTATCCGACAGTGTCATGGCGCCCGGTGATACCGGAAACAGGTCGGTGAATGCAACACCACTCACCGCCCCCATATTGGGGTTGCTGATGACAAATGAGAGGGTGGACACCCCACCGGCATTCGTCGGATTGGGGCTGAAGTTTTTCGTGATGCCGAGACTTGCCGGGTCGGTAATGCCGGCAATGCGGGTGCTGGTGGCATAATCACCATTATAGTGATAGCTGGCACCGGAAAAGTCGAACAGCATGCTGCTGAGGCTCACCGAGGTACCGCCGCCGCCAATGATCTTGATCAGATACGTGGTGACTACGTTACTGCCGCCGGCCTTATAATCGCCTCCGATACAGGAACGGTAGGTCGGACTGCCGGGATCACTGTCCCATTTGCAGGCATCGGCATACAATCCGGTACCGTACACCGGGTTGGGGACATAGGGTGAAGTATTGGCTGAATAGCTGCTGGAAACCGATATGACCTGAAAGATCGTGTTCGACAGGCTGAAGAACGAAGAAAACTGGTTGTATCCCTGGGTTGCCGTGCCGCCGATCAACTGGATCGTGTAGGTATTGCCCACAGTGAGGTTCATGGACCCGCCGGCCGGGATGGACACGCCGTCAACCTTTACATCGGTAATAGCGTTCCTTGCCTGGGAAATAAGCCTCTCAACATACAGTTCCCGGGGGGTTGGGGTCGAGTCACTTCCGATGTAGATCTTGTACTGTCGGCCTGTACTGTAGGCATTTGCATCCCTGACGACCTCGGCCTCAAAGAAGGCATCAGCGCAGCCATCGGCCCCGAACGTGATCGGAAGCGGGGTGCCGCCCGCACCTTTCGAACCGGGGCGGAGATCAATGTAGCTGTTGCTAGTGAGCCAGGAAAAATAGACATTCACCGTAGCCCCGGAGGTCCCCCCGCACACCTTTGCGCCAACGGGAAACCTGTTGGGGCCGACAGTTACATCATTGCTGTCCAGACCGATAACGTTCCAGGTCTCCGGCGTCAAGGTATAGGCAAACAGTGACGGGGCGTTGCCGAGAAGAGACAGCAGCGCCAGTACAATGACGAGCATGCCTCTATATCTGCCCTGCCGTTGTGTCGGTTCAGTTCTCATACAGTTCCCACAAGACTGCTCTGGCATATGGCGGTCCTCAAAAAATGTTGCGTTGTTTCATACGTCAGTGACAAGCCTGCAACAATACTGCGGGCTGCTAATCACGGTTCATCCAGCCGGCGATATCCTTGAGTGACTGCTGATCGATCTTCATACGGAATCGGACATAGGGGCCCTGGGCGGTATGGTCCGCCATCGAGAAATCACGATCGTTGTAACCGCTGACGTTGTAGCCCAGACCCAACCAGACATTCTTGACGACGCTGTAGCCCACTGACGGTCCGTAGCTGTAGGCGAGCTGTTGATTGTGCCACGAATGAAGGATACTGGCCAGCATGCCGACATCCCAGGACTTGGACAGGTCGTAGCGGGCCTCGATGCCGCAATGGTCCGTAAACCCGCGGTAGGTGGCTGACGACAGTGTATCAACAACATACTTGGCCCCGTATTTATAGGAGATCTGCAGTTCCTTGAACGGCCGGTAGTTCACGCTCAGGTTATTGACCACCCGCATGGAATTGAGGTCGGCAGCCCCGCTACCGGTCTGTTTTTCATAGAAGATATCCAGCCGGTTGAGCAGTATCCATTCCGTCACCAGGGGGCGATAGACCAGCCCGTAGCGCAGGTTACCCCTGAGTGAATGCATGCCTCCGGCCGACGAGGTCTGCATGACCTGCCCCTTGGCGGACCAGGCCCACTGGCGCGACACCTCATTGACAAGGCCGGTTAACACACCCCATTTGTCCTCGCTTTTCGCAAAACGTGCTTCGACACGATTTTCCCAGGTAACATGCTTTACCTGATAGGTAGCACCGGTGGTGATTGCCGTAAAACTTTCACTGCTGCCGGAAGCCGGCGGGACATTACTGTTGAACAGGTAGCGTGACGTATGCAGCAGCATCTGGCTCCTGTCAAGCCCCGCATCAAGCTTCCAGGATTCATTCAGCTGCCATGTCTGCTTGAGTCCCATGGTGGCGAACAGCCGGTCATCGTTCTCGTTAAACTGGCGCTCGACGGTGCTGGTAACACTGCCGCCATTCCAGAACGCCGACCGCATGCCGAGCCGGGTCATCATGGTGTCGCCGCTCTTACCCCAGGTAAACTCCTGGGCACCGAGCAGTGTCAGATTCCTGTGGGCCTTGAACTCGGCGCCGATGGTCGTCCTCGTGGGGAAGTCACTGTTGTCGTTCTTCAGGACCGACTGGGCGTGGTCGACTGTCATGGTAAGCAGATCTTTGAAGGCGGTCATACGGCCACCGAAGGTCACCTGTCCCGAAGTTTTGTGGCCGTCAGTAATCTTGTCATCGGCATATTGAAAACCGAGGTATGATCCATACCCCTTGTCGCTGTAGGTAAACCGCCCTTCCGCCACATCGCGGACTGAATTGCTCAACAGACTGTACTGGCGGTAGAGGTTGCCATCAATCCCGAAACGGTCGTTGAGGCCATAACGCCCCTCGACCCCCATCTTGCGGGTACCCGCTTCACCCGCCGGCTGCTGGCCGAGCCCGAACCCCGTTTCCTGTTCACGGTAATAGGCCTTCACGTCCAGGGCCTTCCTGTGGTGGCTCACTTCAGCCAGATAGGCCATACCATCCCGCTTTTCCGTGGGACTCTTGAAATCGGTGGCCGCGATTTCACCACGCAGCCGGGTCGAGTCATTCAACTGTATGGTCGTGTCCGCCCCGTACAGATTGCTGCGGCGGTCCCCCTGCCCTTCATGGATGTGACTGAAACCGGTCTTGATCCTGCCGTCCATCAGTTTTAACGCAGCCCTGCCGCCGTAGGTATAGTCGAGTGCCCCCCCGGTACTCTCGTATTCTGCCACGATAAACACCGGGTTGAAGTGATCATCGCGACTGTAGACCGGCTCCTTGAAGAAGATCGCACCGGTATCGTAATCGATAGAATAGTCCGTAAAACGTCCCAGCGATCTCGTGGACAGAACGACCTCACTCCTGAAACGGTCCCGCACCTCGATGGTGATTTTTTCCGAATTGGGGACAATCTGCCGGCGGGTCAGGTGGTACATGCCGGAAGTGCCGTCTCCCTGGATATCGTCCCGCACATAAGCCTGATCCGTCTGGGCGGCAAATGCGGTAACATCAAGATTCCCGGAATGATATTCGGTCTTGCCGCCGGTCATCCTCCGGCTGTAACGGGACAGTTCGGTTATGGTGAGACCGGTATCATAGTCGCCGAACATGGCATAGAACTGGTCACGCTCAATCTTTACATAAATCTTCTGGGTGCTGGCCGCATCGTAGCCCTGCTGGGAGGCGTCACCGTAGAGCGTATAAAAGGAATCAGGGTTGATGTTCTGGAACAGGCTGTCCCTGCCGTTGCTTCTGGTCTTGTTGCTGTCATAGGACATGGTCAGGAGCCATTCCCCCTTGATCTGCCCCTTGGCATAGAAGGCCACCCGGCCATCACGGTAGAACTCGTCCTTGCCGCCTGCCGCCGCATAGTTTTCCATATTACCGGAGACCGCGGCGTACCCTGCGGTACCCTCTGCCAGGCCGACAAGAATCCAGTCCCGCAGCTGTGGTTTCACATACACTTCAGTTTCCAGCAGGGCATTCCCCTGGCCGATGACGATCCGGTAGGTGCCGCTGGCAGTTACCGGTTGGAATGATATCCAGCCGTCAGCATCTGCATGGAGAATCCTCCCCGTAGCCTTTTCCTCCAGATTGGCGCCTTTGTCCTGCAGCGGCTTCAAATCTCCGTCTTTCAGTTCGAGATCGCTTGCCCCCGTGAGGATAGTGCCGTCAACATCCTTCAGTTCGACCCTGATCCTGACCGGTGTAACACCATCGGCCTCATTGGCACCTTTCGAGAGCAGACGGATGGAGGAGATACCACCGGTACGCACAACGGAGATTTCGTCGCTGAATCGCGGGTTGCCGAACGGGTCGATCCCCTTGACGCTTATGGAATGCGGGCCCGGTTTCTCGACTACCACGCCGAGATAACTGTAATTGCTGAGGCCGTTGACGGTATCCTGGGAGCGCATGCCGATCTGATCGGCGGGTACTTCCGCACCGTCCACAAGCAGACGTGGCGAGAGTGCAGCAGGGATGCGCACGTGGACCATGATCACCGGATTCGGCAGAATCTGGCCGTTGCGTAACGACAGCAGGCCGGTCTGTGTGGCGGCGGATTCCTTGCGGGCCTCGGGAAGCGTGCCCTGGACCGGGTTATCGTTCCGGTTCCCGCCGGCAGTGACGGCGGCCACGGGAGAAACAGTCACCTGTTCCCGGGTTGGCTCAGAGGGTGCTTTTGCAGCAGCAGGCTCCGTGGCGGCGGCTGCCTTTCTGGCCACGTAGAAATCGGTCCTCCAGAGCGTTCCGCCCTGGACCTCGACGAATTGAGATGACGGGCTGCCGGCAAATCGGCTGTTTTCGGAACATGCGACCGCTTCAAAACCTTTGGGGAGTGTCACCAGGTCCAGTTGGACCACGTGAAGCCCCGGCTTTACCCCTTCAAAATGGAAGAGGCCGTCCCGGTCGCTGATCACAAAGGTCCCGTCTTCGAGAAATACCCGCATCCCCTCCACACCGGCAGGACCTTCACCGGTTTCACGGTTACAGGCACCGGTACTGATCCTCCCCATGAGGATAGACCGGCTTTTGAGGAAGTCGTCCTGAACCTTTACCGAAGCGCGCGCCAGATTAGAAGAGACTCCGCCCGCAGCAACGGCCTGTACCTGATTTATTGCCGTACCGAGAGTTGCTCCGGCGGTAACTTCGGCCACATATCTGATCTCAGCACTGCCGGCTGCGGCAATCGAGTCCAGCCGAATCTGCATGGTCCTTCCGTCACCCGACACGACAGGGTCAGCGGCCGGAAGATTATTGATCCGGAGTGAACCGCTCCGGTAGCGGAAGCCGACCGGCAGCGTATCAGACACCTGCACCACTGACTGGGGCACAACCTGGCTTTTGTTGGCGATTGTGATCAGATAGGGGACAAAGTCTCCATGCCCGACCAGATCTTTACCGGCGGTTTTTTGCAGCCAGAGTCCGCCGGTGAAGGGATCAACCGGGATATCGACCCGAAGCGCCGGCCCCGGATTGAGGGGAAAGGGCTCACCGCGCGATCCGGTCACGATGGCAAACGGTCCGCCTGGCAGGCCTGACAGCGACGGAGTATCCACGGCGCTGGGTGAATTGTAGCCGGCCGGCGGCGTTACGATCAGGCGGTAGGTGCCCGGTTGCACATACGGGAAACGATACCCGCCGCTGCCGAACGTGTACACCTTACCGCTGGAATCAGAAGCAGAGGTACCGGAAACGAGGGACGACGGATACGTGCTGACACCATCGTCACCGAACACGGCCGCCGGGAGACCGGTGGCCTGATTGATCAGGGTTATGGCAGCGCCGTTGACCGCTGCCCCGGTCCGGCTGTCGAAGACAATACCGAGCGGATCGACCATGATCGCAGTTGTAACGGTATCGGTACCATCATCCGGGTCCACGTAACGGGCAACGAGGGTCTGTCCCGAAGCGACCGATATTTCACCGTTGTACGGAATCGCACCGGAGGTCACCGTCGGCAGGTAACCGATGAACACCCCGGTGCTTATGCCGGTCTCCGTCAGCAGGACAACCTCAACATCACCGTTGACTGAATCGGTTATGGTTACAAAAATGGTATCCCGAACGGTACTGTCCAGATCCTGGTCCGGGTCGGCGACACGGATGAACAGGGCATCACCCTGATGAATCTGTGCCGGCTTGAACAACGGCACCGGCTGAGAGAGGTTCAGAGGCTGGCTGGAACCGGTCGTTACGGGAAGCGGGAGGGGGGTGAACGGCAGAAGCGGGTCGACGCCGGCCCGATACGCCCCTGGGACGGCGGAATAGGGCACCGCCCCCGCCAGGTTCGGCGAATACTGCAGGAAGTCTATGGCGGCAGGAGTAGACCCCACCACTCGGAACAGGGATGTTGCGGTTGCCATGGGCAGATTTTCCGCCGTTACGTTGACAACATTGACGATAGCGGTGCCCTGGGGTGTCGATGCGGCTGAACTCAACAGCGGGGCGAACAATAGCGTGAGCACCAGCACGACCACAGAGACAAGGATGCTGGAGGAGAACGACATAAGCGTGCCGTTCCCGCCTTCCCCCCTATCATGTTGCGTTATATGTCGTAACTGATAGCCCACGTACTGTTCCTTTTACGTCGTGTCCTGATATACCCTTCGCTTCTAGTCGACCTTGACCTGATAGATCACGTAGGCAGACTCGGCAGCAGCGATATCGCCACCGGCATTACTGGCACTGTTGTTGCCCAGATAATAGGTCATGGTACTGCCGGCAACCGTGCCGGTCGCATTACCGCAGGCGACGGCGGTGGTGCAGACAGACCCATCGGTCTTCAGGGTAACCTCCGTGGCATTATTGGTACGCTTCGCCACGGCAAAACCGGTGCCTGTGTAGGCGGCCTGAAGCTTGGTATATGCCGGGACAACATCTGTCGCGATAGCTTTGGTAGCACCTGCGGTACCACCGTTGTTCACGACGAACAGGTATTCCATGAGGTCACCCGGCTTGCCGGTGACCCCCGACTGGTAATAGGTATTTGTCACACTGTTGATTGTAACGGTTAGAGGTGTTGCACCGACGACCGCAGCAGAAGCATTACGAACGTACTTTTTGACGGTCAGGCTTGCTGTCGTGGCGGTCGTATTAACCGTGCCGATAGCACCGGTAGCACCGCTCATGCTGGGTGTGAATACGGTATCCCAGTTTGGCGACACACCGGTAACCGCCCCCTGAGTTACGACGACGTTGAGGCTCTTGGATTCAACAACCATCCATCCGTATGCCGGGGTGAATGCCGGAATGGCAGAGGCATTATTGTTTTTCAACGTAATACTGCTGACAGCTGCGGTCGTCCCGCTGCCGACCGCAGCACCGTTGACCGCTGTAACGGTGAATTTCCCGTAATAGCTGGTTCCGTCGTAGATATAGACGACATCATTCACCGCCAGTGCGTTCACACTGGTACGACCGGCGGCAGCACCGCCGGGCCCACCGGAGACCGCTGAGTCAGTCGGCACGCCGTTGTCGTTGGGGATATTGAAGGTGATCGATGCCCCTGCCGCAACGTTCTGTGCCACGCTAAGAAATCCGGAGTTATTGGAGTCTATGATGCTCGATCCGAGGAACACGGTGGATGATGCACCGTTACCCGCCACGTTCGGCGTCCCGGGCGTTGTGTTACTGGCAGTGCCGTTGGCAGCCGCCAGGGTTATGGTACCGGGGCCGTTGGAACTGGTCACGACCTCCACGTCATAGGTGAGTGTGGTTCCGACACCGTTGGTGCTCCCGGAAGCCGGAGAGACCGACTTAATGTACGGAGCCACATTTACGGTCGTAATGGAGATCTCCAACATATTGGATGTTACGACCGGTTGTGGGTTGTTACTGATATCGCTGTAGGTAAGTGTTACCTGGTTGCGGATCAGCGTGTTGCCGGCACTCCCCTGTAGAGGTGCTGCCAGGGCGGGGACTGCGCTCAGCACTAATGCAATACCAATCAGTGCAAGGGTGATACTCTGGGTGATTTTCATAAAACGCTCCTTTCCAAAAGATCGACGATCCAGTCCTGTAATCCACATGATAAAATCCTTTCACTGCAGTATTTGACTCGGAGTTTATTTGACTTTCAGTTGGCATTTGACCGTTCCGGATGCCCCTGCAGCCACGGATTTTACAATCCATCGGATGTGGGTATATTCCTCGGGACGGGCGGTGAGTGTCTCGCCCTTACCGTTTGATTGTTTGGTCTGGTAGCTTAACAAGGAGGGTTTTCTGTAGGTTTTCCCACCATCAATAGAGAAAAGAATCTCTGAATTATTACCGGCAGCACTGTTGTCGATGTAACTCATGTTATTTGGCACGGGATAATCGATTACCGCGTTAAAAGCAGCCTCATTACCCGTATTCGTATAGGTGATCGTATACGTGACCGTTTCACCGGCCGAGACAGAATCAGCGGGAGCGATACCGGTCTGCTTAACGCCGTTCCGGAAGACAGTGACCTCTTTTGTAGCTTCAAGAGATACGCTAACAACCGGCTTTGCCATTGCAGTTGTGCCCATAAACAAGAGCGCTGCTGTCAGGGAAATTGTAACCACACGTATGTTCATGTAACGGAACATTGATTCCTCCTTGATCGCAATTTTTAATAATAAAAGATATTAATTCATAGTTACGGTTAGCGGTTATTTATAAATAAGTCTGTAGGGAAATCTTGATTATAATAATAATTCATCTATATTACGCATCGTTGCGGACTAAATGCGTCTCATATTGTAACGACAGTTATCAAAGTAAATATCAACGTGACGCTGTATCAAAGCAGGTAAACCTAAAATATAATTCTTACTAATAAGTTGGTTATACTACGCGACACAGCAGATACATCTCCTGATGCGATCATATTATTAGATCTGGCCTAAAGACATATTCGGGGATATTTTGTGTAAAAAATGTCAGCCTTAAACCTTGTAAATGCCTTCATTTTGGAGGCATCCATATCGCACAAGAGGTAACATTTCGTCATAATATTTTTGGGGCTGTCCAAGATAACAAAAATTGTCTAGGATAGACGCCATGGCATCCTAATTAGGCAAGGGGTAATCGGGATATTCAGGAATTACACAAGGAAGGAGCCTGATAAGATGGGACTCTTTTATAGCGAAACAAAGAATACGAGTTCTGCTGAGACCAAGAAACTCCATGCAGAGTACAGTCCTCTGCTTGCAGATGGTGAGATAATTGAAGCTGGCTTTATAGTTGCCAGAGACACCTTCTTATTCACCAACAAAAGATTGATCCTCGTAAACATCCAGGGAGTTTCTGGAAGGCAGTTAGAATATCTTTCAATACCCTATAGCAGCATCAAGAAGTTCAGTGTACAGACAGGGGCCAATTTTGATCTCAATGCTGAAATGAAACTATGGATCGGCAATGATACCATCCCTCTTGAGAAGAAGTTTAATAAGGACGTTAACGTCTATGATGTTCAAAAAGTACTTGCCAGTCATGTGCTAAAATAAAAACTGCAAATACCGTTAATGGCGATGCCGCCAGTGTAAGTCCGAATGTTTAATACAAAGCCACGTCAATACAACTGTCAGGATCACCGGTGTTGCCACAAATATGATGTAGCCCAACATATAACTCACATCCTTTCCCTCTGATTTCCCCTTCATAGTCATTATATCAAAAAAATCCCCGCGATCAGGAGGATGAAAACGCGAGGGGCAACCGGAACCCGCCGATGGTAGTGATATGTTGTGCCACGCTGTCTCATGTAGTATGAAAAAAGCGCCATGCCACTCCCCTGCATACGACAATAGTCGTGGAACAAAGTGTGGCATGGCGCCATATTATGACAATTTTTTCAACAATTACGTGTACTTATAAAATTTGGTGGAGGTGGCGGGAATCGAACCCGCGTCCGAAAGACCTACGATCTGAGCATCTACATCGTTATTCCGTTGCTCGATTTAGCCATCAGCCTGAACAACGGACAAACCAGCCTGACAGCGATCCCGTTGAGTTTCGGGTCGCGCTACGGGCGTTGCGCTTCCCTATCCGGTAGTGAATGACGTCCCCGTTGTACCACCGGCATCTTCATTGGGGACGCCTGTTAAGCAGCTAGTGCAACAGGAGTGTTGTAGTTGTCGGCAATTAATGCCGTGCAGGTTTATTAAGGTCGGCCACCTGCCCCGACCCGATGCTTCTCAGATATTCAATCCCCCGTCGAAACCTTTACACCCCCTTGAATTTCAAAACTGGAAATCCGGACCGGGAACTGCAATTAAAGCCTTTCCAAATCCCTGATCCCCTGTCCCTAGTCCCTGCTTCTCGCCTTCATTACCTGCGAAATCTCCCGCTGGCTGTCCTTCTTCTTCAGATCTTCACGCTTGTCGTGCAGTTTCTTCCCTTTGGCAAGCCCGATTTCAACCTTGACCAGGCCGTGCTTGAAATAAAGCCGCAACGGCACGACCGAATACCCCTGCTCCCTGATCCGGGAGTAGAGCCGGACAATCTCACGTTTATGCAGCAGCAGCTTGCGGTTGCGATCCGGCTGATGGTTCTGGCGGTTGCCGAAATCATAGGGAGAGATCGTCAGGTTGTGCAGATAGGCTTCACCTTCCCGCACCTGCATAAAGGCCTCGTTCAGGCTTGCCTTGCCGGCCCGGAGAGATTTAACCTCCGTCCCCTGGAGCACCATACCGGCTTCTATCTTTTCCTCGATGAAGTAGTCGTGATAGGCACGCTTGTTATTACAGATCAGTTTCTCGCTCATACGTGTTTAATCATAGCAGACCGGAAGTGCAAAGGGAATGCAATCTTTAGGTAAGCCGGAGAGTATTTGGAATTGACAAAGTATCATATACGGGGATATATAAAAACTCATTCCTCGTTAGCATGAGGCGTTTGCACAAACAGAGGCTACTGCCCGGAAACGTC
>CAZSTJ010000053.1:6269-16354 GCA_964609805.1 uncultured Geobacter sp. | reverse complement strand
GAAAAGAGCTGCTGCACCGCCTCGGCCGCTGCCGGGTTGGCAAAGGCGGCGGTCACCGCCGTGGGCTGGCGGTCGGCGACCTCGGCGGCAAAGCTCGGGCCGCTGAGTACACCAAAAAACATCGTTTTCCCGTCACCGTTCTCCTGTTGCACCTGTTGCATGATGTCGGTCATGGTCATACAGGTGTCCAGCTCGATGCCCTTGACCGCAGACACGACCAGAACCCCTTGCTCCAGCATTGGATAGAGCTGGCGAAAGACCTCGCGATACCCGTGGGAGGGCACCACCATGACCACGCACCCGGCGCCGCGGACCGCTGCCTCCAGACTGTCGGTGGTCGCAAGGCAATTCGGAAAAACGTGGCCGGGTTGGTGCCGTTTGTTTTCCCGGTCCAAGCCCAAGCGGCCAATATGATCCGCGTCTCTGTCCCATAGGGTCACCGGCTGGCCCTGGCGTGCCAGCAACAGGGCCAGAGCCGTGCCCCAGCTGCCCGCCCCGATCATGGCGGTCCGCTCAATCTTCATAGTCATCCTCCAGGGCGCCGTCGTCCTCGCCGAGTTCGTCATCTCCGCCTTCATCGACAGCCTCTTCCCGAGCGAGCATGGACAGATCCACCACCAGTTCATCTTCTTCCAGGTTGATCAGGCGCACGCCCTGGGTGTTGCGGCCGATGATGCGAACCGTGTCCATGGGCATGCGGATGACCTTGCCCGAGTTGGCGATGAGCATCACCTGATCCTCGTCCACCACCGGCAGGACACCGACCACGTACCCGTTGCGCTCACTGGTCTTGATGGTGAACACGCCCTTGCCGCCCCGGCTCTGGAGCCGATACTCGGACACAGCCGTGCGCTTGCCGTAGCCCTTCTCGGTCACGGTGAGGATGGAGTCGTCGCTTTTCAGCACCGCCACTCCGACCACCGCGTCGTCCTCGCCCAGACTGATGCCCTTGACCCCGGCCGCGAGCCTTCCCATGGCGCGGACCTCGGACTCGTGGAAATGAATGGACAGGCCCAATCGGGTAACCAGGAAGATTTCGTCATCGCCAGAGGTAATGGCCGCAGACAGGATCTCGTCGTCCTCACGGATGGTGAGGCCGAACTTACCTTTGCGCAGGGGGCGTTTGTATTCGGAGATAAAGGTTTTTTTCACTCGGCCGAGTTTGGTTACAGTGAGCACGGAAACGCTGTCATCCACATTGGAGAGATCGGCCACGGGCAGGATAGCGGCCACCTTTTCATTCTCGCCCAACTCCAACAGATTGACAATGGCCTTGCCCCGGGCGGTCCGGCCCGCCAGCGGCAGTTCGTAGACCTTGCGCCAGAAGACCCGACCCTTGTTGGTGAAAAAGAGAAAGGTGTCCAGGGCCGAGGCGGTATAGAGGCTGGTGACGAAATCGTCCTCCAGGGTGACCATACCCTTGACGCCCTTGCCGCCGCGGCGTTGCGCCCGGTACAGGTTGAGCGGATTGCGTTTGATGTAGCCGGAGTGGGAGACGGTAACCACCATCTCTTCCGGGGCTATCAGATCCTCGGGCAGGATCTCGTCCGGGGCGTCAATGATCTCGGTGCGGCGATCGTCGCCGTACTCCTCACGGATTTTCTCGAACTCCTCGCGAATGATCTGCATCACCAGGCCATCATCGGCGAGCACCTGCTTGAGCCAGGCTATCTTCTCCAGGATCTCGTTGTAATCGCTGATGATCTTGTCCCGTTCCAGGCCGGTGAGGCGTTGCAGGCGCATGTCGAGAATGGTCTGGGCTTGGATCTCGGACAGGCCGAAACGCCGCACCAGTCCCTCCTTGGCCTCGGCCGGGTTGGCCGAACTCCGGATCAGGGCCACCACCTCGTCCAGGTTGGTGATGGCGATCTTGAGACCTTCCAGGATATGGGCCCGCTCCTCGGCCTTACGCAGCTCATAGGCGGTGCGCCGGAAAACCACGCTTCGGCGGTGCGCTATGAAGTGCTGCAGGATCTGCTTGAGGTTGAGGATCTCGGGTTTGTTGTTGACGATGCAGAGCAGGATGATGCCGAAGCTCTTCTGCAGGGGGGTCATCTTGTACAACTGGTTGATGACCACCTCCGCGATTTCGTCTTTGCGCAGATCGAGCACCACGCGCACGCCGTGCCGGTCGGATTCGTCCCTTATCTCCATGATCGAGGTGATCCGCTTCTCCTTGACCAGGAGGGCTATTTTCTCCACCAGCGAGGCTTTGTTCTGCTGGAAGGGGATCTCGGTGATAATGATTGATTCGCCATGGGCTCCACGCTGCTCGATATGGGTCTTGGAGCGCATGATCACCACGCCGCGACCGGTCTCGTAGGCCTCGCGAATGCCGGCCCGGCCGCAGATGAAGCCGCCGGTGGGAAAATCCGGGCCGGTGATGATCTCCATCAACTCGTGCACCGTGATCTCAGGGTTGTCGGCCAGGGCAAGCAGGCCGTTGATCACCTCGGTGAGGTTGTGCGGCGGGATCTTGGTGGCCATGCCCACGGCAATGCCTTCGGAGCCGTTGATAAGGATATTGGGAATCCGGGAGGGCAGGACCGAGGGTTCCAGCAGGGAGTTGTCGTAATTGGGGACAAATTCGACGGTTTCTTTGTCCAGGTCCGTTACCAGTTCCTGGTCGAGCCGGGTCATCCGGGCCTCGGTGTACCGCATCGCGGCTGCCGAGTCGCCATCCATGGAGCCGAAGTTGCCCTGGCCGTCGACCAGGGGGTAGCGCATGGAAAAGCTCTGGGCCATGCGCACCAGGGTGTCGTAGGCCGCGATATCGCCATGGGGGTGAAACTTACCGATGACGTCACCGACGATGCGGGCCGATTTGATATAGGGACGGTTGTAGGTGTTGCCCAGTTCGCGCATGGCGAACAGGGTGCGGCGGTGCACCGGTTTGAGGCCGTCGCGGACATCGGGCAGGGCCCGGCCGATGATGACCGACATGGCGTAATCCAGGTAGGATTTGCGCAGTTCCCGCTCAATGGGAATGGTCGGCTGGTGGGGTGTCAGTTCTGTTGATTGTTCTGTCATGGTACTTTCTGGTTCACTCTATGAGAAATTGTGCGCGCTGATCTGGTCGGAACGGGGCGTGTCAGATGTCGAGGTCGGCCACTTCCAGGGCATGATTCTGGATGAATTCCCGGCGCGGTTCGACCTTGTCGCCCATCAGGGTGGTGAAGATGTCGTCGGTCAGATCGACATCGTCGATCCGTACCTGGACCAGCGTTCGGTTGGCCGGGTTCATGGTGGTGTCCCAGAGTTGTTCCGGGTTCATCTCACCCAGACCTTTGTATCGCTGCAGATGCGAGCCCTTGAAGGTCTCCTCGCGGACCATCTCGATCAGCCGACGCCAGTTGTCAGCCCGCAATTCCGCCCCCTGTCCTGCGGCCGCGGTCCGCACCAGCCGGAACGAGCCGGTCAGACAGGGACGCACGGTGCGGTACAGTTCCAGGGCGTGCTTGTACTCGTTGATCAGTGGGATGTTGGGACCGATGATGGCGGAGACGTGGGTCTGCCCGCGGAAGACGGCGCTGAATTCGACGCAGGAGGGCCGCCAGCCGCAGGTGCGCAAGGCGCCTGCCTGGGCCTCGTCACCGAGCTTCTGCCGCAACTCCTCGACAAAATCCCGGTTTTCAAACTGGATGGCCGAGTGGACGTCGTTGGCCAGCAGGAACAGCACCAGGGTCTCGGGGATGTTCATCCGTTCCAGGTAGGCAATCACCCGCTCGAACATGGAGAGTTTGCGCAGAATATCGACCATTTCCTCCTCGACCATGACCCAGGCCTTGTCGGTGTGGATCTGCATCAACTGGCTGGCCTGGGCATAGAGATAGGCGTTGAGTTCCTCGTCATTGAGGAAGTACTGCTCCTTCTTGCCTTTGCCCAGCCGATAAAGCGGCGGCTGACCGATGTAAATGTGCCCCTGTTCGATCAGGGGCTGCATCTGGCGATAAAAGAAGGTCAGGAGCAGGGTGCGGATATGGGCGCCATCCACGTCGGCATCGGTCATGATGATGATCTTGTGGTAGCGAAGCTTGTCAATTTCAAACTCTTCGTTGCCGATGCCGGTACCCAGGGAGGCGACCAGCTGCTTGATCTCCTCGGAGCCGAGAATCTTGTCGAACCGGGCCTTCTCCACATTCATAATCTTGCCGCGCAAGGGCAGGATGGCCTGGATGGACCGGTCCCTGCCCTGTTTTGCCGAACCGCCGGCTGAATCGCCCTCGACGATGAACAGTTCACGATCGGCCGGGTTCTTGCTCTGGCACTCGGCCAGTTTGCCAGCCATGAGCACTGAGAGGCTACCTTTTTTGCGCGACAGATCACGGGCCTTGCGAGCCGCATCCCGGGCCCGGGCCGCCTCCACCGCCTTACTGAGGATAGCGCGGGCCACCGCCGGATTCTGTTCGAGATAGGCGGCCAGCTTTTCGTTACACAGGCTCTCGACGATGGACTTGACCTCGGAGTTGCCCAGCTTACCCTTGGTCTGGCCCTCGAACTGGGGATTGGGCACGCGCACGGAGATGACGCAGGTCAAGCCCTCGCGGACGTCGTCACCTCCCATTTTCTCCTTGAGGTGTTTGGGCACCAGGTCGTCGCTGGCATATTTATTGATGCACTTGGTAAGCGCGGCGCGAAAGCCGGCAACATGGGATCCGCCCTCTTTTGTATTGATATTATTTACAAAAGAAAACAAACGCTCGGAATAGCCATCAAAATATTGAAAACAGACCTCCACCTGGACCCCATCCTTTTCACCGGCGATAAAGATAGGTTCGGGATGGACGCAGGTACGGTTGCGGTTGAGGTACTCAACATAGGAGGCTATGCCGCCGTCGTAGTAAAAGGTGTCCTCGGCGCCGTCGCGCTCGTCTTTGAGGATGATGCGAATGTTCTTGTTGAGGAAAGCCAGTTCCCGTATCCGGTTTTTTACTGTCTCGTACTTAAACACCGTGGTTTCGGAAAAAATTTCCTCGTCTGGAACGAAAACTATCTTCGTCCCGGTAGCATCGCTTTCGCCAATGATTTCCAGATCACTGGTCCGGACGCCGTATTCGTAGGTTTGACGGTAAATCTTACCATTGCGCTTGATTTCGGCCACGGTCCGGCTGGATAGTGCATTCACCACCGACACACCCACGCCGTGGAGACCGCCCGACACCTTGTAGGTGGAATGGTCGAATTTGCCGCCAGCATGCAGGGTGGTCATTACCAGTTCCAGCGCGGACATGTTTTCCGTGGGATGCATGTCCACCGGGATGCCCCGGCCGTTGTCCTCGACGGTGATGGAGTTGTCCTCGTGGATGATGACGCTGATCCGGTCGCAATGGCCGGCCAGGGCCTCGTCAATGGAGTTGTCCACCACCTCGTAAATGAGATGGTGCAATCCGTCCTCGCCGGTATTGCCTATGTACATGGACGGCCGTTTGCGCACTGCCTCCAGGCCGTCGAGTACCTTTATCTGTTCCGCTCCGTATGATGTATCTGTTAACTCACTCACGATATTCCTTTCTGCTGGAAGAGACTGTCACACACCGTCGTCACGACAGGTGCTTTAAAAAAAATAAATTTACAGCTTCATCGGCATAATGACGCTTAAAAAGCCCTTGTCTTCCTCCGAGGTTATCATACAGGGACTCTCCTGATTGTTGATGCTGGCCGCGATGCGGTCACCCTCCATCACCTGCAGGCTCTCGATGAAGTAGCGGCAGTTGAATCCGAGCGACATGGGTTTGCCATCATACTCGACCTGGAATTCATCCTTGGCCGAGCCGAAATCGGCGTTCTGGGAACTCAGCACAATCTGGTTTTCCCCAATATCCATCTTAATGGCATGGAACATGTCTTCGGTGAAAAGGTTGATGCGCTTTAAACTCTCGAGAAAGCGCAACCGGTCGATGTAGATGGTGTTATTCTTTGACAGGGAACCGAGCAACACCTGAAAATCTGGAAAATCACCCTCCATCAAGCGGATAATGAGCAGCGAATCTTCGTCTTTGAGGACAGCCTGCTTTTCTTCGATGCCAAAGAAGAACGAGAGTTTGTTTTCGCAGAACTTGCGGATTTCCTGTACGCCCCGACGGGGAATAAGGGTCACTGGTTTGAGTCGAAGGTTGTCGACGTCACCGTCGACTTCGCGGCTCATGATGGTCAACCGGTGACCGTCGGAGGTTACCAGTTTCAGGTGGGTTTGTTCGTTTTCCGTCACCTTCTGCAGCAGGGCGGCGGTCAGGGTGAACATGTTTTCCTTGTCCTGGGCGATGGAGAA
Source organism: uncultured Geobacter sp. (assembly GCA_964609805.1). Classification (GTDB taxonomy): domain Bacteria; phylum Desulfobacterota; class Desulfuromonadia; order Geobacterales; family Pseudopelobacteraceae; genus CAIPTY01. The sequence goes on along the minus strand of CAZSTJ010000053.1, from coordinate 10,086 downwards.
TATTGTTTTATCGACCAAATCCGCCATGATAGCACTGTCCATCTGAACCATGGCCTCTTCGTCATAGACAGGGAACTGGGGAAACTCGTCGGCCACCATGCCCGCCAGTTTATAGACACTCGGGCCGGCGGTAATTTCCACCCAGTTGTTGTCCATCTCCTGAAAGGAAACAACCGGCGAACCCGACTCTCTGGCCAATTCGAAGAGTTTTTTTGCCGGCAGAGTGAGGGCGCCGGTCTCGAGGACTTCGGCGGGGACGCTCTGTTTCAGCCCTATTTCCAGATCTGTGCCGGTGAGGACGATGTGATCCGGTCTGACCTCCATGAGCACATTGGAGAGAATGGCCAGGGTTCCTTTTTTGCTGGTTATGTTTTGTTGGGCACTGACGGCCCGAAGAAGGTCCTCACGGCTTATATTGAAACGAAAGGCCATAATATCATTCCTTTTTTATATGAATAATCGTATTGTTGCTTTTAGGGCTGTGAGTTTGTTAATTGAGTAGGTAATTATTTGAAATAAAAATAAAAGAGGTGTTGATGGGGTTGTGGTTTCTTGGTTGGGTAATGGTGGAAAAAAAGGGTTAGCTAGGTGCTGGCATGTTTTCAACACCTGTTTGCACAGGGTTTTAACAATGTTTTTAAGAAGTTGTTCAGGGCTTAAAACTACTCGAAAATGGGTGAAAGAGCAAATAAAATGTATGCATTCCCTGACACTATATAAATGAAAAAACAATTAGATAAATATCTGCGAGAGGCCTGTGCGCAGGGACTGGATCAGGGGGTATTCAGCGCCGTGGCCGCGGCGGTCAGCTTGCGACGGAATGGGGTGTGGCAGCGTGCTAGCTCTTGTGCGGGAAGGACGCGGCTGGGTAAGTATGGAGTATATGTGGGGCCGGAAACTCTTTTTGATCTTGCTTCTCTGACCAAGCCGTTCAGCACCACCTTAAGCGTGCTCTCTTTACTGGCCAGCAACCGTATGAACTTGCAGGATTCGATAGAGCGTCTCCTCCCTGGCCATAATTGCACAGGGAAAGGAAATATTAAGCTCTGGCACCTTCTCAACCACTGTTCCGGCCTGCCCGCGTATCAACCCTATTTCAAGAAATGGCCCGCCATTTGGGCGAAAAAAACAAGAAATTGGCTCCTGCAGCAAATTTTGGCTGAGCCGCTGGCGCATGAACCAGGCGAGGAATGCCAGTATAGCGACCTTGGATTTATCCTCCTGGGCGCCATCATCGAACAGCAGTGCGGTCAATCACTGGATAGGTGGTATGAAAGCAATATAACGAAACCCCTTGGTCTCACTGGGAAGATTGGCTTTCTTCCCCTGGACAGGCCACTGTCCTGCGTACGCGAGGAGATTGCGGCCACCGAGGACTGCCAGTGGCGGGGCAGGATCATACAGGGAGAGGTACATGACGAACACTGCTGGCTCATGGGTGGCGTCGCTGGTCATGCAGGCCTGTTTGCTACCCTGGAGGGCGTGACCCGTCTGTGTGAGTGTATTGTCGATCTGTGGCAAGACAGGACCATTCATCCGGCCATTCCCCAATCTGTGCTCAGGCAGGCCTTGGAACACCAACACCCCCAAAGCAATTGGGCTCTTGGATTTGATCGACCAACACCGGGAGCCTCAAGCAGCGGTAGGTATTTTTCACCGCGCTCCATCGGTCATCTGGGCTTCAGCGGCACCTCATTCTGGATTGACCCGGAGCAGGATATCATCATAGTGCTCTTGACCAACAGGGTACACCCCACCAGGGCCAACGAGAAAATTCGCCAATTCCGGCCGTATTTCCACGATACCCTCATGCAGGGAATTCTATCTGCCAGATAGGGAAAGGGGATATGATATAAAAAAAACCCTGCCATTTCGCAAATGGCAGGGTCACCGCACCCGAAGGTGGGAAGGTCAGAAATTTACCACCAGCAGACAGTCTTGTCGTTGGCGAAAATTTTCTGCAACAGGATATCGTAGTTGGGCTCGCCGAGATACAGTCTGAATTCGTCGGCAACCCGGTCACGATTGAGGATATCCACCAGTTTTTTCACATCCTCGGTGGGCTCCGATTTATAGACCTGCAGTATCTTCATGGTTTCACTCATTGGGTTCACCTCTTATTCGCCGCAGGCCGCGGGCGGCTCATGGGATTGCTTGGGAAGGCCATAGGGAATGATGAAATCGGCTTCCCGCATTGCCTCGCCAAGTTCCTCCAGGGAGATGTTGGCTATTTCGGTACCCTCCGGCAGATCGGTGGGAGCCTCGGCGCCGCAGCTGTAAACCTGACCTTCCATATCTGAGATCCAGGCGATGTTCTCAGCCATGTATGTGGACATGCGCGGAAATTCGCCGTTCATGATTACCGGGAAGGCATAGTGATTTTCCACTGCCAGGCCAAGGCCGGAACGGATACCGTCGTTGTACACTCGGTTGGCTATCAGAATGTAGACTTTCAATGATTCCATTGCCGCATCTCCTTACATGACGATATACTTGGCGCATTCATCGAGAATGGCGCCATGGAATGCCTGGGTGCGCATCTGCTTGTCGATGAGGCCGCGGGGAACGTCCTTGACGTTGTCAAACCCTTCGCAGATGTAACTATCGGCGCAGATGGCGATGTCTTCAACGGCGCACAGCTGGGTCAGTTCGTAGAAGAGCGGGTTTTTGGTCAGGTGGATGGATTTAAAGGTAAAGAAGATCATGACCTTCTTACCGGCACGCACCGCTGCTTTGGTGATGCCGAGGATATGACGCATGTGCTGGGGGGAAGTGACAAAAATCCCGAGCTTGTTCGGATCGGCAGCCATTGGCTTGTTTCTCCTTGAGAAGAGTAATGGTTATGGGGAATCAACCTTTCTTGATGAAAAAGCTGATATACCCGGACTCTTCCTTCTCGCCGAGATACTCATGACCGGCGCGCTCGCACCAGCCGGGGATGTCGTTCCTGGAGCCGGGATCGGTGCCCTGGATATGCAGGATCTCGCCAGCCTTGATCTTGCCGATCTCTTTCTTGGTGCGGAGCAGCGGCATGGGACAGCTCAGGCCTCTTGCGTCCAGAACTGCGGCCACGGCCAGACCATCGGGTGCAACTTTGAAGTCACTCATTGTTTTTCTCCTTAAAGAATACGTTGTGAACAAAAAGCCCCTTGTATACATGAAAAAAAGACAACTTAGTTTATAGAGGAAAGGGTGGGTTGTCAAGTTAGAAACAGAAAGAGGAAAACTCATGGAAAAACGGGAGAAAGACCCAAAATTGCCACTCCTGGAAAGAAAGCGATCAAGGTTCCATTTGCCCTCATCGCTTTTGTTGACAAACAGTTTTCCCGAAGGTATTTATGGTAAATTTGTTGCGAATTCTGCCTAGTTGTCATGACAAGGCTGACTGAATAAACATTCATTTTCTGGGAAAGGAGGCTTTTTGATGGAAGATATCAAGATCTTATGGCAGAAGCTCAAGGAGTTTGTCAAGGCGTTCTGCCAGGAGGAGTGGAATCCGACCCTCACCGGCATCATCGTCGCCCTGTTGAGCATCCTGATCATGGCCTGGTGGCGACCCTGGGGCGCGGTGGGCGCATTCCGCAACTGGGGCGACTGGATGCTCTGGCATGCCGGCATCTACAACGGCGACCTAGCCGAGCTTGTTGGTTTTGTCGATGAGGACGGGGCAAAAATTCTCACCAAATCCTTCCTTTTTAACACCGGCTCGGTGATAGGTCTAGGGTTCATCGGCGGCGCCTTCATCTCCGCCTGCCTCGGCGGCCAGTTCGCCCTGCGCTTCCCGCCGCTGCGCGAGTATGTCAAGGCCATCGCGGCT
>CAZSTJ010000053.1:0-6259 GCA_964609805.1 uncultured Geobacter sp. | reverse complement strand
GGCATCCTCATGGGCATCGGCGCGGCACTCGCCGGCGGCTGCAATGTCGGCGGCATGTACAACGCCATCGGCAACCTGGCTGCCAACGGTTTCGCCATGTGGGTTGGTCTGGTTCCCGGCGTGCTCCTGGGGTTGTGGCTGCTGTACAAGGAGATGGAGCACATCACCTGGGGCGGCGGTGGTTCCTTTACTCTGGAAATTCCCTATTTCATTCAATGGATATTCGGCCTTGCCGGCCTGGCGGCGGTCGTCTGGTGCGCCAACTACTTTGCCAACTTCGACGGCGACGACTATGTGGACTATATCACTTCGCTTTCCGGAATTCTTCTGATCGCCGTCGCGCTCGGCTACACCATGCAGCGCGGCCGCTGGTGCATGATCCAGGGCTTCCGCGAGCCGCACATGACCGGTGACTGCAAGATGGCCAAATCAGTGGCCCTGTCGATCGTCATCGTCGCCGTTGGCGCCGCCATCCTCAAGTATGGCGTGGCCAACCGGCTTGGCGGCGATCCGGTGCTCGACCCGATGAACTATGTCCGCGGCACCTTCGGTTGGGGCGGCGTGGTCGGCGGCTTCATCTTCGGCCTCGGCGCCATGTTCGCCGGCGGCTGCGGTTCTGGAACCCTGTGGCGCGTGGGCGAGGGCCAGATCAAGCTGTGGCTGGTCGTGCCGTTTTTCGCCATCTCCAATTCGCTGATGATCGCCTTGTTCTCCTCCTATCAGATTGAAGAGAAAGGCTATCTTGGCAAGTACCTCTACCTCCCCGACGCCTTGGGCTATGGGCCGACCCTGGGCCTGGTCGCCGGGTTCTGTTTCATCTGGTACCTGGTGGTGGCCTGGAATGAGGATTCCAACAAGCTGATCCTGCCGATGTAAGCGGATCGGTCATGCAGGTTGCAGGGCGATGTCCTTCCGGGATATCGCCCTTTTTATTTCCAGGCCCACTCCTTGAGGAAAAGCCCATGCGTGATGCCCCTGAGCAAGCGCGACAAAGGCTGCGAAAAGAAATCCTCGCCAGCCGTGACGCCATGCCGGCAGTGGAGCGGCATCGTTTCAGCGCCAAAATCGCCGAGGCGTTCCTCAACCTTCCCCAGGTTATGGCTGCGCGACGCATTTTCCTCTACTGTGGTTTTCGCAGCGAGGTGGAAACGCACCTGTTGCTGCATCGCTGTCTCCAGGCCGGCAAGGAGGTCAGTGTACCCCTGACCGTACCCGAGCAGAACCGCCTTGTCCCGGTCGCCATTACAGATCCCGCGTTCGAACTGGAACCTGGATATCTCGGCATTCCGGAGCCTAGGCCAGCTGTCGCTCAACAGGGAAGGCTCGAGCCCGCATCCATCGAAATTGCCGTGTTACCGGGTTCGGTCTTCGATCGCGCCGGCAACCGACTGGGCTATGGCGCAGGCTTCTACGACCGTTTTCTCGCCCAGGAGGCGCCGCGGACAATCCGAATCGGCCTCGGTTTTTCCCTGCAACTGGTTGAACGCCTGCCGGCACTGGCCCACGACATACCCCTGGACCTGCTGATCACCGAGCAGGAAACCCTCACCTTTGGGAGATGAGATGCGCACCACCGCCGTCTACACCAGCCCCCTGTTCCTAGCCCACGACACCGGCCGCGGCCATGCCGAATCTTCCGAGCGGCTAAGGGTTGTGTATCGCGAGTTGCAACGGTCCGAGATCGCCGCGAACCTTGTTTTTCCTCAATTCGCCAAGGCCACGACCGCGGCCATAGGATTCAACCACACCAGGGAGCATATCCGTGAGATCGCTGCCACAGCCGATCATGTCGCTTTTTATCTCGATGCCGACACCAGGACCTCTGCCGAGAGTAAGGAGGCGGCTCTCCTCGCAGCCGGGGCGGTGATCGACGGCATCGGCAGACTTGCGCGGAGCGAGATCGACAACGGTTTTTGCCTTGTCCGCCCACCCGGGCACCATGCCGAACGCGACCAGGCCATGGGGTTTTGTCTATTCAACAATGTCGCCATTGGCGCCCGGTGGGCAAAAAAGCATCTGGGGCTTGCACGCATCCTGATCCTTGATTGGGACCTGCATCACGGCAACGGCACCCAGCATGCGTTTTACCGTGACGACTCGGTGCTGTACTGCTCCATCCACCAGTACCCGTTCTATCCCGGATCCGGGGCTCTGCCCGAATCGGGAGAGGGCAAGGGCCGGGGGTACACGGTCAACATCCCCCTGTCTCCGGGTCACGGCGATCTGGAATACGCCCGGCTGTGCAATGACCTGATCGCACCGGTGACCCGCGCCTACAAGCCGGAGTTGATCCTGGTTTCCTGCGGTTTTGACTGCATGGGCGGCGATCCCCTCGGGGCAATGCGGTTGACCCCGGCGGGGATCGCCTACATGACCAGAATCGTGGTGGAGCTGGCGGCGGAGCTCTGTCAGGGCAGACTCCTCCTTACCCTGGAGGGCGGGTACGATCTGGACAACATGCGCAATGGGACCCTGGCCGCCTTAAGCGAATTGCGCGGCGGCCCCCTTGCCGCCGATCATCCGGTGTTTCTTCACCCCGAGGAGGCAGGACGGCTGCGCGCCTCGACCGCCACCAGCGGCAGCATCGATCAGGCCATGCACTGGGTCGGCAACTGGTGGCCCCTGAAAACGTAAGGCTGCCACAGTGTTCTTGCGGCCCAAAGGTGAGGGAAAATAGTGCCAACAGTATTGAAGCGAAAATAATTGTTTGGTAAGTGGAACGCTTTGTGCGAAACTAAAGAGGATGGGAACACTGTCCTGGATGCCGGTGTCAGGTGTTTCCGCCTCAATCGATTTTTTTCTCTTTGTACTGCCGAGTGTGTATGGGTTCCAAAGTACTCATCGCCGATGACGACTCGCTGGTTCGTCTGGCCATTGAAAAAATTCTTACCCTGTTCGGGCACGAGGTCACCGCCGTCCAGTCCGGTCAGGCGGTGCTGGACCAGGTTTCGGACCTGTACGACGTCATAGTTCTCGACATCAACATGCCGGGCATGGACGGTTTTGAGACCCTGGAGCGGTTGAACCGGATGAACTGCGACATCCCGGTGCTCTTTCTCACCGGCGCCGGCAGCATGGATTTTGCGGTCAAGGCGATCAATCTCGGGGCCTACGATTTTCTCACCAAACCAATCGGCGACATCGAACTGTTTCACATCAAGATCAAGCGGGCCGCGGAAAAGCGTCATTTTGTCCGCCAGGAACGGGAGTACAAGAAGACCCTCGAACACGACGTCCAGGAAAAGACCAGGGAACTGGCGGAGAAGAACCAACTGCTCGAACGTTACAGCGATCATCTCGAAAACGCGACCGTGCAGATCATGCTCAGCCTGCAGACCGCCATGGAGGAAAAGGATGGCTACACCGCCGGCCATACCCGCCGAGTGACCGAGTACTGCCTCCAGCTCGGCGAGGCGGTGGGCCTCGATGGCGAGGAACTGACGATCCTGCGCCGGGCGGCGCAGTTCCACGATATCGGCAAACTGGTCATCGACCTCTCCTGCATCCAGAAGCCGGGCCCCCTGAATGAAGAAGAGTGGGAACTGATTAAAAAGCACCCTGGTATCGGCGCCATCATCATCGAACCCCTCACCTTCCTCAGCCGGGAAAGGGAGATTATCCGCCACCACCACGAACGCCTCGACGGTTCTGGCTACCCCGACGGCATCGGCGGCTCGGATCTCGATACCCTGACCCGCATCATCATCATCGCCGACAGCTACGACGCCATGACCTCCCGCCGCAACTACCGGCGCAACCTCAACACCAGTGACGCGGTCGAGGAACTGCGCCGATGCGGCGGAGTCCAGTTTGATGCCCAGCTGGTTGAACTGTTCGCGGGGGTTGTCCTTTCCACCGGTTCGCTGTATAAACAGTAGCCGCGGCCCCGGGGGGGCCGAGGCTGTCTCCCCGTTTGCCATCATTGCCATCGCTTCCTTGCATTGCTGCCGACATGAAAATCACCCTAGAAGAAGTGCGACGCGTCGCCGCCCTGGCCCGCCTGGAACTGTCCGAGGCCGAGGTGGGACGCATGACCGGCCAGCTCGACGCCATCCTCTCCTACGTTGCAAAGCTCGATGAGATCGAGACCACGGGCGTGGCCGTGACCACCCATAGCCAGGCCGTGGTCAATGCCTTCCGCGAGGACGAGGTCCGTCCCTCCCTGCCCAGGGAACGGGCGCTGGCCAATGCTCCCGAACAGAACGGGGAGGCCTTTGTCGTTCCCCGCGTCATCGGCTGATTGGCCGACCCTGTTCCCGTCAACCCCTTTCTCACCAAGTCTATGGAACTGCATTCCCTGACCCTGAACGAGGCCTTGTGCCGGCTCGACACCGGGGACACCACCTCGGTGGCGCTGACCCAGGCGGTCCTAGCCAGAATCGACGCCGTCGAGGACAAGGTGCGGGCGTATCTCTCGCTTGACCGTGAAGGCGCCCTGCGCCAGGCCGAGCAGGCCGATGCTTTGCGCAAGAACGGTCAGGCCGGTGCGCTGTGCGGTGTGCCGCTGGCCGTCAAGGACGTGCTCTGTACCACCGAGCTGCCGACCACCTGCGGTTCCCGCATCCTGGAACACTTTGTCGCCCCCTACGACGCCACGGTCATCACCCGGCTGAAAGAGGCGGGCGCGGTACTGCTGGGCAAGCTGGCCATGGACGAATTTGCCATGGGATCAACCAGCGAGAACTGTGCCTTCCAGACCCCGCACAACCCCTGGAAGTTCGGCTATGTGGCCGGCGGTTCCAGCGGCGGTTCCGCTGCGGCCGTGGCTGCGGACGAGTGCTTTGCCTCGCTCGGATCCGACACCGGCGGCTCCATCCGCCAGCCAGCCTCGCTCTGCGGTACGGTGGGCCTCAAGCCCACCTACGGCCGGGTCTCCCGCTATGGTCTGGTGGCCTTCGCCTCCTCGCTGGACCAAGTCGGGCCGCTGACCAAGGATGTCCGTGACTGCGCCATGATGATGAATGCCATCTGCGGTCACGACCCCCGGGATTCCACTTCCCTTGCCATTCCTGCTCCCGACTTCACGGCCGCATTGACAGGCGGCCTCAAGGGGGTGCGGATTGGTCTGCCGCGCGAGTATTTCGGTGAGGGCCTTGATCCCGAGGTCGATACGGTGGTCCACCAGGGAATTGCCATGCTCAAGGAGGCCGGGGCCGAGATCGTCGAGGTCACCCTGCCCCACACCGACTACTGCGTCGCGGTCTACTACCTGATCGCCCCGGCCGAGGCCAGCTCCAACCTGGCCCGCTTCGACGGGGTCCGCTACGGTTATCGCGACCGCACCGCCGGCACGCTGATCGAGATGTACAACCGCTCGCGCTCGCAAGGGTTCGGTGACGAGGTCAAGCGCCGCATCCTCATCGGGACCTACGCGCTCTCGGCCGGCTATTACGACGCCTACTACAAGAAGGCTTCGCAGGTGCGGACCCTGATCAAGGAGGATTTTGCCCGCGCCTTCGCCAGTTGCGACCTGATGGTCTCGCCCGTGACTCCGACCCCGGCCTGGCCGATCGGCGACAAGGCCGGCGATCCGCTGGCCCTGTACCTCTCTGACATCCTCACCCTGTCGGCCAACCTGGCAGGCATCCCCGGAATGTCCGTGCCCTGCGGCTTCAACGCCCAGGGATTGCCCATCGGCATGCAGCTCCAGGCCGCGCACCTCAACGAGGAGATCCTCCTGCGCGCCGCCCACAACCTCGAACAACGCGCCGGCGTTGCAGGAAAAAAACCGGTGATCGCCTGATTATGCAGCTTCCCGTACAACCACACATCGAAGCCATCGTGCCCTATCCGCCGGGCAAACCAATGGACGAACTCGAGCGCGAGTATGGCGTCACCAACGCTATCAAACTCGCCTCCAACGAGAACCCCTGGGGACCGTCGCCCCGGGCAGTCAAAGCGATCGCCGGCATGCTCGGCAGCCTGCATCGCTATCCCGACGGCGCCAGTTATGCCCTCACCCAGGCCGTGGCCCGCTGGATTGGCGCCCAGGCAGATGAGATCGTGCTCGGCAACGGCTCCAACGAGGTGATCGAGTTTCTCATCAAGGCCTTTGTCGCCACCGGTGATGCGGTCATCACCAGCCACCCCTCGTTTTTAATGTACCAGAAGTTTGTCCAGGTGCGCGGCGGCGACAACATCGTCATCCCGCTGCGGGAGATGCGGCACGACCTGGCGGCGATCGCGGCCGCGGTCACCGATCGCACCCGATTGATCTTCATTGACAACCCCAACAACCCGACCGGCACCCTGATCGAGC
>CAZSTJ010000052.1:0-16693 GCA_964609805.1 uncultured Geobacter sp. | reverse complement strand
TCTGTACCCTGTGTAAAAAGGAATACGACGAGACCCTCCCCCGCTCGGAGTATGCCGAGGCGGGAGAGTGGCTGGCGGGTGAAGTCTGGAATGATGCCGGGGAACTCTGTCCCCAGTGTCTGGAAAACCGGGCCCGGCTGGCGATGATGTATGCCCACGAGATCAACAGCTAGGTGAAGGGGCAGAAGCAGTGCGGGGCCTGCTACAGGTACTCCTCGAAATAGTCCAGATCCTTGTGGAAGGTCTCCTGCAAACGTGAGAGTGAGAAGAGTGCAATGGCAAGGGTAAGTACCCCCACGACAAGCGCGCCGTTCTCAATCCCGAGCGGCTTGCGGGCAATCTGGAAGAGCATGGTGATCGGCACGGTCATGCCGCGGACGAAATTGGGGACGGTGGTGGCCACGGTGGCGCGCAGGTTGGTGCCGAACTGCTCGGCCGCCACGGTAACGAAGATGGCCCAGTAGCCGATGCCGAAACCGAGCAGGCCGCAGATCAGATAGAAGGTGGCTGCGGAGACGCCGCTGGCACCGAAATAGGCCCCGACCGCAGCAACGGTCAGGACAAGGAACAGTAGAATCACCTTCTTGCGGCTCCGGAACAGCTGACTCAACAGACCGCTGGCCAGATCGCCCGCCACCAGCCCCATGTAGCAGTACATCACCGCATTGCCGGCACTGACCTGTCCCTGAATGTTGAGAACCTTGGCAAACTCGGGTGAAAAGGTGATCAATACCCCCACCACAAACCAGGAGGGGAGGCCGATCAGGATCGAGTGCAGGAAGCGCCCGAACCGGTCTCGGGAGGTAAAGAGCGCCAGGAAGTTGCCGCGCGAGACGGTACTCACCTCCATCCCCTTGAACATCCCCGACTCCGCCACGCTCACCCGCAGGATCAGCAGCATCAGCCCCAGTACACCGCCGATGAAGAAGGCGGTACGCCAGTCGAAACTCTTGGCAACAAAGTTAGCGAGGATCGCCCCGGAGACCCCCACCGAGGCCACGATCATGGTGCCGTAGCCGCGGATTGACTTGTGCAGCACCTCGCTGACCAGGGTGATGCCGGCTCCCAGTTCGCCCGCCAGACCGACACCGGCGATGAAGCGCAGAGCAGCATATGCCTCGATGGAGGTCACCATGCCGTTGGCCAGGTTGGCCAGCGAGTAGATGAAGATCGAGCCGAACATGATCTTCAGCCGCCCCTTGCGGTCTCCCAGCACCCCCCAGAGGATTCCCCCCAGCAGCATACCGACCATCTGCATGTTGAGCAGCATGACCCCCTTGTCGATAAGCTCCGGCCCCGTGATGCCGATCCCCTTCAGGCTCGGCACCCGGACGATGCTGAACAGCACCAGGTCGTAGATATCCACGAAGTAGCCCAGTGCGGCCACGATTACCGGCAGGCTGAAGACCGTCCTGATTGATACCTTTTCTCCGCTGTTATCCATAGAATTCACATATCCTCCGGTAGTGTGCAGGTGCAAGGTTTTTATAATGAATTAGCCTCTTCATTTAAAGCTAAAAGTGCGTCATCGTTGAAAGAAGTTCATACATCCACTCATACTGCAGCAAAAGGATGATTTTGTATAACGTGCAAAACGTGGTAATATTTAAATTAAAAAAATAAAATAAATTCGCGGAGGGATTATATGAAAGCATCGCGCATTGCCATGTCGGCGTTTTGCTTTGTTGTAATAGCGACTGTTGCCGCATTTTCCGCCGTTCCCGGTACTATCACCTACCAGGGGTATCTGAAAGACAGTGTAGGGACACCGGTCAGCGCACCGACCAGCATCCGCTTCTCGCTCTACTCCTCCAACCCGGCCAGGAACAATCCGGTCTGGAGTGAGACGAAGAGCATCACGCCTGCCAACGGCATCTACAGCACCCAACTCGGCTCGATCACGCCCCTTACGGCGATGTTTGATGTCCCCTACTGGCTGGGGGTAAAGGTTGCGGGGGACGGCGAGATGCCGCTGCAGCCCCTCGCCAGTGTGCCGTATGCGCTGCGTTCGGGTACCGTGACCGACAATACCGTTACCAGCAGCTCCATCAGCGGCACCATCGCCGCAAACAAACTCGACCTTTCCACTGTTGTCAAAAAGGCGGGGGATGCTATGTCCGGTACGCTGACCCTTCCGGCTGCAACGGTGACCGGCACGGCGCAGGTCGGCACCCTCAGGTTCAGCGGCGATGGCTCCACCATGACCAGCGCCGGGCTGATCCCCCCCATGAACGGGCCTTTCTTCTTGAACTCCGTGTTCGCCGGTGATCTGAAAAATGCCAGAACCGCCAATTCCGTAGTTCTGAGCAAAGACATAACCGTGACCCGTGTTCAGGCAACTCTCAGGGAGCCGGGCCAGTCCGCCTGTTGGCCCCGTCCGGTTATCAGCGTGTCAGACGGCAGCACAGGTGTCCGTATCCCTCTGAATGACAACACTCACCATGACACCGGTCCGCTTACCCTGCCATTTACAGCAGGCAGCACGTTAAACATTCAACTCGTTCCGGCCAGACTGACGGTTAACTGTTCCAACGGCTATCCGGCTGATGCCAACGTGGCGATCGAATACCGGTTGACTGCACCGGGTGACGTGCTGAACTGCGGAGCAGGCAATACATCATGCGGTGGACTCTGTTCAACCACCGCATCTGATCCGGACAACTGCGCATCCTGCGCCAATGCCTGTCCCGGAGGTTACGGCTGTGTCACCGGTTTCTGCAGTAACTATTGCTCAACGGGGCAGACGGTCTGTACCACCGGTGGCAAGTGCATTGATACGAGCAAAGACATGAATAACTGTGGAGCCTGCGGTATCGCCTGCTCGTCGGGCCAGATCTGCGCCAATGGCAGCTGTGTTGATGTTGCCTGCACGTCAGGTCTGACTGCCTGCCCGACCCTGAACGGAGCCGTGTGTGTCAATACCCTCACCGACACCGCAAACTGCGGAGCCTGCGGCTTTGACTGCGCCTATGCCGTTACCGGTGCAGCCACCGTTGCCTGCAGTAACGGCGGCTGCCAGGCAGCCACCTGTGCACCTGGCTGGGGAAACTGCGACGGCAACCTGGCCAATGGTTGCGAAACATCACTGGAAACGAGCCAGAACTGCGGCGCCTGCGGCACCATCTGCACCACAGGTATCTGCCAGCACGCAGTATCGTGCGCTTACGGATATTGCGGGGAAACTTCCCAGCTTGTCTGCAGCAGCGATTATGTTACCGGTAACGCCTGTACTGCGACATTCAACAGATCATCATCACATTACGCCTGCTGGGTGGAGCCGTACACCGTATCGTATGTAACCGGTTTGAGTAGTAGTTCTTACACAGCATACAGGACCGTCTGCGGATACAAGACGGTTGATACGAACTACCAGGTCAACAAGTGTGATGATGTGAATCCCTGCACGGCTGATACTTGTACGGCAGCTGATGTAGGCTGCAGCCATGCCCCACTGGCGGATGGCACCGTCTGCAGCCCGCCCTTTTCCAGCTCGTCCACTGCCTCAACGACCGGCTCATCTCAAAGTGCCTGCAAAGCAGGGGCGTGCCTGCCGCTCTGCCCGGCGGGACAGGGACATTGCGGGGCGGCACAGGAATGCGTCGACATCATGAGCAACGGCGTCAATTGCGGCTCTTGCGGCAGGATCTGCAAATCAATGGCAACCTGTCAGGACGGCAGCTGCGTTTGCCTTCCCCCCTATAGTGACTGCGGTGTTTTCTGCAAGAACCTTACAAACGATGTAGACCACTGCGGCGCCTGCGGCAACAAGTGTACCGGCGGTTATCCATGCACCGACGGCGAGTGCAAATGCCCGACCGGTACCACCATGTGCAACGGCACATGTGTCAACACCTCAGTCAGTGAGTCCAACTGCGGCGGCTGCGGCATTACCTGTCCCAGCAATCAATACTGCAGCAACGGAACCTGCGCTACATGTGTGGGGTTGAACTACGGGTTGTGCACCACCTTTGGAGGGGACCGTTATTGCGCCAACTTTTCAAACGACCGTAACAATTGCGGCGGGTGCGGCAACGTTTGTTCATTATTTAGACCCTGCATTTCCGGACGCTGTCTATAAAGGATAAACTATGAACATTGCAAAAACGCTTGTTTTATTAATTCTGGTATCAACAATTACGACCGCTTATGCATGGGCCGAACCGATGACCAGGGAGCAGGGGGACGCCATGCTCACTGAACTCCGCCAGATCAGGCAACTGCTCCAGCGCCAGCCGCAACTGCAGGCCCAGCAGGCGCCCCAGCCACCCAAGCCTGACGAGCCGGCCAGCGTCTCGGTTGCCGGAATGCCTTTCCTCGGCAAGGCCGATGCACCGCTGACACTGGTGATGTTCACCGATTACCAGTGTCCCTTCTGCAGCCGTTTCGAGGCCCAGACCCTGACGGAGATCAAGAGGCAGTACATCGACACCGGCAAACTGCGCTTCGTGGTACGCGACCTGCCGTTGCCGTTCCACCCCAATGCCCCCAAGGCGGCCGAGGCGACCCATTGCGCCGACGAACAGGGCAAATACTGGGAGCTGCGCGAGAAGTTGGTAGCCAACAGCGACAAGCTTGATATCAAGCTGCTGCCTGAGTATGCGAAACAATCCGGGCTGGATGTGGAAAAGTTCTCAAGCTGTCTGGAGAGCGGACGCTATGGTGATAAGGTCAAGGCCAGCGTTTATCTTGCCGGCGAGGCCGGCATATCCGGTACCCCCAGTTTCGTGGTAGGCAGATCAAAGGGTGACATGGTGGACGGCATCAGGATGGTGGGTGCGCAACCGTTCGCCGCGTTCGATCTGAAGCTGAAGGAACAGGAAAAACGAAAATAAATCTACGGATGTCTTTCTAGCTGTCGGGAGGGTTTTATGAGAAGTATCATAACCTGGACGATCGCACTGGTTGCCGTCGCCACACTTGGTTTCGCCGCTGTTCCCCAGACGATCAACTATCAGGGGTACCTGAAGGACAGCGCCGGGGCGCCGGTCAGCTCAACGACCAGCATCCGCTTCTCGCTCTACTCATCCAATCCGGCCCGCAACAACCCGGTCTGGAGGGAAACCAAAAATATCACGCCCACCAACGGCATCTACAGCACCCAACTCGGCTCGACCACGCCGATCGGCGCACTCTTTGACGTGCCGTACTTGCTGGGTGTCAAGGTCGCTGGTGACGCCGAGATGCCGCTACAGTCGCTTGCCAGTGTGCCCTATTCTTTACGATCGGGTGTTGCAGAATCGAGTGCGGCGTTGTCTGGACAATCACTTTCACAACTGGACAGCCGCTACATTAATCCTGCCGACCCGGCACGGCTTACGACACAGCAGATTGCGCTGCAAAACTGGGAGACGCGGAACGTAGCGACCGGATGGTCATTCCTCTTAGGGGTGGCGCCTAGTGCCTTGGTCTTTGACGGCAGTTTTGTCTGGGCGGCCTTTGCCGGCGACGGGGTTGCCACCGGCACGGTGCGAAAGTTGAGCCCGGCAACCGGGTATGTAAGCGGTGCTGCCATTACGGTAGGTGTGAATCCTTCAGCACTGGTCTTTGATGGCACCTACATCTGGGTAGCAAACAGGGGAAGCGATAACGTTACCAGGATCACAGCTGCCACTGGAGCTGTTTCCGGAACGTTCTCAACCAGTGGCAACGGTCCCGCAGCCCTGACCTGGGACGGCACCTATGTCTGGGTAGCAAACGCCAGCAGCAACAATGTCGTGCGGATCAATCCCGCGACCGGAACGGTAGCCGGTTCTCCTGTCCTTGCCGGAACCACCCCGGTGGCACTGGCCTATGACGGTACAGCCGTCTGGGCGGTAAACTACGGAAGCAACAATGTCACACGTATCCTGGCGGCATCGGGGGCCAGGGATACCGAATATCCCGTTGGGTCGGCGCCGGTGGCTGTGGCTTATTATCCGACATATGGTTACCTGTGGGTTGTCAACAACGGCAGCAATACCATCACCCAGATCAACAAATCAACATATGCCACTACCACCTACAACGTGCCGGCATCACCCAATGCCATCCTTGTCGATGGGCTCGAATGGTGGCTGGCCAGTGGAACAGGGGTCAGCAAATACGGTTATCCCTCCACGCTACAGGGAACATTCAACAATGGACATGTCCCGACGGCGCTGACATTTGACGGCACAAACCTGTGGGCTGCCTATAAGTCATATGGTTCAATCACCCGGCTCGACAATGTAGGCATTGCCGTGGGAGTAGCATCTGTTGGCTCGGTGCAGCTTCAGGAGAATGCCGTGACAACGTCGAAACTGGCCGCCTCCTCGGTGACTGCCAATAAATTGAACCTTGACGGTGACCTGCACCTGAACGATCACACCCTCTATCTCCGGACTTCGTCCGATGACAACCATGGACTGGGGTGGTTCGGCTTAGGCAATTTGTTTGCCGGGGCCAATCTGGACGGGCCGGTGCTGTACGGTTTCGGCGGTGGCGCACTCGGTACCACCAACGGCGGGCAGAACATTGCCCTCGCCTGGAACAGCAGCGGCAACATCGGTATCGGGACTGCCGCACCCGCAGATCAGCTTGAGATCACCGGCAATCTGCGGCTCCCGGCAACCACAGCCTCCGCGGGGAGGATAAAGTCGGGAGCAAACACACTCGTTCATACCTTTGGCTCATATAATTTCTTTGCCGGTGTCAATGCCGGAACGTCTACAACAGCCGGCAGTTACAACGCCGCAACCGGAACCGAAGCGCTTTATTCAAATACAACCGGTTCATCCAACAGTGCCAGCGGCGCAGTAGCACTGTATTCCAATACACTTGGAATTGGCAACACCGCCAGTGGCGCAGCCGCTCTCTATTCAAATACAATCGGCGGCAATAACTGCGCCTATGGTGCATCATCCCTTGAATCCAACACCACGGCAGGCAGGAATACCGCCATAGGTACGGGAGCTCTGCAACTGCAATCTTACGACAATGGCTCATTGAGTTGGAATTCCAACAACACTGCCGTGGGCTATAATGCCTTATTCAAAAACCAGCCGATATCACCATCAACCGGCATCAACAACACCGCAGTCGGTTACCAGGCCGGATACCCCAACATAACGCTCTATGGCAACACAACCGGCTCCAATAACACGTTCATCGGCGCCAACTCGGGCCCCGGCACTACCTCGCAACTCACTAATGCAACCGCCATAGGCTACAATGCAACAGTAAACCAGAGCAACAGCCTGGTATTGGGCGGCACCGGTTCGGAAGCGGTAACAGTAGGTATCGGCACAAAGACACCCGCTGCAACACTGAGCATCGTGAACAGCACCGCAGCCACGAAAGGACTGATAGTGCAGGGCGCCGCAAGCCAGAGTGCCAACCTTCAGGAATGGCAGAACAGTGCGGGCACGGTACTCGCCTCGGTTTCATCTGCAGGAGTTCTGAACCTTCCGACTAACGGACTAGCCGTAGGGAGTAATCAACTCGTTGTTTCCGGTGGACATGTTGGCATAGGTAAATCAGCCGGATCCGACTTACTCGATCTTGGCGGCACGTTGCGGATGAACGACAGCCAGATCTATCTCCGGGGAGGCAGTGATACCCTCCATGGCGTCGGTTGGTATGTCTCCGACGGTTTTGTGTCAGGCAGCAAGGATGGTCCTGTGGTCTATGGCTGCGGAGGCGGGACGTTGGGATCCACCTGTGGCGGCAACCGTACGGCCCTGACATGGGACAATGCCAGCAATGTCACTCTTTCCGGAACACTGGGTGTTGCGAGCATTCCAACCGGCACCACCTCGAACTATCTCTGTTCCAGCGGAACCAATAGCGGCACTCTCCAGCGTTGCGGCAGTTCGCTCCGTTTGAAGGAAAAGATCGTTGATCTCCCCTTTGGGCTTGATGCGATCAGACAACTACGCCCGGTGTCATTTACCTGGAAGGCCAACGGTACCGAAGATTTCGGATTTATCGCCGAAGAGGTGGCGGCTATCCAGCCGGTGCTGGCGATATACAACGAGCAGAGCGAGCCGGATGGCGTCAAGTACGCCAATATGTCGGCGGTGCTGGTCAAGGCGATGCAGGAACAGCAGGCCCTGATCGAGGCGCAGGGGAGCATGATCCGGGATTTGAGGGCGGAGCTTGAGGCGCTGAAGCAGGCATTGAGCGGGAAGTAATACTGTAAGCATGTGGGGGGATGTCATGAAAGCAATCGATCTTGCAAGTCTGGTGATTCTGTTGATGCCGGTAACCTCTGCACTTGCCGCTTACACCCATGTATCAGACGTCATATCCGGCGGAGGGCAGGAAGGCAGCTCGACCAACTACTCCCTGATCGGCACGGTCGGTCAGCCTGTGGTAAGTGATCCGGTTACGCTTGCCAATTACACCAATCAGAGTGGCTTCTGGAATATCCGCACCGCCGACCGGATCGCCCCGTCATCGCTGATCTTTACCCTGCCGGGAACCAACACGACCCTGACCATACCGATCACGAACCTCACTGCCTACGATGCCCACGGGGTGACCGGCTTCTACATCAGCGAGTCGCCGACGCCCCCCGAGCCCTGGGGGCCGGGCTGGGTACCAAACAATCCCGGATCGGTGGTGGCTCTGGGAACCGGACCGCGAAATTTCTACGTCTGGGCGAAGGATGAAGCCGGCAATCTCTCCAACGGGGCCATGGCTACCAGCGACATCATCAGTCGCTTTCTGACCGTAGCCTTCACCGGCAGCGGCGGCTCGACCATCACCAGTTCGCCTGCCGGCATTAACTGCAGTAACGGTTCCCCCGACGGCTGCGCCGCCCTGTTCGCTGTGAACGAACCGGTAACCCTGACCGCCACCCCCAACTGGTACGCGGCCCTCTACGGCTGGAGCGGCACCGACGGCGGCAGCAACATCGTCACCATGAGTATCGACAAGAGCGCCGCCGCCAATTTTGGAGCCGCCTCCAATGCCCGCATCACAACCGCTCCGGCCATCCCCTATGGCAGGATCTACGACGCCTACCAGGCTGCTGCACTTGGCGCGACCATCGAGGCCCGTAACATCATGTTTACCGAGACCCTGACCTTCAGTCAGTCCAGTGTTATCTATAACCTCTATGGCGGCTATGGCAGTGGCTTCACCCCGCCGGGAACAACGGACTACTCTGACATCAAGGGGGGGCTGACGGTCAGGAACTGCACACTGAAGGTGAGGAATATCAGGGTGCATCCTTAGGTTTGCCGCCTGCTGAAGCTATTATTCCGGCCAGACAGTATTCATTGAGATGAGTCTCAATCCAATGGCTGATGACAAAAGGAAAGGGGTACACGCCGTATGGCATGTACCCCTTTTTACCCAATGAAGATAAAAAAAGCCCGGTTCTCCAGGAGGGGGAAATCAGAGGACCGGGCAAATGTGAGCGGCATCGCAGAAGCAGCCGCTCTGGCAATTATTGACTGCGGATCAGTCCACGGACTTCCGCAGGAAGGTCGGGATGTCGTACTGATCCTCATCATCCTCGATAAACGAGACCGGTGCGGTACGGATTCTGGTGACGTTCTCCGTCTGCTGGCGGTCGCGGATGAAGGTCGGCTTGTCCAGGGAGTTGCGGGAGGAGGTCGGCTGCTTCTCTGCTATCGGCATGGCGCCGAAACTCCGCTTATGCCCCTTGTCCGCATCAAAACGGTCGCCGAAGCCGGTGGCGATGACAGTAACTTTGATGGTGTCGCCCATTTCATCGTCCCGGACAACCCCGATCTTGATATTGGCTTCTTCGTGGACCTTCTCGTGGACGATGCGGTTGACGGTGTTGTAGTCATCCATGGTCATGGAGGCAGATCCGCAGATATTGACCAGGACGCCCTTGGCGCCGGAGATGTCGTTGTCTTCAAGCAGCGGGCTGGCAATGGCGTTGTTGACGGCGTCGGCGGCGCGGTTGTCGCCGGTGCCAACGCCGATGCCCATCATGGCCATGCCGCGGACGCTCATAACGGTCTTCACGTCGGCGAAGTCCAGGTTCATGAAGCCTTCGGAGGTGATCAGTTCGGAGATTCCCTGGACGGCCTGACGGAGTACGTCGTCGGACGGTTTGAAGGCGTCGAAGAGGGACATGTTCTTGCCGGCCTGGCTGATAAGACGGTCATTGGGGATGATGATGAGGGAGTCGACGTGTTTCTTGAGTTCTGCGATGCCGGATTCAGCCACTTCGGTCTTGGGACGGCCTTCGTAGGTAAACGGCTTGGTGACGACGCCGACGGTCAGGACACCGGTTTCACGGGCCGCTTCAGCGATAACCGGGGCAGCGCCGGTGCCGGTGCCGCCGCCCATGCCGGCGGCGATAAAGACCAGGTCGGCGCCTTTGATTGCCTCGACCAGCGACTCGCGATCCTCCAGAGCGGCCTCGCGGCCTACTTCAGCCTTGGTTCCTGCCCCGAGCCCCTTGGTAAGCTGACGGCCCAGCTGGATCTTAACTGCAGCCTTGGAGTTGCGAAGGGCCTGGGCATCGGTGTTGGCAACGATGAAGTCGACTTTATGTATGGAGCTGGCAATCATGGTGTTGACGGCATTACCTCCGCCGCCACCGACACCGATTACCTTGATAACGGCACCTTGTTCTATCGCTTCATCGAATTCAAACATGCGGCATCCCCCTGTGCAATGGCAGTGATTCGTCCAATTAAGGGTAAAATGTAACCGCAATTGTACAAAGAATCAAAGGAAAAAAATGATAAAAAACACACCCTAAAAAAACGGCTTAAAATTCAGTTTGTTTCCTTGTTAATCTTTTAATGGCGCGTTTTCTCAGATTAGAAAAACTCGCGGAACCAGGTCTTCATGCGGCGCATGGTGGTGTTGAAGATGCTGTCGTCAGAGCCGCCTTCCTTGAAGTGCTCACGGGTACCGGAATTTCTGCTGCCGTAAACCACCAGGCCCACACCGGTGGCATAGACCGGGGAGTTGACTACGTCCACCAGGCCGCCGATCTTCTGGGGTACACCGCGGCGCACCGGCAGGTTGAAGATCTGCTCGGCCAGTTCCGGCATGCCCTCCAGGATGCTGGAGCCGCCGGTGATGACGACGCCGGAGGCGATGGAGTCTTCCAACCCTGATTTAATGATCTCACGATTGACCAGGGTGAAGATTTCCTCAACGCGGGGACCGAGGATCTCGCAGAGCACATTGCGGGAGAGCTCGCGCGGTTTGCGGCCGCCGACGCTCGGCACTTCGATCTTGTCGTCCTTGCCGACCAGCGAGGAGAGGCAGCAGCCGTATTTTTGCTTGATCTTTTCGGCTTCGGCCATTGGGGTGCGCAGGCCGACCGCGATGTCGTTGGTCAGATGGTTTCCCCCCAGGGAGAGTACCGAGGTGTATTTGATGGCCCCTTCGGAGAAGATGGCGATGTCGGTCGTACCGCCGCCGATATCCACCAGGCAGACCCCCAGCTCTTTTTCATCCGGGGAGAGGACCGCCTCGGAGGAGGCCAGCTGTTCCAGTACGATGTCGGCCACGTCAAGGCCGGCCCGGTTGCAGGATTTAACGATATTCTGGGCGCTGGCCACGGCACCGGTGACGATATGCACCTTGGCCTCCAGCCGGACGCCGCTCATGCCGAGCGGTTCACGGATACCGTCCTGCTCGTCGATGATGAATTCCTGGGGGAGGATATGGATGACCTCGCGGTCCATGGGGATGGCGATGGCCTTGGCGGCGTCGATGACCCGGCGGACATCCTCCTGGGCCACTTCGCGGTTCTTGATGGCGATGACCCCCTGGGAGTTTATCCCCTTGATATGCCCGCCGGCAATACCGGCATAGACCGACTTGATCTCGCAGCCGGCCATCAGTTCCGCCTCGTCGATGGCCTTGCGGATGGAAGCGACCGTGCTCTCGATGTTGATCACGACCCCCTTACGCAGGCCGCTGGAGGGGCTGGTGCCGATGCCGACGATATCGATGCCGTCTTCCGTGACATTGCCGACAATCGCGCAAATCTTCGTGGTGCCGATGTCGAGTCCGACGATCAGATTATCCTTCCTGGTTGCTGACATACTCCCCCCTGCCGAATATTTTTCGATGTCTAACTCTTTTTGACGACAATTTTGTCGTTGTAATCTAGGTCGATGTACTGCAAGGACGGCTTCTGGGCCATCAGGTCTCGGTAGACACGGGCGAACCGGTCCACCTTTGCGGCGAAATCGGTGGCGCCGATCTTGACCGGTAGCGCCCCGGATGCCGTAAAGAGGGTGAAACCGTAGCCTTTATCGTAATGAATCTCGGATACATCCGCAAGGATAAACGCCCCCTTCTCGCGGAGGATGGCGAGCAGGTCACAGGTGGCTTTGAGGGCGGTTTGGGTGGCGGCCGGGTTGCCGGTGACATCCTCTTCGCTGAAACCGGTGACCACCGGATAGTCAAGCTTGTCACCCTGGTTGAGGACCTTGAAGACATTTCCTTTTTTGTCGAGATAGTAGATCAGCCCCATGTTGACAATGGCCAGCGGCTCCCGCTCCGTGATGGAGATGGAGAGCCGGTCGGGGAAGTATCGGTGAATCCGGACCGTTTCCACCCAGGGATTCTGTGCAAGCTGCTCCCCCATCCGCTTCAGGTTCATCCGGGCCAGGTCCTGTCCCGGTTCCACACCTGCCAGGGCGAGGATTTCCGCTTCATTCAACCGCTTGGCACTGGCAACCTCGATGGTCTTGAGACGGAAGAATTTCGTGGCACGGACGGCCCTGCCGGCTCCGTAGACGATACCGACGGCCAGGGCCACCCCGGCGGCGCCGAGGGCGATCTTCCCCAGTGGGCGGAGATATTTACCCCACTCGATCGGCTTGCGCTGTACCTTGACCTTGTTGACGGCCGGTTTCTTGCGCTGGTATGTCGCGTTCCGGTAATCCCGCACGATTTCAGCCCGCCTTCGTATGTAACGCTGCCGATTCGATGATCCGCTCCACCAGGTCCCCGAAGGAGAGCCCGGCGCCCTTGGCGGCAATCTCCGGCAGCAGTGACAGTGCCGTCATGCCCGGGAGGGTGTTGACTTCAAGTACGTAACATTCGCCAGACTCGGTCACCAGCAGGTCCACCCTGCTGTAGCCGGAGCAGCCGAGGGCGCGATGGGCTGCGCTGCCGACCTGCAGGGCCTTCTCGTATAACCCCGGTGAGAGGCGGGCTGGATAGATGTGTTCGGCCATGCCGTCGGTGTACTTGGCCTCGAAGTCGTAAAATTCATTTTTCGGGACAATCTCGATGGCCCCGATGGGACGGTCGTCGAGGATGCCGACCTGAACCTCCTGCCCCTTGACGAAGCGCTCCACCAGGATCTCGTCGTCGTAGCGGAAGGCTTCATCCAGGGCCGGCTGCAACTGCCCCGGCTCTTTGACGATGGAAATCCCGACGGATGATCCTTCCTGGACAGGTTTGACCACGAACGGTAGGTCGAAGGAAAGCTCCTCAGGTTTGACCGATTCACCGCGGCGGAAAAGGTGGAACGGGGCCGTGAGTATGCCGGCGGAGGCAAAGGTCTGCTTGCTGTACAGTTTGTGCATTGCCAGGGCGCTGGCCAGCACCCCCGAACCGGTATAGGGAATCTGGAGCAGTTCCAGGAGCCCCTGGACGCAGCCGTCCTCGCCGTAGCGGCCATGGAGCGCGATAAAGGCGGCTTCGATCTGTTCCCGGACCAGAACCTCGGCCAGATCGCGGCCGACATCCACGGCGATGCTGCCGTAACCGCGGGCCAGCAGGGCCTGCTGCACGGCTGTGCCGCTCTTGAGCGATACCTCGCGCTCGGCGGAAAGTCCCCCCATCAGCACGGCGATCTTTTTCGATTTCATGGCTGCCATGGTCTAATCCTCACCCACGATGCGTACTTCCTCTTCCAGCATGATGCCGCTCTGTGCAGCAACCTTTTCCTTGACGATAGAGGCCAGGCCCAGGATGTCGGCGGCTGTTGCCCCGCCGCGGTTGACCAGGAAGTTCGTGTGAATCTCCGAAACCTGGGCCCCCCCCAGGACCTGTCCCCGCAGGCCGGCTTCATCGATCAGCCGCCAGGCACTCTTTCCCGGCGGATTCTTGAAATACGATCCCGCGTTCGGGTAGCGTACCAGCTGGGTTTCCCGCCTCTTCTGCAGACAGCTGTCCATGGCGGCGGAAATCTCCTCGCGGGAACCCTCGGAAAGCTGGAAATTGGCGGCGATTATAATTTTATTAGGTTCAAGTTGCAAGCGGCGATAACCGTAACTCATGGTTTTTTTATCAAGGAGTTGCACCCCTTCCGCCCCGATCAGTTCGAGCGAAACGAGATGGTCGAAAATTTCGCCGCCATGGGCACCGGCATTCATGCGGAGCGCCCCCCCGACTGTGCCGGGAATGCCGACCAGATACTCGAAGCCGCTCAAGCCGTGGGCCTCGGCCAGTCGCGCCAGATCCATGTTGCGTCCCCCCGCTTCAGCCCGGATCTCACCGAAGGGACGGACCGCCAGGTTCTGGAACTTCTCGAGTGAGATGACCGCCCCGCGAAAGCCCCCGTCGCGGACCAGCAGGTTGTAACCGCCGCCGACGACCAGGAGCGGGACTCCGTGCTCGTCCAGAATGCGCAGCAGGCTGGTCAGGTCGTCGCAATCCCGGGGGATGGCAAAGAGGTCAGCCGGTCCCCCGACCCGCAGGGAGGTGTGACGGGAGAGCGGTTCCTGCTCCCGCAGGTCGCCGGCAAACGCCGCGCGTATGGCCTCGAACGGTAGCGCCATCGCTTATTTAGTCCTCTGCAGCAGTTTCAGAAGCTCTTCCCCCGCCTGCCAGATGTTGCCGGCACCGAGGGTAATGACGATGTCCCCCTCCCGGACGATCCCGGCCAGGTGCTCGGGAATCAGTTCCCGGTTGCCGATCCAGGTCACATCCTTTTGCCCGTGGCGGAGGATCTCGCCGGCCAGTCTCTCAGCCGTGGCACCCTCAATGGGCTGCTCACCTGCGGCATAGACATCGGTCAGCACCAGTACGTCGGCGTCGTAGAAGGCGGTGACGAATTCGCTGAACAGTTCGTGGGTACGGGTGTAACGGTGGGGCTGGAAGGCTGCCACAATGCGACGCTCCGGCCAGCCGTGGCGGGCGGCTGCGAGGGTTGCCTTGATCTCGGCGGGGTGGTGACCGTAGTCGTCCACGATCATGATCCCCTTCGGCTCTCCCTTGACGGTGAAACGCCGGCCGACACCGCCGAACTTGGCAAATCCCTCCTGGATGGCTGAGAACGGCACGTCCAGTTCCATGGCCACCGCGATGCAGGCCATGGCGTTGAGCACGTTG
Organism: uncultured Geobacter sp.; assembly: GCA_964609805.1. GTDB lineage: Bacteria > Desulfobacterota > Desulfuromonadia > Geobacterales > Pseudopelobacteraceae > CAIPTY01. The sequence goes on along the minus strand of CAZSTJ010000052.1, from coordinate 1,435 downwards.
TGCGGTCCCGGCATGGCGAAGGAGACCTCGCCCAGCCGGTATCCCTTGTAGTGGGCGACGAATGAGGTCTGGAAGCCGTCGTGCTTTACGTGGGTGGCGCGGATATCGGCCTGGGATGAGAGGCCGTAGGTCATGTAACGCTTCTTGACCCGCGGCAGTATCTCGCGGATATTGTGGTCATCCAGGCAGAGCACCGCCAGACCGTAGAACGGCACCTTGTTGATGAACTCCACGAAGGTGTCCTTGATCTCCTCGATGCCGGAATAGTGATCCAGGTGGTCGGCGTCGATATTAGTCACCACGGCGATGGTGGGGGAGAGCACCAGGAAGGAACCGTCCGACTCGTCCGCCTCGGCCAGCAGGAATTTCCCCTGCCCCAACTGGGCGTTCGTACCGATGGCATTCAACTTACCGCCGATGACGATGGTCGGGTCGATGCCAGCATGTCCCAGGATGGAGGCGGCCATGGAGGTCGTGGTGGTCTTGCCGTGGGTGCCGGCGATGGCGATACCGTATTTCATCCGCATCAGCTCAGCCAGCATCTCGGCTCGGGGGATGACCGGCACGTGCAGCCGCTTGGCCTCGACCACCTCCGGATTGTCGTCATGGACGGCGGAGGAGATGACCACAACGTCCACGTTCTTCAGGTTGTCGGCCTTGTGGCCGATACCGATCTCGGCGCCGAAACCGGCCAAGCGCTCCGTGATGTCAGAACCGCGCAGATCGGAGCCGGAAACCTGATATCCCAGGTTCAGCAGCACCTCGGCGATGCCGCTCATGCCGATGCCGCCGATGCCGACGAAGTGGATTTTCTCTATTTTACCGTACATTGAAAACCTGCTTTCTTATCCACGAAGGACACGAAGGTTCGCAAAGGAACTTCACCATCAATCGCAACGGTCATTTTAGGGGTAAAGCTGCCTAAATTATGTCTTCTTGCCTTAGTTTTGTGTTTCTTCGTGCACTTCGTGGATCACACGGTTTGTGATTTTGTCATCTCATCCACAATGATCTTCGCCGCGTCCAGCCGCGCCAGAGAGTGGCCCGCCTCGCCGGTGCGCTGCAGCAACTCCGGGTCGGCCGCCAGCCCCCTGATCATCTCCGCAAGGCTCTCTCCCGTCAACTCCTTTTCCAACAGCATGAAGCAGGCATCTTTCTTGAGCAGCGCCTCGGCGTTGCGCCGCTGGTGATCGTCCACCGCATGGGGGAAGGGGATGAAGAGACATGGCTTGCCACAGGCGGTCACCTCGGCGATGGTGGTGGCCCCGGCCCGGCAGACTATCAGGTCGGCCCGGCGGTATTCAGAGGCCATATCGGTAATGAAAGGGCTGACCTCTGCCTGCAGCGGGCTTTTGTCGTATCCATCCCGCACCTCGGCAAAATCCCGCTCGCCGGTCTGGTGGCCGTCTGCGCCGGCTCCGACCTGATGCACCCG
>CAZSTJ010000051.1:0-16773 GCA_964609805.1 uncultured Geobacter sp. | reverse complement strand
TCTATCAACAGGAGGCAGTTCTTCATGGAAAGCCCTTTCCGTGTTGCGGCGGCAGGAGTACCACGGATGGTGATATATTATTTGGCCGCGGCCTTGCTGTAGAAGTTGATCAGGTAATCAGAGTCCCGTGGTGAAAGGTCATATTTGAAGATGGCTTCCTGCACGAGTTTCTGGAGCGGCTGGTCCGGTGACTCCTGCAGGTTGGTCGAAATCCACTTGATGGCCCGGTGCAGGTCTTCCCCTTCTGGCATGATGGTTGACATGGTATGGCTCCTTTTGGATGCAGCTACATGTTATAGAGAGTTTACAGCCGGGCACTCCTGCGGTGTGTCAGACTCCGGCATTGTAGTGGCAGCGATCGCAGCTCTTGCTGCTGAATGCGCTCTTGCCGTCATGACACTTTCCGCAGTACTTACCGGCATACAGTTCAACCATGGTGATCTTGACGGTCCCCATTCTCATTATGGGAAACAAGTCATCATTATGGCAATTCTTGCAGGTTAAACCGGCTGACTGGTGAGTAGAACCGTCAAAGATGACCGGACCTGCGGCGCCACCACTGAATTCAAGATTCTTGCCGGGTCCTACGGCCAGGGCAGTGGTGCAGGCAGCAGCCACCATCATTACTGCAGGTACGATCAGCATATTTTTCATGTCCGGTCTCCCCCGTGCTCGCGTTCCGCTCTCCATGCTAAGCTGATTTTCGGCTGATAATAGTCGGTAACCTGCCGATGATGCAATCAAAAGATGAGTCCCGTGCGGCAGGTGCGTAATGGTGGCGCACGAGCGTTGGATGGTGCTAATCAGGTGTGAGGGCTCCGCTCACAAAATTAATATTCAACTATCATATCATTCTGCCGATAGATAAGGTGACGTACTGTATCGGCCGTCGGCTTAACGCTAGGAGTTCACTGATGACTCAGGTAAATCCGGTTATACTTTTGTTTGGAGGAATCCTGATAGGGGCTGTTCTGTATCCGCTGGTCAGCGCACTGATCAATGGCGGAGGGGGAAGTCTCCTACAGACACTCGGCAGGTTGGTGACCGCACCCTTCGAAGCCATCGGTCAGCTGTTGCGCAGGGCAGGGGGGCTGCTGATCAGATCGAAGGAACAAGACATCGTCCCGATGAAAAGTGATCTGCCGGAAGATCAATTGAAGGCAGTGGCCCAGATGATCCGGAAGATACTGCTGAATGTAACGGCGGTCATCCAGCGGGCGGATCATGCGGCCAGCACCTCCAACCAGACCCTCGGTGATGTGCGCGACGCCATTGGCCGCATGGACCTGCCGGGTGAACTGAAGGATGCACACGGTCTGTTGATGCGCGAGATCGACCATGTGATCGTCGGTAACTCGACCCTCAAGAAGGAGCTTTCCCGTTCCCAGGCAGAACTGGCGAACCAGCGGCAGCAGATAGAGGAACTACGTTCGGCGGTCAGGATGGACGGTCTTACCCAATTGGCCAATCGGGCCTATTTCGATGAAAAACTCCTGGAGATGACCAGGCTCCAGCACCGTCATCACGATGTGTTTTCCCTGCTTCTGATAGACGTAGACAACTTCAAGGATATAAACGACAAATACGGCCATCAGGCCGGTGACCGGATCCTCAAGGGGGTGGCATTCAATCTGAAATCCGCCCTGCGTGATTCCGACTTTGTCGCCCGTTTCGGTGGCGACGAATTTGCCGTCATTCTCTGCAAGACCAGCGGCACTGCCGCAATGGATGTGGCGGCCAAACTGTGCAGTTCACAGAACGAGAACCGACTGCTGCTGGATGGAGTTGCACTGGGTGTCACACTTTCCATCGGAGCGGCGGAATCCGGTGACGCTGATACGCCGGAGTCACTGCTGAAGCGTGCTGATCTGGCGCTCTATCGCGCCAAATCCGAGGGGAGGAACCGCTCCTGTTATCAGCCCGTTGAATGACGTTTGAGTAAGTACGTGCAGAAGGCGATTTAAGGAGAATACACGTGAATCAGATTGCGCCGGTATATATATTCCTGATTGGTTTGTTCGCAGGTGGACTGCTGATTCCCCTGGCCAAACTGCTTGCTGCGTCCGGACTCGGCAGTGTGGCCGAGAAAATTGTTACTCTAGTGATGGCTCCGTTTACCGCGGTCGGCAGGTTGTTCAGCTCGAAACGTGGTAGGGGTGGCAATGGTGATGCGGCAAAAAACGCTGCCCATCAGACGAAGGTAGATGAGGAACAGCTCAATAATCTGACCCATGTCCTGCGTACTATCATCGTGAGCCTGGCAATGATTATCCACCGGGCCGACCAGGCAGCCAATGATTCCAATCAGACCATGGGGGATGTGCGGGAAAGTATCAGCAATATAGACATCCCGAAAGAGTTGTCAGAGGTCCACCAACTGCTGATGAGGGAGGTTGACAGGATCACTTCGGGGAATTCAAAGCTTAAGAAGGAGCTGTCCCAATCCCAGGAAGAACTGGCTAGCCAGAAAAAACTGGTGGAAGAGCTCCGCACGGCGGTCAGGATCGACGGGTTGACCCAGTTGGCCAACAGGAATTATTTCGATGAGAAATTACTGGAGTCAATCAAACTTCACCAGCGGCATAACGACATGTTTTCACTGCTGCTGGTGGACGTGGATCATTTCAAGGAGATCAACGACAAGCATGGTCATCTGGCAGGAGACCGGATCCTCAAGGGGGTAGCATTCAACCTCAAATCGGCCCTGCGGGAAAGCGATTTTGTGGCCCGGTTCGGCGGCGACGAATTTGCCATTATCCTGCAGCGCAGTGACGGCAAAGCTGCCGTCGAGGTGGCGGTCAAGCTCTGTTACAGCCAACAGGAAAGCCGTTTCCTGCTCGATGGTTCCGAAATAAAGGTCACCATCTCCATAGGAGTCACCGAAGCTGAAGCAACCGACACCCCCGAAAGTCTGGTAGGGCGTGCCGACAAGGCGCTCTACCGGGTCAAATCCGAAGGGCGTAACAACGTCCGCTGGCAATAAAGCCAGACTCTGAAATCCCGCTCTTACCACCCCGAAAGTGTCGTCCTAAGGGGTCGCGTGGCTGCAATAGGTGTGTCAGCAGCTACGCCTTTTTGACGAACTCCGATTTCAACCCCATAGCACCAATCCCGTCTATCTTGCAGTCAATGTCGTGATCCCCTGAGACAATTCGTATGTTCCGGACCTTGGTGCCGACCTTCACGGTCAGCGATGATCCCTTGATCTTGAGATCCTTGATGACGGTGACAGAGTCGCCGTCGTTGAGGATATTCCCGAAGGCATCGCGCACGACAGAATCTTCGGCGGAACTCTCGGCGGCTTTCTGCGGCCATTCGTGGGCGCATTCCGGACAGACGAAATTGTCGCCGTCTTCGTAGGTATATTCCGATTTGCATGATGGGCATGTTGGCAGGTTAGACATGTGATTTCCTTTGGTTATGAGTGGTGGGGTATTCACAGAGACGATTAAACGTCCTCACGATATATCTCCTGATAAAAGAGCACAACTGTAAATCATCGATTACTCGCGTTATCAGGATTCACCCGTCCTGCCGTAAATCCCACTTTGTCGAAAAATCTTACACATGCTGTCGAACCGGCCGCCAAAACTATTTTCGTGAGTCTCCACAAACCTACGTTACATGCGGTTATGCAATCTCCTTGTTTTTTAGGGTGTTGAAATATTTTACATGTTTCGGGTATGGTTGTGTTCACCGAAAATAATTAATAATATTGATATGTTGTGTCGGTGTTGAGGTGGTACGCTAGATGCAGCGCATTTTCCTGACTGGAGAGAGGGTGGCCACTGCAGATGTTCATTACGCTGCAGCAGAGGAGGAACATCATGGATACCGTTACCTGCGTATCGTTGCGATTTGTTCTCTGCCTGTTGTTGGTCGTGTTATCTGTGCCGAGTACAGCCCATGCCATTTCAGCAAATGACGGATACAACCCCGATATTACCGGCCAGGTATATGATGCTGCCCTGATGCCTAACGGCCAGGTGGTGATCGGCGGCATGATCTCGGCTGTCGGTGGGACATCCGTGAACTACCTTGCCCGGCTGAACCACGACGGAAGCCTCGACGGCACCTTCACTGCGACCCTTGACTCCGGCGTCAGGTTTCTGGCTGTTCAGGCTGATGGCAAAGTCCTGATTGGCGGCTGGTTCTCCCAGGTGAACGGCATTGCAAGAAACGGTTTCGCCCGGTTGAACACCGACGGCAGCCTTGATGAAGCCTTTGATCCGGCACCGGATTACATGGTATTTGCGTTCAAATTACAGCCGGACGGCAGGATCCTTGTCGGCGGTGGTTTCTCAAACATTGCCGGCACGCCAAGGAACGCAATGGCCAGGCTCAACGCCGACGGCACAATCGACAGCAGCTTTGCCAATCCTGCCCATATCGGAGGGGTTTACTCGATTGCCCTAATGTCGAACGGTCAGGTGGTTCTTGGCGGGGGCACCAAGGTTGTACGGCTCAAGGCGGATGGCACGCTCGATAGCTTCTTCAGCGCGCCTGCTATAAACATGCAGGCAAACGCGGTTGCGGTACAGCCGAACGGGCAGATTATTGTGGGAGGTCCTTTTACAACCGTGGGCGGCATATCGAAGGCTTATATAGCCCGCCTCAATGCAAACGGAAGTCTCGACACCTCGTTTACGGCAACCATTGATGTCAATTACGTCAGCAGGCTCTGCCTGCAGGCTGACGGTAAAATCATCATCAGCGGCCCGTTTAACATGGTGAATTCGGTGTGGCAGCAGAACGTGGCCCGCCTGAGGCAGGATGGAAGCCTCGATACGGAATTTACTCCTGTCGTTAACGGTGGACCTGCTGAAGCCATCATGCAGCAGTCCGATGGCAAACTATTTCTGGCCGGAACCTTTAATTCGATCAACTACATTCAGCGCAGAGGAGTCGCGCGCCTGCACCATGAGGACGGGCGGCTCGATAAGGATTTCGATCCTGCGGCAAGCGCTAACGTCCTTGCCGTGGCTATGCAGCCGGACGGCAAGATCCTGGCCGGAGGTTATTTTTCCTTCATTGCCGGAAATACACGACGCGGTCTTGCGCGTCTGCATCCGGACGGCAGTATCGACGAATCATTTCCCGATCTGAATATCGGCAATTGGGTCCGCTCGATAGCAGTGGTTCCTGATGGCAAGATCTATATCGCCGGGGCATTCTTCGCCGTGGATGGCGCCGCGCAGCATCGGATCGCGCGGCTCAATCCCAATGGCAGCCGGGACAGCACCTTTAATCCGGCACCGAACGATATAGTTCATGTGGTCGTTCCGCAACCGGACGGCAAGGTCCTCATCGGAGGGAACTTTACCCAGATCGCCGGAACAACCAGGAAATATTTTGCCCGTCTGAATCCCGATGGCAGCCTGGATGCAACGTTTACCGGTACGGTCGATGGCGCCGATGGCGGTGTGGTCACCATTGTGGTCCAGCCGGACAACAGGATCCTCGTCGGCGGATGGTTCACCAGTGTCAACGGCACCACCTGCAGGTATCTCGTCAGGTTCAACCCGGACGGCAGCCGTGACACAGGATTCAGCACGCCGAACTTCAACCAGCAGATATATACCCTGGCATTGCAGCCGGACGGTAAGATCCTTGTTGCCGGGATGTTCAGTTCGGTCGATGGCATCCCTAAATATAATCTGGTACGCCTGAATCCGAACGGTACCCTCGATACCGGTTTTACCACCCAGATGAACAACTCCATCAGCTCGATTGCCCTTCAAACCGACGGCAAGATACTGCTGGGCGGCCTTTTCACGTCCGTCGTCTGGTCGCCGGCCCGAAACAGCATCGCCCGGCTGAATGCCGACGGCTCACTCGACGATACGTTCAATCCCGGTGCAAACGGGGCCGTGAACACCATAGTCCCCCTGCCTGACGGCAAGATTCTGGTGGCAGGTGATTTCTCTCAGGTTGGAGGTGTCGCTAGAACCAGGCTTGCCAGGATTACCAATACCGGCATCGCCTCCTGCGGGCTCTCACATACGGCAGACGGAGCAAAGGTAACGGTACTGCAAAGCGGCACCGGTCCTGAAGTCGTACGGGTCACCATACAAGGCACGACAGATCTGCTCTCCTGGGCCGCTCTCGGAAGTGCTGTCAGGATCTCCGGAGGATGGGAGCTGGGAGGCATCAATCTCCCGCTTAATTCGGACTATTATCTGCGGGCTGTTATGGAGGTTCAGGGTGGCTATTCCACCGCCTCGACAGCGCTTGTCAGCAACACGAAGCGGATCTATGTCCCGTTTGACGGTTTCCTGCTCTGGTTGAACAAGGCCGGTGCCGGCACCGGTACGGTAGCGGGCAACCCATCCGGCACCCCCTGCGGTGCCGGATGCAGTGGGTTTCCGGCAGGAAATGAGGTTGTGTTGACGGCCTTGGCGGATGCCGGTTCGGTATTTGCCGGCTGGTCTGGCGATGCCGACTGTTCAGACGGCATGGTTACCATGTCTGCCAACAGGTCATTTACTGCCACGTTCAACCTGCGCAGCTATAATGTGAACTTCAGCGCCCAGGGCAGCGGAACCCTGTCGGGCAACCTCAATCAGACGGTACTCTTCGGCGGCAGCACCACCCCGGTAGGCGCAGAAGCCGTTGCCGGCAGCAGGTTTATCGAATGGTCTGTCAGTGGCGCCGGTCCAACAATCACAACAACCGCCAACCCGCTGACCATCACCAATGTGCAGGCCGACCTCAACGTGCAGGCTCTCTTTGTCCCCATCCAGTACCTGCTGACGGCCAATGCCACCGGGAGCGGCTGGGGGGCGGTGACGTCCACTCTTGGCGGAATCAGCTTTACCTATCCTGCAATTGCAACCGGCACCGCTCTGCTGAATGACGGTGATGCCGTTTCGCTGACCGCCACGGCGGTCAACTCGACCGTCACCTGGTCCGGCGACTGCATCACGGCCGGCGGGACAACGACCATGGCCATCTGCGGCATAGCCGGTATGGATGCTGCCAGGACGGTCACCGCGACCTTTATCGCCAATCCCCAAACCGTAAAGATCGAAGGTGATGGTTCATGCTATTACAGTATCGGTTCTGCCCTGGATGCCATCACCATCCCCGGAACAATCATGCGCATCAGGGATCAGGTGTTCGTCGAAAATATTCTGATGACCGGTACAGTCGCCGTCCAGTTGGTGGGGGGATATACGGATGATGCCTTCACGGTCCAGGAGCCAACCAGTACCTCGGTGATTGATGGCACCTTGAAGATATCGAGCGGGGCGCTGAAGGTGCAGAGAATTACGGTTCGCTAGATCAGCGGTGTAGAACTGCTGGAGTAAAGCGGAATGCTCAGTTGACGGGCTTGAGCTATGGTGGGTATCATATTCCTATGAAGATGGTACCTCACTGAAAGGATGTCACCGTATGAGAATCACGTGTGTTCTGATTGTCACCGTAGTGCTGTTTGTGCTTGGCGGCTGCTGCGCCCACCGAGTCCACCAGGATCAGCAACCCGCCGTTGCAGCACCCTTGATAGTGGATGTCCGAACGGAGCAGGAATGGAAAGAGGGGCATCTGGAAGGAGCGGTGCTGATCCCCTATGACCGGATTGAACAGGGGATTACCGCCGTAGCACCCGACAAGAAGGGTAAAATATATCTGTACTGCCGCTCCGGCAGGCGCACCGGCATCGCCTTTGATGCCTTGAAGCGGATGGGTTACGAAGATCTGGTGAACCTGGAGACCTTGGAAAAGGCATCCCAGACACTGGGTAAGCCGGTCGTCAAATAACGCATCCTTACATCAGGGGGCATGCAGTGTTGTGAGTGTCAATGCCCGCCCCGGATCGGAGGCGGGCCTTGACTGTTTCTGGAGATCGGCGGAGGGAAAGTGCGTTCAGGGCACTGTAACTAATTTGTTCTTTCTTACGTCTAATGTTCACGAGAGTAGTATACTTGATATGTAGCAGCGAACGATAGGAAGCATGCCGGCACAGGAGATCGTATGAGAGCGATAACATCTGCATGGCGCAGAGTGATTCTGATCATCGTCACCCTGCTCGTAGTACCGGCCGGAATCATGGCTCAAGAATTAGATGATTCCGATCAGGCATACAAATTCTCTAAAGAGGAGTTGACGCAGATGCTTGCGCCGATTGCCCTTTATCCCGATGCGTTGACCGCCCAGATCCTGATGGCCGCTACCTATCCTCTGGAAGTGGTAGAGGCAGATCGCTGGGTGAGCAAGAACAGGCAGTTAAAGGGAGATGACCTGAATACCGCCTTGCAGGATAAGAGCTGGGACCCCAGCGTCAAATCCCTGTGCCATTTCCCCGACCTTCTTAAGTCCATGAGCGACAAGCTCGACCAGACGAGAAAGCTGGGCGATGCCTTCCTGGGACAGGAAGCGGAGGTTATGGCGACGATCCAGGAGTTGCGGAACAAGGCCCTGGCACAGGGTAATCTCAAATCCACCGACCAGCAGAAGGTCGTCGTCGATAACAACAATGTCATCATTGAGCCGGCCACTCCCAATGTCATCTATGTACCGGTGTACGATCCGGTCTATGTCTACGGACCCTGGTGGTACCCGGCTTATCCGCCGTATTACTGGTATTACCCCCCCGGCTATTTCTATGGGACATACATCGGCTTCGGGTCCGGCATTTACTTCGGGTTCAGCACCTTTGCCTGGACCTGGTTTGACTGGCCGTATCATCGTATTCATATCGACATCAGCAGAACAAGGCATTTTCATCGCAATTACATTCATCAAGGCGGCAGTCAGCAGTGGATTCATAATCCGTCGCACCGCAGAGGCGTCGCCTATCGGGATATCAGGACGAGTGACCGTTTCGGGGTACGTCCACCACGACAATCTGCAACCATAAACCCGGAACGGCGCGGATATTCGCCCGGACGTGGTGAACAACAGGGGATACGTACACCCCAGCCGCATGCTGTGCAGCGTGGCGAAAGGGCTGTTACGCAGCAGGCCCCCCAGGTTCGGCAAGGACCGCCAACCGGTGCGCGATCGTCTGACATTCGTCGGGAAACCCGTCGGGACACCCCCTTCAGCGGAGTGGGCAGCGGCGGTTTCGAGCGAAGGGCCGGTGAGCGGGGATGGGGCAGCACCGGCCAGAGTCCTGCCGTCCGGTCCCCGTCAGGCGGCTACGGCGGCGGCCAGATACAACGCCATGATGGTGGCGGATTTTCCGGTGGCGGCGGTTCCCGCGGCGGCGGACAGGGTGGCGATGGTTTCCGCGGCGGTGGCGGACAGGGTGGAGGCTCCCGGGGTGGTGGACGCAGATAGGACCATGGTTGGCTGCAGCAGTAAGCGAGAGAGGTAAGACACTATGAATCTACCGGGAGCGGATATGATGAGGGGGAAATTGTGGCCGGCTCTGCTTGCATTTTGCATTGCCGTTATTCTGTTTGCTGTGAGCCATAATGGCTTCGCGTCCGAAGCCAGGCAGTCCCGGTTTACGAGTCCCGAGGAAGCGGTGCAGGCACTTGTTGCCGCAACCAGGGCGGATGATCTGAAGGCTCTGCTTGCCATTCTCGGGCCGGGGAGCAGTGAGTTGATATCTTCCGGTGATAGTGTTGCCGACAATGGGGCCCGTGACCGGTTCGTTGCCTCTTATGATCTGAAACATTCGCTCGAAACAAAATCACCCGGTCTTGTGCTACTTCATGTGGGGGCAGATGACTGGACCATGCCGATCCCGCTGGTCAAAAGGGGGGGGAGCTGGGGGTTTGATATAGGCAAAGGGAAGAAAGAGATCCTGAATCGGAGAATCGGCCGCAACGAGCTGAACGTTATCGACGTACTCGATGCCTATGTGGATGCCCAACACGAATATGCCAGCAAGGATTGCCGCGGCACCGGCAAGGTTGAGTTTGCCCAGCGTTTTATCAGTACGCCCGGCACCCGTGACGGATTGTACTGGGAAGCAAGGGAAGGCGAACAACAGAGCCCCCTGGGTCCTCTCATCGCCAAGGCGGCCAGGGAAGGGTACCGTGCCGACGATACTCTGTCACCGTTTCACGGATATTATTTCAAGATCCTCACCGGGCAGGGCAAACATGCCAAAGGCGGTGCCTACAGTTATGTGGTGAAGGACAAGATGCTCCTTGGGTTTGCACTGGTGGCGTACCCTGCCGAATACGGAAATTCAGGGGTCATGACCTTCGTCGTCAATCAGGACGGGGTTGTCTATGAGAAGAATCTCGGCAAGGACACGAAACGCCTGGCCGAGGCAATCTCGGTCTATAACCCGGACAAGAGTTGGAAAAAGGTCAAGGTACTGGAGCCGGATGCCGCTGATAAGCCATGTCCGGTTGAGGTGAAGAAATAGAGTGTACCAAAAAGGGTTGCGAAGATCAGGTAAAGCCCGAGTTGTTGAAGTATTGATGTTTGACGTGATTTAAACATAACAAAGTCATTGTGTTACAATAAATAGGTGAAGTGAAAGATGAAGCCCCTGTCCGGAACGGAGAGGGGCTTTTTGTTTGATCGTCCGGAAGGCGATCGTCTTAACCGTGCGTTCAGGTTGAGGGTGTGAAAAAGTCTGGAACCTCTCTTCCCATGAGGAGTATAATTCATACAGCAGAATAAGTTCCAGTTATGTCGAGGGGGTGAACAGTATGGCAACAGCAATATTTATGCTCATGCTGGTAATGGTCGCCTTTGTCGCCGCTCCGTGGGTTGCCGATATGAACCATGGTTCTCTGCATCGGGTCGATATGATGGCCGGAGGCGAAGGGATCGAATAGAGGTTATGCCATAACAAGAGAAGTGAAGCGGGGGAGAGGCGGCCGTGAGAAACGGCCACCTCTCCCCTTTATGTGTGCGGCTCACGTGAAAGGACCGTGGTGACAACCTGGAAGAGCGAATCGGCATCATAGGGCTTTTTCAGGACGGCGCAGAATCCGTATGAAGCGAAGTCTGACATGATCGGATCTGTGGAGTAGCCGCTCGACACGACCAGACGGGCATCGGGATCAAGCGCCAGTAGCTGTGCTGCCGTCTCCTTGCCGCCGATGCCGCCCGGTATGGTCAGATCCATGATGACCGCGGCATAGGGGGGGCCGTCTGTCAGGGCTGTCCGGTACAGTTCAATGAGTTCGGCACCGTCAGAGCAGGTCCGGACCTGATATCCCAGATCGGTCAGCAGAACATGGGTCAAGTCCCTGATGATCTCCTCATCGTCCATTACCAGTATGGCAGCCCCGTCGCGTGGCGCGTTTCCCGGCGTGGACGATGTGCTCTCGCATGAGGGAAGTGGAGCATCGCATTCCGGCAGCAGCACCATGAACGTTGCACCGCTGCCGATAGTGGAGGTGGCGCTGATCCATCCACCATGTTTGCTAACGATGGCATACGACGTCGCGAGTCCCAGGCCGCTGCCCCCCACCTTGGTGGTGAAGTAGGGGTCGAAGATCCGCTGCAGGTTCTCTTCGGAGATGCCGCAGCCGCAGTCAGTGAAACGGAGCCGGACATAACACTCGCTGCTCGATGGCGAGGTGCCGGGATGGTAACAGGCGATGGTATCGACGCTGATGGTTATGGTACCGCCACCCGGCATCGCCTGGGAGGCATTGATGACGATATTGTTGATCGCCTGGATCAGCTGCCCTTCGTCAACCGCTACTTTCAGGTTCTCATCGCTCATCGCTATCCGGTAGGACACATTGGAACCGCGCAGGACAAAAGGGACCGATTCTTCGAGAATCTGCCGCACAGGGACGACCTTTTTGAGCAGCTCTCCCCCCTTGGCAAAGGTCAGGAGCTGGTTCGCCAGTTCACTGGCCCGCTTGGTCGCTCTCTCCGCCTGTTGCAGTATGGGGGCCGCCTTATGGGTATCGTCGATGAAGGTGCGGGCGAAGGAGATATTGCCGATGATGCCGGTGAGGATGTTGTTGAAGTCGTGGGCGATGCCTCCTGCAAGGACCCCCAGGCTTTCCAGTTTCTGCAGATGCATCAGGTTGCGTTCCATCTCCAGACGCTGCTGTTCCAGCTCTTTGCGGCGGGTGATATCCCGGGAAATGGCCACCACCCCTTTAATTAACGGGTTGTCCAGGTGGTTGCGGGTGGTGGCTTCCATCCAGGTATAGCTGCCGTCCTTGTGGAGATAGCGGTATTGTGTCGTGACGCTGCACTCCGGATTGGCCAGCAGTGTTGCAAATGCATTGTTGACCTGGGGCTGGTCTTCCGGGTGGATCAGTTCAAAGGTGTTGCGCCCCCGCATTTCCTCTTCCGTATAGCCGTGGATCTGCAGGGCCGCCGGCGAGTTGTAGGCGAGGGTGCCCTCCTCGGTAATGATGCTGATAATATCGGGAGACAGGGCCGTGATGCTGCGGAACTTCTCTTCACTTTCCTTCAGTTGCACTTCGATCTGTTTCCGCTCGGAAATGTTGCGGGTAAAGGCGTAGAAGATGTCATCGCTTTGAGAGAAGACAACGCTCACTTCGGCATCGAAGCAGCTGCCGTCTTTCTTGCGGTGTTTCGTTTCAAAACGGTCATAGCCGGTTGCAATGATGGTGGCGATATGTACCCGCATTTCGGCGTCGTTTTCCTTGGCATCAAATTCCCGCAGGTGCATGCCGACCAGCTCTTCCGGGGTGTAGCCGTAGATGCTGCCGATGACGTGGGTGGCGAAAATGATTGTACCGGTTCGGTTCACCGCCCAGTAGCCATCCATCGAGGCCGCTGCAAGGATTTCAAATTTGCGGAATAGTTCCTGGTCTGGTTGGGGCATGACGAGAGATACCTGGCATGTAATGGGATTGAGGCGTGAATATTATCAGAAAAATGGGATTGTTGTCATAAAAGATTAGCCCCTCATAAGATACTGATCCAGATAATCCTTGAGAACCAGTGCGCTGTTATGTTTCTGGTCATGTGCGCTGTACAGCAGCGTGACGGTGCCCGTCCGGGCCGCCACCAGCAGGGTTTCTACGGCGGGTGTGTTGGCTGTCAGTTCCTCTTCATAGCGCCGGCGGAATACCTCCCACTTTTCTAGGTCGTGACCATACCATTGCCGCAAGGCGGTTGTAGGGGCCACCTCCTTGAGCCACCCCTCCATGATCAGGCTTTCTTTCTTCATCCCCCGCGGCCAGAGCCGTTCCACCAGAAACCTCCTGCCGTCGCCTGCGGCAGGAGGGTCATATACCCGTTTTAGCTGTATCATGGCTTCTCTCCCGTTTACGCACGTCCCTTACCTGTTCCCGTTGAAACCCGGATTGCGTGTGTGGAACAGCTTTGAGATCATCGTGAGTTGGCTGTCCTTGCCATGAACTCCGGCAGTTTTTTGCAGGGCACCTTGGTCAATTGCTGCATCAGGGCAAAGGTCACTTCCGGGATGCCGTAATCCGCTTTGATGTCCTCAATCATCCGCAGCCAGAGGTGGGCTGTCATCTCGGCATCGGCCAGTGCCCGGTGATGAACGCCATCGTTAGGCAGCTCTTTGTAGCGCACCAGGGTCTCGAGACGATGGTTGTTGGCCTCGGGATAGAGCCTTCTGGCGGCCAGCAGGGAACAGGCAAACGGGTTGCGGCGGCTGCGCTGGATACGCTGCAGCTCGGCATCGAGAAAACGGGAATCGAAGGATGCGTTGTGGGCCACCAGAGGGTGTTCGCCGATGAATGACATCAGTCGCTCCATGACGTGCGAAGCGGCCGGGGCCGTGGCGAGCATGGCATTGTTGATGCCGGTGAACTGTTCGATGAAACTGGAAACGTGTCGTTCCGGGTTGATCAGGCTTTGGAAACGGTCAATGACCCGCCCGCCGGATACCAGCACCGCGCCGACCTCGATGGCCCGGTCGCCGTAGCCGGGGGAGAGGCCGGTGGTCTCGAAGTCGATGATAACTGCCGTGAATGTGCCCACTCGTCTGTACCGGTCCTTCTGCGGAAATTATCCTTGATAAGCCATGTACCGGCAGTTCGTGCCGCCGAGGCAGAACCATCGGATCTGTCTGCCCCTGAAATTATATTCAAAACTGCCACTATGATCAGGGGCAGAGATGCACTAGTATGGTACCAGATTGAGCGGTTCAGGACAGTTAAAAACAGAGGTGTGATAACTCCCGGATCCCGTTTTCAATCGTGCCGGGGTCCATCCCGCCGAAGCCGAGCAGCAGATTGACCGTAGCGGGGCCGCCGGTTTCGGAAAAGGTACTGAAGGGAAAGAGCCGGATACCCTTCTCTTCGGCACGGCTGATAATCTCCGCTTCGGTAGAGGTCGTACCGAGTAGTTGTACGACGACGTGGAGTCCGGCCCCCTGGCCGACAATCAGGGCCGCATTACCGAAGTGGTGTTCAATGGCCCGGATCATGGCATCGTGTTTCTTTTGGTAACCGATACGCATCCGCCGGACGTGCCGTTCCCAATGCCCCAGCTCCATGAAGCGTGCCATGGTCTTTTGTTCCAACAAAGGGACGGTGGAGAAGTAATCCCTGAAATATCTGTCGTACGTGGCCAGCAGTGGTCGCGGCAGGATCAGGTAGCTCATCCGCAGGGCAGGGGAAAGGATCTTGGAGAAGGTGCCCAGGTAGATGATCCTGCCGTCAGGGCGCAGCCCCTGCAGGGAGGGGATCGGCCTGCCGTGATAGCGCAGCTCGCTGTCGTAATCGTCTTCGATGATCAGGCTGCCGCCCGCTCCGGCCCATTCAATGAGCTTCAAGCGATTGGCAACCGGCATCACACACCCCATGGGGAGTTGATGCGAAGGGGTGACATAGATGATGCTGCTGTCGCCGGCTTTGAGGTCGTCCAGAACAATGCCGTTGCCATTGACGGCAACCGGGACAATCCTGTAGCCGTTGTTGCGGAATACCGAGCGTGGCAAATGGTAGCCGGGATCCTCCACCGCCAGGGATGAATGGCCTTCTTTCAGCATCTGTGCGACCATGTCCAGTGCCTGCTGCAGCCCGGAACAGATGACGATCTGATCCGGCTCGCAGATCACCCCGCGTGAGCGTTCCAGGTACTGCCGGATGTTGCAGCGCAGCCCCCAGTTCCCCTGTGGGTCGGAATACCGGGTGAGATCTCCGCTGCTCTCGCGCAGGCACTCCAGGTAACAGGTGCGCCAGACCGCTGTCGGGAAACTGCCCGGGGCGAGCTGCGCCGGATGGAAATCATAGCGGGACGCCGGCGAAGCGTCCGGCAGGCCGACGCGTGGTCCCGACCCAGGAGAGAGCGGGCGCGGCGCGGCATCGTGCTCAAGGAGCGACACGAAATAACCGCTGCGCTGCCTGCTGTAGATATAGCCTTCCGCGTACAGCTCCTGGTAGGCGCCTTCCACGGTGTTGCGGCTGGTTGCCAGTTCGGTCGCCAGGTCCCTCACCGAGGGGAGCTTGGCGTGGGCCGGCAACCTCCCGGAAAGCACATGCTCGCGGATCTGGTTATAGAGTTGTTTGTATAGCGGGACAGAGTCGTTGTTGTTCAGGGTGAACATGGCTGATTCCGATCATAGGGTACGACACACATATCACAGGAGGTAGCACAGATGATTCCGGAAAAACTGCTGGAAATAATGAAACAGGATGGCGTGGTGGCCATCGCAACCCTGGGCCAGGACGGGCCGCACATGGTCAATACCTGGAACAGCTATCTGCGGATTTCGCCTGAGGGGCGGCTGTTGATCCCCGCCGGGTACATGAACCGGACCGAGGCGAATATCGACTTCAATCCCGAGGTGCTGATCACCCTGGGGAGCAGCAAGGTGAAGGGTTTGTACGGACCGGGGGCCGGTTTCCTGATCAAGGGGCGGGCGGAGTTTGTCACCTCCGGGCCGGATTTCGATCTACTCAAGTCAACATTCGAGTGGCTGCGCGCCACCGTGGCGGTCACCCCCGATTCCATCACCCAGACCTGGTAGGCTCAGCCGGTTACAGCCGGGTCAGGTAGGCATCCCTGGTCAGCCACAGCTCTTCCATGCGGTATAGGTGCCAGTGGTCATGCATCAGCAGATGACGGGTCATGAGGAAGAGTGTATAGGCCTCGTATTCCGGATGGATCCCCTGCTTGTGCCAGTCGGATTCTTGGGCGCCTTCCAGCAACAGCAGCTGGCGGGTCCGACAATCGGTAAACTGGTTCAGGGCTTCATCCGTGGCCATCCGTGATGGGGTGGCCGGTTCCGATTCACCGTCACCGGGGATGTACGGGATAAATTCCGGAGTCTCCTCGGTCAGGAAGCGTTCCATCCGCTGCAGCAGCATCGGCTGCACCTGAGCCAGGTGGCTCACATGCTCCGCGATGGTCCAGAAACCTTCGCCCCGGCGGATATCCAGCTTCTCTTCTGGTATGGTCCGAACGAAATGGCTAAGAATGGCAGGCGAGCGTTTCAGGCATTCAAACAGGTCGTTACGGTCGTTCATCTGCATGCTCCTTCTGCTGCATATCTAAACGCAGGCCGTTTCAAACGAAGTGGATACAGCTTGGTGCCGCAGCCGCCACTGTTGACGGATCCGCGTTTGTTGATCCGGCCTACAGCTGCTTTTGACCAGCCAGATTCAATAGCACCATGTTCGATTCCGGATCCAGTTCCCGGGTGGCATAGATCCCGAGCAGCTCGGTGATCACCACCTCCAGCACCAGGAATGCCTCGCTGTTGCGGCGCAGGCAGCCGGCCCGGACATGATCGTGCTTGGCGTAGGCGCCGTGGAAGTGGACCCGGGGCTGGTCACCATGCCAGAAGATTGTGCCAAACCCGGTGGCCTCATGGCTCTCCGTCAGGTCGCGCCAGACCGGCACCGGCGGCATCTCCTCCGTCTCGGGGCCGACCACGTACCCCCCCTT
>CAZSTJ010000050.1:0-16820 GCA_964609805.1 uncultured Geobacter sp. | reverse complement strand
TCCGCACACCGAGGCAGATCGATTTTGATGACCGCCTGCCGTCGCGACAGGCCATGCGGCGAGCATCTCACCAAATCATGCAGCGGTACATGGCGGCCATCTACGAACAAACCACGGTCAACCATGACCACCTCTTTGCCTGTCTGCTCCGCAGCCTTCCCTTTCGCCGCTTCACCCCGGAGAGTTTCCGGCAGCGGGCGTTCCTGCTGGCAAGCGGCGTGACCCGCTCGGATCTCTACCGGCACCAGAGCCTCGAGACCGGCCAGGTGTCGCTCCTGACGGACGACCGACATCGCAAACTCCGGGAGTTCTTTGCCCTGGCCCTGGAAACCGGAGTGGTGCGTCGCGACGGTCCCGATTTCATCAAGGACCCCGCCAAGTTTTCCTCGCCGGTCGATCTTAACCGGGCGCGGATCGACAATCCGATCGGGGTGATTGCCAATGAGGTGCTGCCGCTCAAGTCCCTGCAGCGGGATGTGATCCTGACCGCATGGCTCCCCGCGCCGATCCTTGCTCTCCTGGTCCAGCAGCGCCTCCTGCGCCGGGAGGCGCAGGAGTTCGAGGCCGATTACCTGACCTTTTTCCGCACCGGAGAAAGCAAGGAGCGCAGGATTGGAAGGCCTTACCTGATCAAGGGAAGATCCCGTGCAATGGGGGTCGTGCTGGTTCATGGTTTCCTGGCGGCCCCCCGTGAGGTGAGCGAGCTGGCCGATTACCTCGGAAAGCAGGGGGTATGGGTCGCCGTCGTGCGGCTTAAAGGGCACGGTACGTCGCCGGACGATCTCGCCATCCGCACAGGCGATGACTGGCGGGAGTCTGTTGACAGTGCCTATGCATCCCTGAAAATGGTCTGCACACAGGTGATCCTGGCCGGCTTCTCCTTTGGCGGCGGACTGGCACTTGACTGTGCCGCCCGCAACAGGCGCGTCGCCGGTGTGGTGGCAGTGTGCCCCCCCCTGGGGTTACAGGACATCTCCGCACGGTTCGCCCCGTCCCTTGACAAGTGGAACCGCTTCATGGATGTCCTGCATTACCAGAAGGGTAAACGGGAATTCGTGGAGGTCATCCCCGAGCATCCCGATGTCAACTACCATCGCCTGCCGGTCTCGGCACTGGCTGCGATGGAGCGGTTCATGAGTGAACTGGAAGAGCACCTGCCGGGTATCATGACGCCGGCATTGATTATCCAGTCCCGGGGCGATCCGGTTGTCAATCCGTTGAAGACGAAGCAGCTGTACGACCAGCTGGGGTCCCGGCAGAAGGAGTACCGTCTGTTCGATTTTGCGCGGCACGGTATCCTGGCAGGGGAGGGGTCCGACGCCGTGCATGCTGCGATCGGAGCGTTCATTGAAAAGATTCGTGAACGTGACTGACAGGGGTTCAGCAGAAGGGAGCTGTGACAGGTATCCCGTGATAACCGGAAACCGCCGGGGAACGCCGGGCTGGTCCGGTATAAATCCCTTGAACCGCCACCCGCTTTGCCGTAAACTTCCCGCCATGACCTCTTTCGAAATCATTGCAGCAAAAGTCCGCGCCGGTGAGCGCATCTCCGCTGATGACGCCCTGTTGCTGTTTAACTCCAACGACCTGCTGGCGATCGGTGAGCTGGCCGCCCTGGCCAACGAACGGAAGAACGGGCGGAACGTCTATTTCAACGTCAACCGCCATATCAATCCGACCAATATCTGCGTCAACCGCTGTGCCTTCTGTGCCTTTTCCCGCACGGCCGGCGAAGAGGGGGCCTATACCCTGGCACTGGATGAAATCTGCCGCCGGGCCGTGGAGGCCCAGGGTGAGGGGGCCACCGAGGTGCATATCGTCGGGGGGCTCCATCCGGATCTGCCGCTGGAGTATTACGAGGAGGTGCTGACGGCAATCCGCACTGCCGCCCCGCAGCTGCACATCAAGGCCTTCACCGCCGTGGAGATCGACTACTTCGCACGCATCACCGGCGACCGCATCGAACGGGTGCTGGAGCGGCTGATGGCCGCCGGGCTCGGCTCCATGCCGGGGGGCGGTGCCGAGATCCTGGTGGAGGATGTGCGCACTAAGATCTGCCCGGAGAAGATTTCGGGGCAGCGCTGGCTGGAGATCATCCGTCTGGCCCACCGGGCCGGCCTGAAGACCAATGCCACCATGCTCTACGGTCATGTGGAGAGCTGCGCCGACCGGGTAGCCCACATGGAACTTCTGCGGAATCTGCAGGACGAGACCGGCGGTTTCCAGGCCTTCATCCCGCTGGCGTTCCAGCCGGAGAACTCGGACCTCAAGCTCGATATCAAGGGAACCTCCGGGCTGGACGACCTCAAAACCCTGGCGATCTCCCGCATCTTCCTGGACAACTTCGACCATATCAAGGCCTACTGGATCATGCTGGGGGAGAAGATCGCCCAGGTGTCGCTGGCCTTCGGGGTCAATGACCTGGACGGCACGGTGGTGGAGGAGAAGATCGGTCATGACGCCGGCGCCGCCTCCCCCCAGGCCCTTACCACGGATGCCATCATCACCCTGATCCGGAAGGCCGGCAAGAGCCCAGTGGAGCGGGACACCCTCTACCGCCCGCTGCGCAGCTATTAAGAGGTTGTTGAAAAACGAGCATCTCGCCGCCGTCCTCGAATGTCTCCTTGTGCGGCGTAGCGCCGCTACGCCTCCGCGGGACTTTCTGCGGTTGCGACGATCTACCCGTTTTTTGAACAACCTGATTTTTCCGACAGCCTGATATTAAAAAACGGCACTTCATCTCACATTCAAGGCGCAAGGACGCAAAGAAAGTCAACCACGAGTTCGTACGGAGATTATCACCTGATCGGTGACAAATTCTTTCAGACAATTTTATGATTTCCTTGGCGAACTTTGCGCCTTTGCGCGATCAACTGCATTTTCCAGGATCAATGCTGCGCTTGATCCCGACCCGCGACGACCGTGTGGCGGCCGACCACCTGGCCCGCCTGCTGCGCCGACCGGACCCGACCCGTTTCGCCTGCGGGCTCAGATCCCTTCACCGCCGTTACCGTACCTATGCCGCCACCTGCCCGGTCCCCCTGGCTGCGGCGGGGCTGACAGTCTCCCCCGAGATCCGGGTCCAGTGTGAACTGTATCTGCCGCTGGGGGAGATTCGGGAACTCTTCCACCAGCTGTACCGCCACTCCCTCACCTATCCGCCGATCCTCACCAGTACCCCGTTTCACGGTTCCTCCAGCTGGGCCGACCTGTATGCCGCTCTGCCGGCGGAGTTCCAGGTCTCACCGAATCCCGCGCGGCTGCTGGAACGGCTCCTTGAAGATAACGCTCTGCTCCGGCGCTTTCTCTTTTATTCGTTTCTTCCTGGCCGCTTCTACGGCGGGTTTTCCCGCTATCCCGGCCAGCGGGCATTTATACAGGAATGGCTGAAGAGACCGGCCGTCCCGTTGCGCTGTCTGGATGCTGCCTGCGGTACCGGCGAGGAGAGCTATGCCCTTGCCCGCATGCTCCTGGAGATGGGCTGTTCCCCGGCCTCGTTCCGAATCGACGGGTGGACGGTGGAGCCGTTGGAGGTGTGGGGCGCGGCCAGCGGCATATTTCCTCATCACCCGGTGCGGACGGCGGCGTTCCGGGCGGAGACAGCCTTTCTCTTCATGGCGGGAGCGGAGTCGAGCCTTGAATTCCGTTCGGTTGATCTGCTGGCATCGACGGCGGTTGCTGAGGGAGGCCGCTTTGATTTGATCCTCTGCAACGGCCTGCTGGGGGGGCCGATCCTCCATGAACGGCACCAACTGGAACGGTTGGCGGCGGGGTTGGCGGGAATGTTGACGTCGGGAGGGATGCTGCTGGCGGCCGACAGTTTTCATGGCGGGTGGAAACGGAAACACCCGCAGGAGGAGCTGCGGGTGTTGCTGGAAGCGGCCGGGTTGGTGACCGGTGAAGCGGGTGAAGGACTCGCCGGGACGAAACCCGCCGGTTGAGGCTTACGGCGGCGGAGCCCCGTGTCCGCCGTGTCTGCGCCGTTCGGCAAGCAGTTGCTCGAATTTCTCCCGCTGGTCGGGGCGCAGCAGGGCGGAGATACGGCGCTGGCTGTCATCCAGGAGCGCCTCCACCTGGGGGCGTGACTGCTGGCGCACCTTGCGGATGGCGTCATGGGTCTCGCGGACGATCGGCCTGATCTGTTCCAACTGCCGGTCATCAAGGGCCAGGCGGTGGCTGAGCCGCTTCATCAGCATTTCTTCCCTGGCCTGCGGCCCGCCGCTGATGAACCGGTCCATCTTCGAACGCTGAACCAGGTAGGTCCCGACACCGCCACACACGGCACCCAGAACAAAGACCAGCACAACACCTGCTATCGCTTTCGCGTTCTTCATCTTACTCTCCTGATATGAAACTTCTGGCCAGAACCTCGTCCTGGCCGGAGCTGATCACTGCAAACAGGTCTGCTGAACCATTCTGGATACCGGTCAGCCCCACCACGGCAATGATCGCTGCCAGGAGTGCGAAGATCGGTACACAGCGCCAGGCCATGAGGTACCACGGGGTACGAATATCGCGTCGCTCGCGGATCCTGGCCATGAGCCGTGTCTCGAAATGTTCTTCGAGGTGTTCCGTGTCGGGCTGTTCAGTCCGTGCTGCAGCGAACAGCTGATCCAGTTTTGTATCCATTTCATCTCTCATGGCGATCCTCCAGAATCCGTTTCAGCGCCTGCCGGGCCCGGTGCCCGCGTACCTTGACGTTGCTCTCGCTCCAGCCGGTCAATTCCGCCGCTTCCCGTACCGTGTACTCCTCCAGTTCCAGCAGGGTAATGATCAGCCGCTCATCAGGCTTGAGCCGTTCCATGGCCCTGAAGAGCGTCCGGCGCATCTCCTCCGTTGATCGGCGGGCATCTCCCGCCAGATCTCGCAGGTCACCCACCTCTTCCAGCGGCACACCCCGTTCCCGTTGCCGTTTGCGCAACAGGTCGTGGCAGACCCGCACCGCGATCCGTACGAGCCAGTGTTCGAAGGGGGCCTCCCGGCGATAATCCTTCAAATGCTCGTAGGCACGGACAAAGGTCTCCTGGCAGAGATCCTCCCGTTCGTCACTGTCACGGGCGAAGCGTGCGGCGAGTCCGAAGACCCGCCGCTTGTGCCGGGAGACCAGGCCTGCGTAGGCGCCGTCGTCACCCGCCAGGGTGGCGTCAACCAGATGTGCGTCGGTCGATTCGAGCATGCCGGGGTTGCCGGTCCTCCCTATTCCCTGCCGGGACCGTTACCTGGGCCTTTGCCCGGTCCCTTGGCGCGGCGGTGATCCATGGTTTTGCCGTGCTTCTCCTGCAAGGCCTTGAACTTGGTGAACTGTTCCGGAGTCAGTACCTTGCGCAGGTCCTGGGCTACCTGTGCCCGGTGCACGGCCATGTCGGCGTGGAGGGGGGCAACCTTGGCCGCCTGGGCACGGATGGCGGCTTCATCGAAGTTGTCAGCCTGGATCAAGGCATGCTCTGCCTTCCGTTCCACGGCCAGTTTGTCGAGAATCGGCCGGGCCTCCTCGTGACGTTTCTTGAAGATCTCTTTCACCTGGACCTGCTGGTCGGCGCTGAGCCCCAGTTGCTTGATCATCCTCTTGAAATGCTTGCCGGAATGCTGTGGACCGTCTCCCGGGCCGCACTGAAACGGTTCGGCCTGGGCAAGTCCGACGCAGAGGGCCAGAACGGCGACGACGGTGAAACTGAACAATGAATTTTTCATGGGTTACTCCTTGCAATGGATTTACTCCATCAGACGGCCGGTGGCGGAAATAGGTTACACGCGATACGAAAAAGGCCGCCCGGGCGGGGCGGCCTTTGGCCGGAAAACGGTACGTACCGGATACGGATATTCTCAGAAACGGATCAGCAGGCCGCCCCAGGTCAGGCCGCCGCCAAAGCCCATGGTCAGGACAAGATTGCCCGGCTTGATGGTGCCGTTCCGCAGGTTCTCGTCCAGCACCAGGGCCACAGAGGCTGCAGAGGTGTTGCCGCAACGGTCGAGATTAAGGAGGAACCGCTCCTTGGGGAAGCCGAATTTCTTGGCGATGAAATCGATCATACGTACATTGGCCTGGTGCGGGATGATGTAATCAAGCTCTGACGACTCGATGCCGGCCTTTTCACAGAGCCGGTTGATTATGTCGGGGATGACTTCGGTCGCAAAGACGTAGACCTGCTTTCCGGCCATTTGGAAATAGATCTCGCGGGCATCGATCGTTTCCGGTGTGACCGGTTTCCGGGAACCGGAAGAGGGAACCTGGATCAACTGCCACCCCTTGCCGTCGCTGCGCATGTAGGTGTGCTGAACACCGATCTTCTCGTCACCACCGGCGCTCAGGATGGCGGCACCGGCGCCGTCTCCGAAGAGCGGGCAGGAGTTCTTGTCGTTAAAATCGAGGATCTTGGAATAGGTGTCGGCGCCGATGGCCATGACGGTCTTGTATTTGCCGCATTTGATGAAGTTGTCGGCAATCTCCAGGGCGTAGACGAAGCTGGAACAGACCGCGTTGATATCGAAAGCGAAGGCGTTTTTGGCGGCGATATTTTCCTGAACGATGCAGGCGGTGGAGGGGAGGCTCATGTCAGGTGTGGAGGTGCCGATCACGATGCAGTCGATATCATCGGCCGAGATACCGGCTGCCTCCAGGGCGTTCCTGGCGGCAATGGTGGCCAGATCCGAGGTGGACTGGTCGGCATGGGCGAAACGCCGCTCCCGGATGCCGGTGCGGGTAAATATCCATTCATCCGCATTTTCCACCAGATAATCAAAGTGGCTGTTGGGTATCACCCGCTCCGGCATGCATGAACCGCTGCCGATGATTTTAGAAATGATCATTGTTATTCCCGAACCCTTTCCTGCAACCGCCCGTATTTTCATTAAGAATAAAGATTTTTACTTATCTCACAAAATAACGGCGTTTGTCAATTGGAATGCGGGGCGCCTGACACGTGAATCTGCTGACTGCTCTCCCCCGATCCAAAGGTCAGAACCGGTCGAAATCCCTGCCAATGGTGGTATGATATTTCTATACGGTAATCACACGGTGCGAAGGAGGTTGCTATGTCAGACAGAGTGCTGGTGCCGTCGATAGAATTGAGGCTTGGATCGCTCCTTGAGATCAACCGCCGGAAAGAGGCGCTGGACATTTCACGCTCCGAGGAGAGCAGGGCCCGCAAGACCATAACCATCTCACGGGAATACGGCTGTGAGGGGTATCCAACTGCCGAACTGCTCAAGGGGATCATGGAAAAGCGGAGCGGTCAGCCGTGGGAACTTTTGGATAAGGGGCTTCTGGAGGAGGTGGCCAGGCATCACAAACTCTCGGAGGATATCCTGAAAGGGCTGGGGGAAAAGAGCCGCATCCTGGACGAGATGCTGGCCACATTCTCACCGAGGTGGAAAAGCGAGAAGGACTATTTCCGCTTGCTCTGCAAGCATGTCTTTTCGCTGGCGGAAAAGGGGAACGTGATCATCGTCGGGCGGGGGAGTGCCATTGTTACCCAGTCGCTGAAAAACTGCTATCACTTCCGTCTGTATGCCTCCAGTCCCTTCAAGGTGGCATCGATCGCCAAACGGCTGAATATATCTCCTGCAGAGGCAGGCGAGGTAGTCGAGAAGAAGCAACGACAGCGTGATGCCTTCATCCGTGACTTCCTGGACCGGGATGCCCACGACCTGCGCTACTACCACCTGGTCTTCAACAACGACAAGAATCCGGCGGAACGGATAGCGGGGCTGATTGCCGATTACGTGTTGAGTTGAGTGGTTGTTGAAAAGCGGGCATCTCGCCGCCATCCTCAAAAGCCTCCTTGTGCGGCGTAGCGCTGCTACACCTCCGCGGGGCTTTCTCCGGGGGCGACGATCTTCCCGCTTTTGAACAACCTTGAGAGTTAAGAGAGGTGTGACGAATCAGGCGGCGTCAGCCGGCTTCTGGGTGTTTCGGAGGAATACTACGAAGGCGCCGCTTCCCCCCATCTCCCGGGGAGCGGGGGTGTATTCCGCCACCAGTTCCCGTCCGGAATCCCGGAGCCAGGATGAGACCGCCTGCTGGAGAACCGGTTCTGCTGGTGAGTTGTTTCCTTTGCCGGTAATGATCAGGACGGCGGCACACCCCTTGTGATGGGCGTTGCGGAGGAATCGGGGGAGTTCCAGCAGGGCTTCGTCGCGGGTGAGCCCATGGAGGTCCAGTTGCCGGTCGAGGGAGATGATCCCCCGCTTCAACTGCTTGAGTCTGTTGCCGGAAAGCGGCTTCAACTCTTCGTCTGCAGGGAGTGAATCGCTGAATTTCACATCCAGCTTCAATCGCTTGATTTCTTCTAAAAATATTTCGCCGGAAACCTGGTCAACCGTGGGTGGCGGCGCGGCCCGTCCCTTCCGCTGCGTCGGAAGAGGTACCTCCGCCTTTGCCCGGCTGAGTGTCTGACCGTCGAGCTTCCTGACTCCGCTCATGGCTTGAAGGAACAGATCTGCACTGTCGTCAGGAGGTGGTGGGGGAGGTTTCTTCTCGGGAACCGGCGGTGCCGCAGGTGGGGGGGCAGTCACCACCCCTTTCAGGATGCTGAAAGGGGTGGATTTGAATTCTGCCGGCTTGGGAGCCTGCTCCTGATGTTTCTTTTTTGCCATCAGTCCTTGGCCACCAGGGTGATCTCGATACGGCGGTTTTTGGCACGCCCCTCTTCCGTATCGTTGCCGGCCACAGGTTTGTACTCCCCGAATGCCGCCGCGGAGAGGATGGCTGCGTCGAGCCCCTGCTGCTGGAGATATTTGGTTACGTTGATGGCCCGGGCGGCCGACAGCTCCCAGTTGGTGGGATAGCGGGAGGCAAGCTGCCCACGGATCTGTACGTTGTCAGTGTGTCCTTCGATGCGGATCGCCTTGTCCTTGACCCCCTTGAGGGTATCCACCATCTTGAGCAGGATCTCAAGTCCATCGTCCTTGACCTCGGCCCTGCCGGAGTCGAAGAGGATGGCGGCCTCCATGTTGACGGTCAGCTTCCCCTTCAGTTCGGAGATGGTGACCTGTCCTTTGGCGATCTCGCTTTTCATATTCTGCAGCAACTGCTCGTAGGTGTTGCTGACCTCCTTGACCTTCTCCTCTTTGACCTTCTGCAGCGCGGCGATGTCATCCTTCAGTTTCCTGTTCTCGCCTTCCAGCGCTGCCACCTTCTGGCGCAGGTCGCTGATGTTCTGGGACAGGGTGTCCGACTTCGCCTTCAGCAGCTGTTCCAGTTCTCCCTTGTCCTTGGCAAGCTCAGCCTTTTCCTTGCCCAGTTGGGCCGCGTCCTTCTTTAATGTGTCGAACTCCGCCTTCAGGGCGGTGTTATCTGCGGCCAGTGCGGCATGTTTCTTTTGAAGGGCAGCCAGATCCTTTGACAGCCCGTCGGCCTCATCGACCTTCTGCAGGTATCTGCTTTCGGCGACCAGACAGCCGCTTAGGGAGCACGCTATCAGCCCGGCAAGCATCAGGTACAGGACTCTTTTCATTGCTGGTTCCTCCTTGAAGTGGGGGTGGAATCAAACCGGATTTGTATGCAGAATCAGTGATTAGTTACGGCTGGATATCGAGTGGGGCGGGGTGCGTGAGGGGCAATCCCGACGTTATTCCCCCCCGGCTTTTTTCTGCAGGGAACTGAATATCATGTCGAGGACCGCTTTCTGCCGCACCTCGAATTTGTTGAGCACGGCCAGGCAGGTCCCCATGGGGCAGAGCTCATGCAGAAAGTTGGCGTCCCTCCCCGAGAGGATAACGATGCGGTTCTTGTCCATCCCCACCTGCTTGGCAAAACTCAGCAGTTTCATGCCGTCCATGGAGGGCATCTCCAGGTCGATCAGCATCAGATCGTAGCCGCCGGTTTTGATGCGCTGAAGGGCGGCGACGGGATTGTTGCAAATCTCGACCTGCAGTAGCGGGAATGAATCTCGGATATAGGAGCCAAGGAACCCGGAAAAGGCCTTGTCATCATCGATTAGCAGTATTCTGCCCATAGGGGAGTGATTATAGCCGAATTTTAGTGTGTCATGAAGAAAAAAAGCATCGGGGGGTTACTTGAGGACCCGTGTGGCGGCGCCCAGCACCGGGAACGGCAGAGTTAATCCCAGCTCGCGGGCGGTTTTCATGTTGATGATCAGGTCAACCCTTCGGGGTGTCAGCATCGTGAGCCTCTCGGGGATCGCTCCCTCCAGCAGGCGGACAGCGATCTCCGCCGCGAGGTGTCCCTGCTCCTGCGGGCTGATCTCCAGGGAAACGATGGCTCCCTTTTCCGCGGCGTCCGGTATGGTTGCAGCCACCGGTATAGAGCGGGCTTTGGCCCGGGAGATGATCCGTTCCAGACTGCGGCAGACGACGGAACTTTCGGTCGCAATAATGACGTCGGAGCGCTCGATCAGCCCACCCAGCCCGTTTTCAAGCGCGGTTCCGGATGCTGCGTTCAGCTCGGCGATGCTGGCTCCGTACTGGAGCGCCAGTTTTCTGATTTCGTCACGCTGCCGCTGGGAGCCGATCTCGCGGCTCGTATAGATGATGCCGAGTCTCCGGAACGGACGGATGTCCTGCAGGGTCTTTACCAGGGTCACCATCGGCACCCGCGAGCTGACGCCGCACATCCCCTTCGTCGGCTGCTCCGGGAGATAGGCATCGGCGGCGACCACCGGTATGTCGTCCGCTTCCTTCATGGCAGCCGCTGCGGCAGAGGCACCATAGGCGACGATCAGGGCCGGTTTGTAGGCATTGAATTTGCGGATCGTATTGGACCAGGAAAGCGGATCCGGATTCGGGGTCTGCAGCAGTATCTCAACCGATGACGGTGGATAGCCCCGGTCGGCAAGCGATCTGACAAAGGCACGGTGTGCCTCGCGGTAACGGGGCTGATCGCTGCTCATGATGGCGGCAATAAGCTTTCCTGCGGCCCCCCCTGATTGGGGGAGGCAGAACGTCAGGAGCGCAAGAGCCGCCGTTATGAGAAGTAGCCGTCTGTTCATCGGAAAGAGTTACCAGTGTCCTTTGAGTGAGAGCATGGTTGCGTGCACAGAACCGTCGTAACGGGAGTTGCCTGATTCATAAAGCCGGTAGCTGTAGTCGAGGGCGCAGCTGAGCAGCGGCGAGAAACGCCAGTCTCCCCGGGCCGAGACACCGGTTTCCACCGTGTCGAGGGCGGTCAGACCGGTTATGCCGGTGGTGCTGTAGGTTGTGGCGACGACCCCTGCCATGGTGAATGACCGGTCAGGCAGGTTGAAACGAGATTGCGACCGCACCTGCTGAAAGGCCAGCGACAGGTCCAGGCTCTCTGCCGCGGCATAAACGGCGTCGATGCCATAGACGTGGGCCGAGGAACGGTAATTGCCGACGACCAGCGGGTTCGTATCGGCAATCAGGGCCGCGAAAAGCAGAGACTGGTCGGTCTCCGTCTCCAGATAGGAATAGTTGGCGGTGACCGTCAGCCGCTCCAGCGGCGCGAACCAGATGCTGGTGTTGCACGATTCGGAGTGGCTTTTGCGGGGCATGGTGTGGGTGCCGGTCTGGTTGGCAAGCTGGTCAACCGTAAAGGCGCTGCTTTCGCCGGAATCATACTGGACCAGGTAGCTGCCGGTGGCGCCCCATCTGCCGCTGCTGGTGTAGCTGGCAATCAGTTTGCCGATGTGGCGGTCCGAAAAGGAAGCCCGGTAGCTCTGGGTGTCGCTGATCGCGTAGCTGTAAGAGGAATTGATTTTGATGCCGTTGAGCGGCCTCCAATAGAATGTCGCCGTACCGGTGTGGGTCTGCCGGTGGTCCGAATGCAGGGCGGTCAACGAACCGGCCGGAGCCTGATAGTTAACGACGTTTTCGCGGAATTCCAGTTCACCGTTGTACTCGAGGCGGTAAATGACCTTCGGCGCCGGCCGGAAGGTGGCGGAAAGGGTGAAGGTGTCCCTGGTGGCAGAGGGTGCGGGGCGGACTCTCAGCTCACCAGGAACCCCGGTGGTGATGCCTGCCGGCGGGATGGATATCTGGGGATAGGGGTAGTTCAGCGTCGCGGGGGTTGTCCTGTCTATCTCGCGGTGTCGGTATTTGACGGCAAAGGAGTGCCGTTTCGTGGGGGTATAGGTCAGGTCAGCTGCAGCGGAATGGATGGTGTCGGAAGGCCGCTCCGACGGTGTCGCGTCCCCGTTTGCGCCGGTGTTTTCACGCTGGGTCAGGGTGTAGGCGGCAGAACCGACCAGGCCACCGCTCAGGTCTGAAAAAATCTTGACCGTGTGGGAGGTGACCCGGCTGTCGGGGATAGCGTTATGCAGGTTCCCGGTTGGGTTGCCGGGGGTCGCCTGGGTGAATGGATATGACGGCGTTCCAGTGTCGTTGACGAAATCCCGGATGCGGAACCCGTAGGTCAGGTCAAAGGCCCCCAGGTGTCCGTCCAGGCCGATGCTCCCTTCACGGGTATAGCGGTTGACCCGGTTCCGTTCCAGGATGACGATGCTCGCTGCCGTGCCGAAGGCGTGGTCGGAGAAGCGGAGCTGTTCGAAGCCCTCCCGTTTTTGTTCCCAGTACCCGAGATTGAGATGGAACGGGTTGTTGCCCAGCTTGATCCTCGTATCGGCCTGGTTCATGAACGTGCGAATCCCGTAATTCGCATCGCGATCCCGGGTGTTGTCGAGGGTCAGGCTACCGGGATGAACCTCTTCCTGCAGCAGGTTATGCCAGAAGGTGCCGTTTTCGACATGAAACCGGACCAGGCCGCGGTAGTCGAGGAACAGTTCGGCACGATAATCATCCTCATGGAGGAGGGTGCCGTCGAGGGTCAATTTGAGGTCGGGGCCAAGGGAACCAAGGGAGAGTCCCCCCACGACACCTGATTTCAGACGGCTGTACGGGGCGGCGGCCGCGGTCTGCCGGTCCGGGGTGATAAAACGGTAACCGCTGGAGACGGAGGCATGGCGGTGAGTTTCCACCACGGCTTCTGCTGCTTCGGCGTCCGGCTCAAATATTTCCTGATCCTGCACGTCCGCCAGAGCGGGGACTGCAAGCAGGATCGAGAGCAGGGCGGCAAAAATGCAGGGGCGCAGGAAGGAATGAGCAGGTGTGTTCTGTTGCATGCGCAGGACCATGGGGCTACCTCCTCAACGTGCCGAAACCGCGGTTGTCGGGGGTGTCGGAACCGTGGATGGCAGAGTGGCAGTCCGTGCAGCGGTTGGCAAAGAGGGCTTTGGTCGGCTCTCCCACCGTGCTGCGGTGACTGGGGGCATGGCACTGGAGACAGAGGAACGGCATGGCCGCGGCGAGCAGTTTACGGTTTACCGAGCCGTGGGGTGTGTGGCAGTTGCTGCAGTTTTCGGTGACATCGCCGTGCTCATAGGCGAAGGGGCCGTTTTTTTCCATGTGGCAGCGGGTGCAGAGGTCGCGTTGGGTTACCCCCTTGAGCATCTTCGGCTGTGGCGATCCGTGGGGATCGTGGCAGTCGAAGCAGCTCATCTTCTTTTCCCTGATCGGGTGGTGGGCAAAGAGGCTGAACTGGGCCCGCACATCCGGATGGCAGCCGTAACAGAGCTCGGCCATCTTGTCCCGGCTGACCTTCTGCTGGGGCCCCTGGTGAAGCTTGTGGCAGTCGAAACAGCTCAGGTCGTTGAGGGCATGGATGCTGGTATGCCATTGTGAAAGGGTAGGGGTAGAGGCGGCGGTATGACACTTAAGGCAGATCAGGGACTGGGCCTGGGGGGGCAACTGCCGGATGTCGAGCATCTTGCTGGTGTCGCATTTGTTGCCCGCCTCGCCGTGGAGCCGTTTCGACTCCTCGATGTTGGCAACAGCCAGGCTCCCCGGCCCATGGCAGGACTCGCAGTTGACCAGCGGCAGACCGGTCTCTGCCCTGATCTGTTCGCCGTGGATGCTGTGTTTGAAGTAGTCGGTGATCTTGTCGTGGCGATGGCACTTGGCCACACAGTTGTCGGTGCCGACGTACTCGGCATCAAGACGCCCTACGATCATCTTCTCGTACTCGGCAACCGGCAGGAGCGGCCGCGATTGTTTCGGGCTGACACAGCCGGCAAGGAGAAGGGTTATGGTGATCAGTACTGCTGCACGGTGCATGATCATACCTCGTTACCTGAACAGTTTTTCATATTTGCACTAATTGTGCCGTGTTATTTCAAAAGAGATAGTTCGACCGGTTGGTGAACAATCCACGGTGCCGGTAGATGAAGAGTGTCAGCAGGAATACCGCCACGGCGACGGATACGTTGTTTACCAGCAATGCGTGGGAATCGACCGGTTTACCGGCCAGCTTTTCTATCTCGGCGGGATTGATCAAGGCCAGGTTGGTCAGTGTATTGGCGATTTCAA
Organism: uncultured Geobacter sp.; assembly: GCA_964609805.1. Taxonomy (GTDB): domain Bacteria; phylum Desulfobacterota; class Desulfuromonadia; order Geobacterales; family Pseudopelobacteraceae; genus CAIPTY01. The sequence continues at coordinate 2,540 of CAZSTJ010000050.1, read as the reverse complement.
AACCGTTGTATGCCAGAAGGAGATACCAGGTCAGCCGCTGGTGTTTCATGATCCCCAGGAACAGGTACAGGCAGATCATGCTGTCGACAAATACCAGCACTTCGGCGCCCCTCCCGGTGAAGACCGCCCCCATGAACGGGAACGGGTGGCCGAAGGTGGACATGGTCAGCAGGAAAAAAAACAGGTAAAGTCCGCCGAGCAGCACCAGGGGGAGCGGCCTGCGCCCCTCACCCTCATGGTCGTGCTCTTCCTCGTCAATCATCACGGCTCTCCGCCCTTCTTGCGCTGTACGTAAGCGCTGACAACCACGCAGACGTAGATGACGACGATGATGAAACCGATGAAAATCCAATCTGCCGTGCTGAATCCGAACATGGTCAACTCCTCTTGAATGCTTCTGCCGCCTCGTGTGCCATACCCATCTCCTGATAACAGGTACCTAGCAGGTAATAGATCTCGTTCATGGGAAACTGCTCGGCGAACACCGGGTCGGACAGGACATCTTCAATGATGGCTGCCGCCTCGTCATTTTTTCCGTTGTGGTGGGCCTCTACGGCAACCGAGATGGCGGTCAGGTAGTCAACCGGCGGAACGAGCGGGCGTTTGTGTGCCAGTATGGCGGCGATGCGTGCCTCTACCTTGCGCCGGTCCTCCAGTGAAAGTGCGGGGGCCGCCTCCTGCCATACCTGAGCCGCCTGCTCATAGCGTCCCAGCACGTAGAGGGTCTCCCCGTACTGATAGGAGGCATGGTGGTCGGTCGGGTCCAGTTCAAGGCTCTTGCGGAAGGCCTTTTCCGCGCCATACCAGCTGTCGACCGCCTGATGCAGCGATGACAGTCGCGATCCCTTGTCAGTGAGAGTGCGGGCGATTTCAAGGTGCAGGCCGGCGCTTGAAGGGTCGAGGAGGGCCATGATCTTGAGGAAATTGACCTTGCGATCGAGGTACGGGGTATCGACCTCCTTCGCGTCCAGCATGATGATCTGCCCCCCCAGTTCGGAGATAATGTGGGGGTACGCCTCTTTCAAGATCGCTGCGTACTCTATGGCAAAGGTGCAGTCGGGCTTCTGTCGTAATGCCTGATAGATGCCGTTACCGACCATGTCGTAGTCAGGGAGCGCATCGGCGGCAAGGGAGTCGAAATCTTTGTCGATCATCGGGATCGGCGGTTTGCCTCTCCAGGGGATGTTGACCATACCGTCCCGGCCGACCAGGACGAAATCCGTTGGCGGTGTGAAATATTTAATCCCCTCGATCCACGAGGGCTTGGTATGTATGCCCATTGCAACTCCTTGTTCGTAGTTTCTGACGTCTGCTTACTCTTTGCCGGCCCGGTACCTGCCGACGATGCGCGGAAATACCGTACGCCTGATGGCGGCGATACTTTTTTCCACCGCATGCAGGGCCAGGTCCCGCTCCCCATCCGCCGACCAGTGCATGGCATCCAGAAGGGTGCGGTGCGGGTATCCCAGGGGGATGATCTTCTCCATGAATTGCTTCGGCAGGCGCGGGGCCAGCCGAATGTCGTTCATCTCAGCCCAGGCGATGGCCCAGGCACGGGAGGTGTTGAGCAGGTCGTAACCGCCCCCCCCCAGCGCCACCCATGGCAGTTTCAGTGCCTTGAGCTTGCGCATGATGTAGCTGTAGCTGTGGGTGGTGATCTCCAGTCGGGTCAGGGGGTCGGTGCGGAAGGTGTCGGCGCCGATCTGGGTCACGATAATATCAGGGTCAAAGGCGGCAATCAATGGATAGGCCACCTCGTCAAAGGCCTTCATGTACAGGGCGTCATCGGTGTGGGCCAGGAGCGGTACATTGACCGAATAGCCTTCACCGGCCCCGGTGCCGGTCTCGTTTTCGAAGCCGGTGCCGGGAAAGAAGTAGACCCCGCTTTCATGGAGGGAGATCGTCAGCACCCGGTCACTGTCGTAAAAGGCCTCCTGCACTCCATCACCGTGATGGGCGTCGATATCCAGGTAGGCTACCCTGCGCCCCCGCGCCACCAACCAGTTGATGGCCAGCACGGCGTCGTTGAGATAGGAGAATCCCGAGGCCCGTGCCCGGTGGGCATGGTGCCAGCCTCCCGCCAGGTTGAAGGCGATGCCGACCCCCTCCTCCTCCACGAGACGGGCGGCTTCGAAGGTGGCCCCCGCCCCGAGGGCGGCACAGTCGTAGAGCCCGGGGAACACCGGACAGTCGGCATCTCCCAGGCCGAAGCGAAAATCGGCCCGGGGCTCGCTGGAGGCGCTGAATTCCTTGAGACGGGCAATATAGGCCGGGTCGTGGAAGGTCAGTACCAGGTCGTCTGCGATCGGCCGGCAGTCGCGGATCTCCATGCCGGGCAGATCCAGCAGTCCATACGCATCAAAGAGGTCCCGCGCCAGATGGTAGCGCTGCAGCTTATACGGATGGTCGTCACCGTAACTGTAGCTGCCGAACAGCGGCGAAAATATCAGGGCGGTGCGGGAGTGGGGCACGGAAGCCTCGCCGATGCGCTGGATTCAAAATGAGAAATAATGCATCATTTTGATGCCTGCGTCTATGAT
>CAZSTJ010000049.1:0-17166 GCA_964609805.1 uncultured Geobacter sp. | reverse complement strand
CGACGATTGCCGCCGTCCCCCGCCGGGCCAGGGTGATCTTGTTGCCGAGGGGCTGGGTGGGAATCCGCTGGATGATTGCCCGCTCTGCCGCAAGACGCTGGTCGGCCGAGGTGCCGGGGATCAAACAAACCTTCAGCAACTCGAATATCGTAAGCTGCGGCAGGATAACAGAGACAATGTGGGCCGGTGTGTCCGGGTTGACCACCAGGGCGAACCGGACCCGGCCACCTTCAATCAGACTCTTGTTGGCATAGACCGCAGCGAAGACCTCCTGCCCCAGCCCGCGCTGCTTGAGAAGAGCCAGCAGATGGTGCTCATCCAGTGCCGGGTTGCGCAGAGCTGCCAGGAGTACGTCAGCCGATGCCACTTGCAGAAGGGAAAAGAGTTCGTCTGCAGAGGCTGTCAGGGCGCGATGCAGCCGTTGTGACAGATTTTGATCAATCACCGCAAATTTTGCAGTATGTTCCATACCGGTTCCGTTACAACCGTGCTTGTATACTCTTAATGTTGTGGTTCTCCAGTGATGTGCAACAGATTATAAATGCAAGCACCCTGCCATGATGCCGCCGGGATGACGATTAAAGCATCCTTCGTATTGCACCGGTCCGCTTCTTCGTGGTAGACATACCTACCGTCGCACGATTATGCCGTACATGCGACGCCTATTTAATGACCAATGTTCTGGTCAAAGGATCACGCCTGTGATGACACCGGAATCAGACAGGACACTGTCGGCTTTCGCAGAAATCAGCGATGACGAACTGGCCGAGATCGGTACGATCCTGAGCATGTGGCGACCCTTCAGGATCTCCGCCTATAAAGACAAGTGCATGAAGCGCCGCGTTGCCATCCGCATGCGCAGTACCCGCTGCCGCACCGCCGCCGATTACTGCAACCTGTTGCGGCAAAGTCCGCTTGAACTTGACCAGCTCCAGAAGGCGCTTACCATACATGTCAGCCAGTTCTTCCGCAATCCCTCGACCTTTGAAAAACTTCGTCAGGAAATTCTCCCGGAGCTGTACCTCCGTTGCAAAGCCGAAGGTCGGAAACGGTTACGAATCTGGTGTCTCGGCTGCTCAACCGGCGAAGAACCGTACAGTATCGCTATCCTGCTGCGTGAATATTTCAGCAGGGAGCTGCGGGAGGTACCGACGATCATCCAAGGTACCGATATCGATGAAGAGACGATCCGCGCCGCCGGGGTCGCGGAATTCGGCGAGGACCGACTGAAAGAAGTCTCGGACGAGCTCCTCTCCCGCTACTTCCGGCAGGTGGGCCGCCTCTTCCGCCTCGTACCGGAGGCACGCCAGATGGTGGAGCTCGTGCGCGGAGACATTACTGCCACTGCCGGATATATGCCCAGTGACCTGGTATTATGCCGCAACACGCTGATATATTTTACCCGCCAGGACCAGGAGAAAATACTGCATGGCATAGCTGATATCCTGCCGACAGGTGGTATACTCGTGCTGGGCAAATCGGAAACGCTGCCCGGCGACGTCCGCCGGAGATTCGAGACCGTCTGTCCGCAGGAGAGAATTTACCGTAAAACAGCGTACGTGCGTTAACAGCAGGAATCAATCGGGAGGGGTGTATGCGGATTCCCATAGGGTATAAATTTATTCTGGGGTTTGTTGTGGTCGTGGCCGCGGTCGCGTTCAGTCCGAGCCTCGTTTCGCTGCTCGGTTATTCCAGTGATCTGTCCAGCAGCCTGGGCATTGCGCTGGCTCTGGCGTGCGGCATGATTCTGGGAGGACTCTTTTCAAAAAGCTTCACCTCCAACATCGGCAGGCTGGCCGATTCGGCGGAATCCATCAGCCGTGGGGACCTGACCCGGCATATCGATATCCCGAAATCAGTGTTTCCCGACGAGACCCATGAGCTTGCTGCCCTGATCAACCTGATGGTCCAGAATCTGCGGGAGCTGGTCGGTCACATCAAGAGGACCTCCGGACAGCTTTCGGAGTCGGCCCGGGAAATCAATTCCAATGCACTGGAGATCAATGCCTCCACCGAAGAGGTGGCCCAGGCCATCGAATCCATTTCTCGCGGGGCCGAATCCCAGGCCGAGATGGCAGAGAAGAGTTCGAACACCATCCGCGAGATGGCAATTTCCATCGATCTGGTCGCCACCCGTGCCCGTGAAGCGGCCAAGGCGGCCCACGACACAAGCCTGACCGCCCAGCAGGGGAGCGGACTGGTTAAAGACTCGCTTGAAAGGATGAAGGATTTCTTCGACCAGCAGGAACAGGTTGCCAGCCAGTTCGCCGTGTTCAATAGCAAACTTCAGAAGGTGGGCAAGATCGCTGACTTTATCGGTGATGTGGCGCGCCAGACGAACCTGCTGGCCCTGAACGCCTCCATCGAAGCGGCCCGGGCCGGCGAATACGGCAAGGGGTTTGCCGTTGTGGCCGAGGAGGTGCGCAAGCTGGCCGATGGTTCCGCCCAGTCCGCGGCAGACATCAACGAGATGATCTCGGACCTGCGGGATGAAAGCCGCCAGGTGCATGACGTTATCGTGGAGAGTACCCGTTCTATCAAGGAGGGGAAAAAGAACATCGACGTCACCGCCGGCACCTTCCAGGAAATCCTGAAGACCGTGCTGGAAACAGAGCGCAAGGCGACCAGCATCGCCGACCTTTCCCATAAACAGCTTGAAGGTTCGGAGAAGATGGTCCATGCCGTGGACGAGATCGCCCGGGTCGCCGACGACAATGCCGCCTCCACCGAACAGGTATCCGCAGCCACCGAAGAGCAGCTTGCCGCCATGCAGGACATGGCCCTGGCCACCAAGGAGCTGACACAGCTGGCCGAAGAGCTGCTGGCTATTGTCGAGCGGTTCCAGACCGCCTCGGGAGAAAAGTTCCTCCAATGAACGATGGTGCACAGAGCTTCCTCATCTTCACCCTCTCCGGAGCCCGCTATGCCGTTGCTCTCCCCCAGGTAGCCGAAGTGATCGACCGGGCCGTTACCTGGCCCATACCGCTGGCACCGGGTTATTACCACGGCGCCATGAATTATCATGGTTCAATAGTGGCGGTCATGGACCTGGCCCATTTTCTCGGCCGTGGGGCGGGTAGCGCAACAGGGAAGGTGATCGTACTCACCCCCGGAATCGCCTCCCTGGCATTCATGGTGGAATCTATCGTCAGGATCACACCGCTTGGGCAGGCCGACCTGCTGGATGCTGTCGGCGACCACCCCTTTGCCGCCGGGGAACTGATCCTTCCCGAAGGAAGGGCAATCCTGCTGGACGCCGAAGGGATCGCGACACGCGCCGCCGAGACGATCAACGATTGAGTAAACCTCTCCACCCGTCACCGTTCCCGGGACACAACAGTCTCATCATCTGCCACATTATCACCAGAGGAGCCGTTTCATGGGACATGCCGACCGGCGCATAATCGGACCCGAATCCGTCAGGATGGTGGAGCTGGGCCACCCCTGGATCATCGCCGACAGTTATACGAAACGGTGGCCCCAGGGGCAGGCCGGTGACCTTGTACAACTGACCGATGCAAAGGGGACCTTCCTCGCCACGGCGCTGCTCGATCCCCGCGACCGCATCGTTGCCCGCGTCCTGTCACGCTCATCCGTCAGCCTGAACAAGGAGTGGCTCACCCGGCAGCTGAAAAAAGCCATTGCGCTCCGGCACAATCACGCGACCCTTGGCGACGTCACGACCGCCTACCGGCTCGTTAACGGCGAAGGTGATGGACTGCCCGGATTGACCGTCGACCGGTACGGCGACCACCTGATGCTGCAGCTGTACTGCGGCGGCTGGCGGCCGCATCTGCCGCTGGTGGTCGGTGCGCTGCACGGGTTGCTGAACCCCGCCGGCATCTATGAGAAAAGCCGCCCACAGCAGACCCGGGAACTGGAGGCTACCAGCGACACCAAGCGTTACGGAAAACTGCTCGCCGGTACGGCAGCCCCTGACCGTCTCAGGGTCCTGGAAAACGGACTTACCTTTCTGGTCAGTCTGGAAACGGGCCTCAACACCGGACTATTCCTGGACCAACGCCAGAACCGCCGCGACCTGATGACACGGGTCATAGGGAAGCGGGTGCTGAATCTGTTCGCCTACACCGGCGCCTTTTCCGTTGCCGCGGCAGCGTCCGGCGCCAGCCGGGTGGTCAGCGTGGATGCCTCGCCCGGCTATACCGCCTGGGCCCGGGACAACTTTGCCACCAACGGTATCAATCCGGATCGGCATGATTTTATCGTGGGGGATTGTCTGAAGGTCCTGGGGGAGTTTGCAGACAAAAAGCAGCGCTTTGACATCATCCTGATGGACCCGCCTTCGTTCTCCACCACGGCAAAGAGCCGCTTCACCACCCGGGGGGGGACCTCCGATCTGGTGGCCGCTGCACTGCCCCTGCTGGCGGACGGCGGGTTATTGATCGCCTCCTCCAACCATCAGAAGGTGGATCTTGCCGACTACCTCAAGGAGCTGCGCCGTGGCGCCCTGCAGGCAGGGAGCGGGCTGCAGGTCATATCCCTCGTCGGGCAACCGGTCGATTTCCCTTACCCGGTCACCTTCCCGGAAGGGCGCTACCTCAAGTACGCAATCTCTGTAAAATCAAGCTGACAGTACGGTCATGCTGACGGTTAAACAAAAAGAGGCCCCTTCTGCAAGAGGCCTCTTTCTTTTTGTGCTCTTTGTGTGGAACTGAAGATTACTTGTCCGTCAGGATCCGCATCATCCTCCGCAGCGGCTCGGCGGCACCCCACAGCAGCTGGTCACCGCAGGTAAAGGCCTGGATGTACTGCGGTCCCATCTTCATCTTGCGGACACGCCCTACCGGCACGGTGAGGGTACCGGATACTGCCGCCGGGGTCAGGCCGGCCAGGGTCTCGGCCTTGGTGTTGGGGATCAGCTTGACCCACTGGTTGTCGTTCTTGATCAGCTCTTCGATATCCGCCAGCGGCAGGTCCTTGTTGAGCTTGATGGTCAGGGCCTGGCTGTGGCAGCGCATGGCACCGACGCGAACGCAGATACCGTCCACCGGGATCGGGGATGCGTAGCCGAGGATCTTGTTGGTCTCGGCATACCCTTTCCACTCCTCGCGGCTCTGACCGTCCTCCACCTCGCGGTCGATCCAGGGAAGTACGTTGCCAGCCAGCGGGAAGCCGAACTCCTTGGTCGGCATGGAGCCGTCACGCAGGGCTGCCGTAACCTTCTGGTCGATCTCCAGGATGGCGGAACCGAGGGTCTTCAACTCTTCCGCCACGGTCCTGTTCAGCACGCCCATCTGGGAGAGGAGTTCCCGCATATTGGGGGCGCCGGCACCGGAGGCGGCCTGGTAGGTCATGGAGGTCATCCACTCCACCAGCCCGGCCTTGAACAGACCGCCCAGGCCCATCAGCATCAGGCTGACGGTGCAGTTGCCGCCGATGAAGTCCTTCTGGCCGTTGGCCAGGGCCCGGTCAATGACATCACGGTTGATGGGGTCGAGGATGATGACGGCGTTGTCTTCCATGCGCAGGGTGCTGGCGGCATCGATCCAGTAGCCGTTCCATCCCTGTTTGCGCAGTTCCGGGTGAACCGCCTTGGTGTAGTCGCCGCCCTGGCAGGTGATGATGATATCAAGCTTCTTCAGCTCGGCGATATCGTCGGCACTTTTCAGGGTGCCGGCGTTCATAGGGGCCTGCTGACCGGCCTGCGATGTTGAGAAGAACACCGGCTCGATGCCGGCAAAATCATTCTCCTCCACCATCCGCTGGAGGAGAACCGAACCAACCATACCGCGCCAACCGACGATTCCGACTTTCATAGTCCTGGATCCTTTTCTCTTAATTGATATTACAGAGCGGCTATTATGGCGTCGCCCATTTCCTTGGTGTTGACGAGTTTTTCGCCGTCTTTGTTCTGGTAGATGTCGCGGGTACGGTAACCCTGGTCGAGCACCTTGGCCACGGCGTTGTCGATGGCATCGGCCGCATCGGTCATGCCGAAGGAGAACTTCAGCATCATCCCCATGGAGAGGATCTGGGCGATCGGGTTGGCAATCCCCTGACCGGCGATATCCGGTGCCGAACCGCCGGAGGGCTCGTACATGCCGAAGGTCCCCTCGGCCAGCGACGCGGATGGAAGCATCCCCAGGGAGCCGGTAAGCATGGCGGCCTCATCGGAGAGGATGTCGCCGAACATGTTTTCGCAGAGGATGACATCGAACTGCTTGGGCCACTTGACCAGCTGCATGGCGGCATTGTCCACGTACATGTGGGTCAGCTCCACATCCGGGTACTCCTTGGCGATGCCGATGACCACCTCGCGCCAGAGGACCGAGGTGGAGAGGACATTGGCCTTGTCGATGGAGCAGACCTTCTTGCCCCGTTTGCGGGCGGCCTGGAAGGCCACGTGGGTAATACGCTCGATCTCGGGGACGCTATAGCGCATGGTATCGACCCCGACCCGCTCGCGACCGACACCGTCGATCCCCTTGGGCTGGGAGAAGTAGATGCCGCCGGTCAGTTCGCGAATCACCAGTACGTTGAACCCGCCGGCAATGACTTCTTCCTTGAGAGAGGAGGCGCCGGTGAGGGACGGGAAGATGATGGCAGGACGGAGGTTGGCATAGAGGCCGAAGATCTTGCGCAACGGCAGCAGGGCGCCGCGCTCCGGCTGCTCGTCCGGCGGCAGGCTTTCCCACTTGGGGCCGCCCACCGAGCCGAAGAGGATGGCATCGCTGGCCTTGCAGATATCCACCGTGGTCTGGGGAAGGGCCTTCCCCTCGTTGTCTATGCCGGCGCCCCCCACATTGGCGTGGGTACGCTCGAACTTCACACTGTATTTCGCTTCAACGGCATCAAGCACGCGCAGCGCCTCGGCCATGACCTCCGGCCCGATGCCGTCACCCGGCAGGACTGCTATTTTGTGTGTATTGGACATTAGTTAATAACCCCTTTTGAGTATTGCCACGGAGTCACGGAGACACAGAGTAAGACAGCTAATGCTCGGCTTTTCTCTGAGTCTCTGTGTCTCTGTGGCAAGCAGCTTGATTTTAAATACCGGCCTTCTGCTTCAGGATGGCAGCCTTGTCCGTTTTCTCCCAGGAGAATTCCGGCAGCTCGCGGCCGAAGTGACCGTAGGCGGCGGTCTTCTTGTAGATCGGGCGGAGCAGGTCGAGCTGCTCGATGATGGCGGCCGGGCGCATGTCGAACACCTCGCGCACCAGCTCGGCCAGACGGTCCTCCGAGACCTTGCCGGTGCCGAAGGCGTCAACGTGGATGGAAACCGGCTGGGCCACGCCGATGGCGTAGGCCACCTGCACCTCGCAGCGCTCGCAGAGGCCGGAGGCCACCAGGTTCTTGGCTACATAGCGACCCATGTAGGCGGCCGAACGGTCAACCTTGGAGGGGTCTTTGCCGGAGAATGCGCCGCCGCCGTGGCGACCCATGCCGCCGTAGGTATCGACGATGATCTTGCGGCCGGTCAGACCGCAGTCACCCATGGGACCGCCGACAACGAAACGGCCGGTGGGGTTGATGAAGTAACGGGTGTTGGCATCCAGCAGATTGGCCGGGATGACCGCCTTGACCACCTTCTCGATAACCTGCTTTTCGATCTCGGCGTGGGTCACCTCCGGGGTGTGCTGGGTGGAGATGACCACCGTATCGATGCGGACCGGCTTGCCGCCCACGTACTCGACGGAGACCTGGGACTTGGAGTCGGGACGGAGGAAGTTCAGTTCACCGGACTTGCGAACATCGGCCAGCTTCTTGACCAGCTGGTGGGCCAGCTGGATCGGCATCGGCATCAGTTCCGGGGTTTCGTTGCAGGCATAGCCGAACATGAGTCCCTGGTCGCCGGCGCCCTGCTCCTTGTGCAGCCCTTCACCCTCGGAAACGCCCTGGGAGATATCCGGGGACTGACGGTCGACGGAAACCAGCACGGCGCAGGTGTCGGCATCGAAGCCCATCTCGGAGTCGGTGTAGCCGATCTCGCGGATGGTCTGACGGGCGATCTCGGAGTAGTTGATAACAGCGTTGGTGGTGATCTCGCCGGCAATGACCGCCATGCCGGTGGTCACCAGGGTTTCGCAAGCCACGCGGGCCTTGGGATCCTGGGCCAGGATGGCGTCGAGGATGGAATCGGAAACCTGGTCCGCTACCTTGTCGGGATGCCCTTCGGAGACGGACTCGGAGGTAAAGATAAACTTTTCTGCCATGGTGAAACTCCTCTCTGTTGTATGGATCATCTGATGAATCGATGCGTGATCGTATCTATGCCTGCGCATGAACTGATAAATTTATAGGCATGTGCCTGTTTTGTCAAGCAAAGATAGCGGGCATAACTCTTCGGCTTTCAGGCATTTTTCCGACCGGCGACCGGCCTGATAGGCGGCCGGCCAATGCCCTCCGAACGGGGAAAAACATTGAAGTTTATCGCCAAACCCCGTAGAGTAGCGCCGTTTTACGGACCAATCTCTCCAACAGGAAAGGATAGAGACGGCATGCAAGAGCAGACCAGTATCGGCGTCATCGGCGGAAGCGGGCTGTATGAAATGGAAGGACTTGAGCAGATCGAGCGGATCACCGTGGACACCCCCTTCGGCGCCCCCTCGGACGAATACGTGACCGGCGTTCTGAACGGCGTGCGCATGGTATTTCTCCCCCGCCACGGCCGCGGCCACCGCTTGCTCCCTTCGGAGGTCAACTACCGCGCCAACATCTACGGCATGAAGAAGCTCGGCGTCCAACGGATCATCTCCGTTTCAGCGGTCGGCAGCCTGAAGGAGGCCATCGCCCCGGGTCACATCGTCATCCCCGATCAGTTCTTTGACCGCACCAAAGGGGTCCGCAAGGACACCTTCTTCGGCGACGGGATCGTTGCCCACGCCGGCTTTGCCGACCCGGTCTGCCACGAACTGTCGGATCTGCTGTACCAGGCTGCCGGCACGGCGGGGGCCACGGTCCACAAGGGAGGCACCTATGTCTGCATGGAGGGGCCGGCCTTCTCAACCCGTGCCGAATCCTTCTCCTACCTGGGGATGGGGGCATCGGTTATCGGCATGACCAACCTGACCGAGGCGAAACTGGCCAGAGAGGCGGAGATCTGCTACGGCATCATCGCCCTCTCCACCGACTACGACTGCTGGCATGAGCACCATGATGACGTCACCGTGGAGGCCATCATCCAGATCATCCACCAGAACGTGGCCATGGCCAAGAACATCATCCGCCACGCCGTGGCAGGCCTGACCGGCGAGCGCGGCTGCGCCTGCGGCAGCGCCATGCAGTACGCCATTATCACCGACCGGTCGGTCATCCCGGCCGAAACCCGGCAGAAGCTGGAGCCGATCGTCGGCAAATACCTGTAACCAGTCCCAATCATCACCTTCTTCAGGCCTCGCTCGGCAGCCTTCCGGCTCACCGAGCGGGGCCTTTTGTTTTTCCCTTCGCTTGACCCGTTTCGACCCCGCCACAGCATTGAGCTTTGCAACTCCCGATGGTACTATGAAAGCGAAGAAATAACCTGTTCCAACGGAGGATGCCATGAGCGTTCTTCCCCCCTATACCCCGCCCGACTTCAACCGGCCCGACCTGGCCGCATCACCGGCGGTCCGCACCGCCCCGGCACCGGCTGACGGCGTACTCCCCGACGGCTTCCATGCCACCTCGAACCTCCCCGAATACATCCACCTCGGCAACGGCGAATGGCTGCTGGCCCGGGAGGGGCGCATGGACGGGGCCATGGTCCTTACGGGTCACCACCTGGAGGTTATCGAGCCGAGACGGGTGCGAGCGGGGGACCCCGTCGTGCTGGGACGGAGCGACGATGGCGAGGAGGGGGTGTACGTCCATGCGGACGGCTTCGGCCGTGACGGGGCAGAGGGGGACAAATTCGGTTTCCGGGGGACCGGCAGCCGAGAGACCCCCTTCTCCCGTTCCTACGATCACCTCTACGAAATCCTCCGCCATGACCGGGAGCACGGCTCCATCATCTGGGTGCTCGGCCCGGCGGTCGCCTTTGACCGGGACAGCCGGGAGGCCATGGCACGCCTCATCGACGGCGGTTACTGTCAGGGGATCATGGCCGGCAACGCCCTGGCGGTGCATGACCTGGAGGCGGCCCTCTTCCGCACCGGCCTCGGTCAGGACATCTACACCCAGGCCCTGCGGCCGGGGGGGCATCACAACCACCTGGACACCATCAACAGGGTCCGCAGTCACGGTTCCATCACCCGGATGATCCGGACCATGGGCATCAAGGAAGGCATCATCGCCGCCTGCGAACGCCACGGCATCCCGTATCTGCTCGCCGGTTCCATCCGCGATGACGGGCCGCTTCCCGGGGTCATCACCGATACCTGCCGGGCCCAGGACGCCATGCGGGTCCATGCCCGGCGGGCAACGACCGTCATCGGGCTGGCGACCCAGCTGCACACCATCGCCTTCGGCAACATGCTCCCGGGATACCGGGTTGCCGCAGACGGCACCGTGCGGCCGGTCTTTTTCTACAGCGTGGATATGAATGAATTCGGGACCGTCAAGCTGAACAACCGCGGCTCACTCCAGGCGGTCTCCATCATCACCAACGTCCAGGATTTTCTCGTCAACCTCCGTCGGTCCCTGACGTCGGACACCGGCTGACAGGGAGGTGTTGATCATGAATGAAACCATTCGCCTGATCGGGGCACCGATCGACCTGGGACAGAGTAAACGGGGCGTGGACATGGGGCCGGCTGCGGTTCGCTACGCCGGGCTCACCCGGGAGCTGGAACAGCTCGGCTACATCGTCCAGGACAGCGGCAATATTACCGTGCCGATTCGCGAGACCGTGGCCCACGAGGCGGTGCTGCACTACCTCCCCTCCATCGGCAGCGTCTGCGGGGCGGTCTATGAGGCGGGGCGCCTGGCCGTGCACCGGGGGGAGATGCCGGTATTCATCGGCGGCGACCACACCCTGGCCATCGGATCCATCGGCGGCGTCACCCATGAAGAAGCTGCAGGGCTGATCTGGATCGACGCCCACGGCGACTTCAACACCCCCCGCACCACCCTGAGCGGCAACATCCACGGCATGACCCTGGCGGTGCTGCTGGGGGACGGTTACCCCGAACTGGTGAACACCGGTCGGCCCGGCCCGAAACTTGCCGCGGAGGATGTCGTCATGATCGGCATCCGCGAACTGGACCCGGGGGAACGGAGCCGGCTGCGGGAGAGCGGCATCACGATTTACACCATGCGCGACATCGACGAACGGGGGATCGGCGCCGTGACCCGCGAGGCGCTGGAACAGCTTGAACATCTCCCGCGGCTGCACGTCAGCCTGGACATGGACGCCCTGGACCCACTGACGGCCCCCGGCGTCGGCACCGCGGTCCCGGGGGGGATGACCTGCCGGGAGACCCAGCTGATGATGGAGATCCTGGCCGACTCCCGGCGCTGTCGATCACTGGACATCGCCGAGATCAATCCGGTCCTCGACCGGGGCAACCGCACCGCCCTCCTGGCGGTTCAACTGGCGGCGTCGCTGTTTGGCAAGCGGATCATCTGAAAGGAGCCGGCCATGCCTGCAACTGACCTGGAGACGCGCATCAAGGAGCGGGGCCGCGCCCTGTTCGCCGCCATTGCCGGGGAACGTCCCTCCCTCTTCTCCGCAGCCACCTGGACCGGCACCATCATGGCCCGGGCCATGGCCAACGAGGAGTTCAAGGTCCGTCTGTTCCGCTTTGTCGACGTCTTCCCCTCCCTTAAAACAGCCCGCCAGGTCAGCGACCATTTCCACCAGTATTTTGGCGACCTGGATGATCTACCATCGGTCCTGGCCAAAGGCGCCGCCCTGGCGACCCGGCTCGGCCCCCTTGGCGATACGGTGCTGGCCAGGGCGGTCTCCGCCAATATCCACGAGATGGCCCGGCAGTTCATCATCGGCGAGACCACGGTCGAGGCGGTGCGGCGGCTGATGGAGCTGCGCCGTGCGGGCTTTGCCGCCGTAGTGGATGTGCTGGGTGAGGCGACCCTCTCCGATGCGGAGGCCGATGCATACACCGCTACCTATGGAGAGCTTCTCGATGCCATGCGGCAGGTTCAGGAAAGGTGGCCGGCTCTGGCGGGAAATACCGGCGATCCGCGCCGTGACTGGGGTGATACCCCGCGAATCAACGTGGCGGTGAAACCGACGGCCCTCTTCCCCCTGGCCAATCCCATGGATTTCGAGGGATCGGTTAGCGGCATCCTGACCCGCCTGCGCCCCCTCTGTGCCGCGACTGTCGCCGCGGACGGTTTCCTCTGTATCGATATGGAGTCCTACCGCTTCAAGGACATTGCGCTGGAGGTGTACCGCCGGCTGAAAGCGGAATACCGCGACTACCCGCACCTCGGTATCGTACTGCAGGCCTACCTGACCGACACGGACCGCGATCTGGCCGACCTCCTGTCCTGGGCAGAACTGAATGAGACCACCATCTCTATCCGGCTGGTGAAGGGTGCCTACTGGGATTATGAAACGGTCCGGGCCGCCCAGAACGGCTGGCCCCCTCCGGTCCGGGTCGACAAGGCGGATACGGACGCCGCCTTTGAGAGACTGGCGGGCACGATCCTCCGCAATCATCACCTCTGCCACTTCGCCTGCGCCTCCCACAATATCCGTTCCATCGCCGCCGTGATCGAAACGGCCCGTGCCCTGGAGGTGCCGGAGTCCCGCTATGAGTTCCAGATGCTCTACGGCATGGCCGAACCGGTTCGGCGCGCCATACTGCACGAAACCGGACGGGTACGGCTCTACTGCCCCTACGGGCCGTTGGTGCCGGGGATGGGATACCTGGTGCGGCGGCTGCTGGAGAACAGCGCCAACCAATCCTTCCTCCGCCTGAGCTTCGACGCCGACGTCGATATTGCGGGGCTGCTGGCTGACCCGGCAGACAGGGTTCGACGCCCCGGGGAAGGTCAGCCGCCGCCACGGGAAACAGAACCGTTTCGCAACGAACCGTCGGCGGACTTTGCCCGCCGTGAGCAGCGGGATGCTTTCCCGGCTGCGATCCATGAGGTCCGCTCACGCCTTGGCCGGACCTGTCCCCTGTTCATCGGGGGGCGGGACATCGTCACCGCCACGCTCCTCCCCAGCTCCAATCCGGCCGACCCGAACGAGATCGTCGGGCAGGTCTGCCAGGCAGGCCCCACCGAGGTGGAGTTCGCCATCGCAGCTGCCCGGACCGCATTTCCCGCCTGGCGTGCGACCCCGCCCGAAGCCCGGGCCGATATCCTGCGCAAGGCCGCCGCAGCCGCCCGGCGCAGGATCTTCGAACTGGCCGCCTGGCAGGTCCTGGAGATCGGCAAGCAGTGGGACCAGGCCCACGCCGATGTGGCAGAGGCCATCGACTTCTTCGAATACTACGCCGACGAGATGGTCAGACTGGGGCAGCCGCGCCGGTTGGGGCGGATCGCCGGCGAAATCAATACCATGGTCTATCAGCCGCGTGGGGTCGCCGCCGTCATTGCCCCCTGGAACTTTCCGCTGGCCATCAGCGCCGGGATGTGCGCCGCTGCAATTGTGGCGGGAAATCCGGTGGTGTACAAGCCGTCGGGGCTGACCGGCGTGGTTGGCCATGGCCTGGTGGAACTGTTCCGCGATGCCGGCCTGCCGGACGGGGTCTTCAACTACCTTCCGGGTCGGGGGGGAGAGATCGGCGACCTGCTGGTGGAGCATCCGGACATCTCCCTGATCGCCTTTACCGGCTCCTTGGAGACCGGATCACGAATCATGGAACTGGCGGCCCGCATTCGGCCGGGGCAGGGGGAGATCAAGAAGGTGGTCTGTGAGATGGGAGGTAAAAACGCCATCATTATCGACGATGACGCCGATCTGGACGAGGCGGTGCCACAGGTGCTTGCCTCGGCCTTCGGCTTCCAGGGGCAGAAATGCTCCGCCTGCTCCCGGGTCATCACCCTGCCGGAGATCCATGGCCGCTTCGTGGAACGTCTGCTCGGCGCCGCCCACGCCTGGCGGATCGGGCCGGCCGAAGACCCGGCCTATGCCATGGGCGCCGTGGCGGATCAGGCCGCTGCGGAGAAGATCCGGCGTTATCTTGAGACGGGGAAACAGGAAGGACAAATCCTCTATCAGGGTCCGGTGCCGGACCGGTCCGGCTGGTGGGTCCCCCTGACGATCTTCGGCGGCATCCACCCTGATCACCGCCTGGCGCAGGAGGAGATCTTCGGCCCTGTCCTGGCGGTCATGGCTGCCCGGGATTTCCAGCAGGCCCTGGAGTGGGCCAACAGTGGCCGTTATGCCCTGACCGGAGGTATCTTCAGCCGCTCGCCGGAGCGTATCGCCAGGGCAGAACGGGAGTTGCGGGTCGGCAACCTCTATGTCAACCGCAGCATCACCGGTGCCATGGTCGGGCGCCAGCCCTTCGGCGGCTCCGGCATGTCAGGGGGGGGCACCAAGGCCGGCGGACCTGACTACCTGCTGCACTTCATGATCCCCCGGGTCATCACCGAAAACACCTTGCGCCGGGGCTTTGCCCCCGACCGGGCGCCTGACCGGTGACACACCCGCCGAGCCGGGAAAAAGTGGCACCCCATCTCCGGTGCGGAGAGTATACTGTAGGTATGGCAGCAAGCGGAGAGACCATGAAAGGAGTCGCGACCATGAAAACCGGACTTAAGGTATGTAGCGTAACCGACACCCGGATTCTCGGTAGAATGGCCCGCAAACCTGAGGTAGTATGCGGCCGTTGCGGCGTAAAGGCCCACAGCAAGTCCAGCGTATGCGAGCCGGTAGCCATTGAACCGGATCATTGATAGATAGAGTGAAAGACGTACCCAACCGCAAACAGGGCTGCGCATCCGGCGGCCCTGTTTGCGTATCTCCGGGGGCCGGCCGGCGAAGCGTCTCCCCCCTACCTTCTCGATTGCAAATCCCCCCGCATTTGTATATATCTTGACAGCTTGACCGTTAGAACAGTGCAAACCCTCACAACAGGAGATACAGGATTATGGGCATCGTGGTCGTAGGAACCGTCGCGTTTGATACCGTTGAAACCCCTTTCGGCAAAGGAGAGAACGTGCTGGGAGGTTCTGCCACCTACTTCTCCACCTCGGCCAGCTTCTTCACCGATGTTTCCCTGGTGGCCGTCGTCGGCGAGGACTTCCCCGACGAGCACGTCAGCTTCCTGCAATCCCGCGACATCAATACCGACGGCCTGCAGCGCATCCCGGGCAAGACCTTCCACTGGACCGGCCGGTACGGCTACGACCTGAACGAGGCCCAGACCCTTGATACCCAGTTGAACGTCCTCATGGAATTCAAGCCTGACCTCCCCGAGTCCTACCGTGACGCCGAGTACCTGTTCCTGGCCAACATCGATCCTGATCTGCAGATGGAGGTGCTCCAGCAGGTCCGCAACCCGAAACTGGTGGCCTGCGACACCATGAACTTCTGGATCTCCTCCAAACCCGAGGCCCTGAAGAAGGTCCTCCAGAAAGTCGATATCGTCGTCATCAACGAAGGTGAGGCCCGCCAGTTTACCGGCGAGGCCAACCTGGTGAAGGCCGCCCGGAAGATCATCGACCTGGGGTGCAAGCGTCTGGTCGTCAAGCGGGGTGAGTACGGCGTGCTCATGTTCACCGCCGACTCAGTCTTTGCCGCCCCGGCCTATCCGCTGGAAGAGGTCTTCGATCCCACCGGCGCCGGCGACACCTTTGCCGGGGGCTTCATGGGCTACCTTGCCAACTCGGGAGACCTCACCGAGGAAGGTATCCGTCAGGCGATCGTTTTCGGCTCGGTCATGGCCTCGTTCAACGTGGAGGATTTCAGCCTCGACCGCATGAAACGGCTGGACTACCATGAAATCGAGGCACGCTACCGGAGTTTCAAGTCACTGACCACCTTTCGGGACATTGCCCAGCTCTAACCCTTTGTTTTATTGACATTGTCGGACCAGTTTGCTAGTTTTTCCTGTATTCTGTGCAGATTTTATCCCGATCGGGACCATCAGGGACCATACGTATGAAACTGTTTCTCATCCTCACCGCCCTGTTGGCGCTGGCGGGCTGCGCCACCGGACGGGATGCCCAGCCGCAGTTCGGCAAGTCCAACCCTGCCGCGTATCACTACCAGATGGGACTTTCCTACCTGGGGGAACGCAACTACACCTCTGCCCTGATTGAGCTCACCGAAGCGGAGAAACTTGATCCAGACAACCCGGACCTGCTCTACAACCTTGGCATGGCATATCTCGGCAAACGGAGACCCGACCTGGCCGAGATCCGGCTTCAGCGCGCCGTTGCCCTCAGGCCCAATAATTCCACGGCCCGTAACGACCTGGGGGTGGCCTACCTGGAATTGAAGCGGTGGGAAAACGCCATACAGCAGTTCAAGATCGTCAAGGATGACATCTTCTACGAGAACAGTGAAAATGCTACCATCAATCTCGGCCTGGCCTACCTGGGGAACGGTGACTATGCCAAGGCACAGGAGGAGCTGCGCCTTGTCATCGCGGCCAATCCGCGCAACCCGGTGGCCTATCTCTCACTTGGCCGGGTCTGGTTTGCCATGGACAAGACCGACCAGGCTATCACCGTCTACAAAAAGGCCCTGGAGATCTACGGTGATTACGGCGCTGCCCACTATTACCTCGGACTTGCCTATCTCAAGATCAAAAATCTTGATGCGGCCCGCACCGAATTCAAGGAGGCCGTCCGCCTGATTCCCGATTCCGACCCCGGCAGATCATCCATGCAGTACCTTGATCTTTTGAAATAACAGAGGCTGAGCGTGCACGAGGTCGAAACAAACACGGTTGATCCTTCCGCCTCTTCGCCGGGCGCAATACTGAAACGGTGCCGTGAGTATCACGGTTTGACCCTTGAGGAAGCGGAAGAAGCGACCAAGATCGGGGCGAACTACCTCGCCGCACTCGAGGGAGACCAGATCGGACAGTTTGCCAGTCTTGCCTACCTCAAAGGTTTTTTACGGATCTACGCCTCATATCTCGGGCTCAACCCGGACGACATGATCCGTTTGTATGACAAACTCTACACCGCCGGCAACGAACGGAGTGAACAGAAAAAGAGCGTGAACGACGGGAGCACGTCTCACGGCAGAAAATTTCCCCTTCAGAAGCTTGCCCTTCCCGCCGTCATTTTCATAGCAATCCTCATTACCTCGGCCATCGTAAACCGCTCACCAGCTCCCCCCGCCCAGCCCGATAC
>CAZSTJ010000048.1:10969-17242 GCA_964609805.1 uncultured Geobacter sp. | reverse complement strand
GGTTCAGCAGCATCGTCTCCACGAACTGGGTCTCGGCCAGAGTCCCCTCCACGGTCAGCAGCGGCTCATTGGCAAAGACCACCGTGCCTTCCGGCGGGGCGGTTACGGTGCCGCTGAATCTAAAATTCCGCAGATATTCGATAAAACGGTCATTGAACAGCCCCAGTCCCGCAAGAAATTGCAATTCCTCCTCCCGAAAACGCAACTGCTCCAGGAATTCGAGGGCCGGCCCCAGCCCTGCAAAGACGGCATAAGCCCCCTCGAACGGGTTGGTACGGAAATAGAGGTCAAACACCGCCCTCTTGTCGGCGATCTTCTCTTCGTAATAGCCGGCAAGCATGGTCAACTCGTACAGGTCCGTCAGCAGGGGTGAATACCTCATATCAATGCAGCTTGGCGTAGTCGCCGCTGACATAGGGCATCGCTGCTCTCATGACCCCATGGTCGAGACCACCGATGGATTCGCACACCTCACAGAGGAATCGGTCCCCCGTGCTGCTGAATTTCGGGTGTTCGCACTCGCCGCTCCAGACCCGGATATCGCACAGGTCATCCTCAAACTCTTGTATCCTGTTCAACATGATCGCCACCTTCTTCCATAGCTGTGTAACATTATTTGTGCGCTTATTTTGCACTATGACTGCAGTCATCACGGCAGCAGCACGATCTTGCCGAAGGTACTGGCCTCCATGACCGCGTGGTGGGCAGCTGCCGCCTCGGACAACGGTAACTCCCTGCTGACAATCGGCCGCACGGTGCCGTTGGCAAGCCCTTCCACCAGCGCGGCATGGATGCTCGCCAACTCATTCTCGCTGGCGTTGTACAGAGTCATGCCGAGGATGGTCGATTCTTTCGCCATGGTCGTCCGGGGGTCGATCTCGATCCGGCCGCGGCTGCCGATAACGACCACCCGGCCACCCATGGCCAGCAGCCCCAGGTCACGGTCCAGATTCACGTTGGCCAGCATCTCCAGGATGACATCTACCCCCTGGCCGCAGGTCAACTGATTGAGCTGTTCCACGTACCCATTGCTGCGATGGTTGAGAACATGGTGGGCACCCTGCCCCAGCACCAGGTCCATCCCCAGGTCGCTGCCCGCAGTGCCGATCACCCGCATCCCGGCAGCCCGGGCCAGCTGCACCGCTGCGATCCCTACCCCGCCGCTGGCACCGTGAACCAGCACCGTTTCACCCGGCACAGCCCGGGCCCGCTGGAAGAGCGCCCGGTACGCCGCGCCATAGGGAACGCCGATGGCCGCCCCCTGACCAAAACTAATGTCATCGGGAAGCGGATGGGTCTGGAATTCCTTGCAGAGTGCCTCTTCGGCATAGGTACCGGAGATGGACCAGGCAACATAGACCCGCTGCCCGACCCGGCGATGCTTCACCCCGGGGCCTACGGCACTGATGACCCCGGCGCCGTCAATGCCGGGGGTATAGGGAAAGGCGGATATTTTATTGTACAAACCGGAACGGATATAGGTATCGACGGGGTTCACCCCTGCCGCATGGATTCGAACCACCACTTCATCGTTTCCCGGGACTGGGGCAGGCACGTCCTCAAGTACCATGACCTCCGGCTCTCCCGTGGCATGAACACGTATCGCTTTCATGACGGTTGTCCTTTCTTTATCGGTATAGAGGTATTATAGCACCACACAACCGCAAGGGGGTCCGGCAATCCCTTGCACCGGAATTGCCGGCTCAGATCCCCGGCAGCTGAAAAAAAAGGGATTGGTCCCTCGACCAACCCCATTGTTGTGTTTCCGTGCATACGATTAATTATTTCATCAGGATCTTCAGTGCCTGTTTGAGCATCTCCTCCACCCCCGCGCCGGTCGAGGTATCCAGACCGGCCAGGGCCTTCCTGACCTGCGGCTCCTTGTATCCCAGATTCAACAGGGCCGAGGTGACATCGTCCAGAACATCCACCTCCGGAATGCCGCGGGATTCACTCTGGGGGAGGATCGACACGTCGAGCTTGCCCGCCTTGTCCTTCAGTTCCAGCACCAATCGTTCAGCCGTCTTCTTGCCGATGCCGGGGATCGTGGAGAGCTTGTGCAGATCCCCCGCCATCAACGCCTGGGCCAGGGGGGTCGGCTGGATATTGGAGAGGATATCCCGGGCCAGCTTGGGGCCGATGCCGGAGACGGTAATCAGCAGTTGGAAAAACGACTTCTCCAGGCGGGTGCGGAAACCGTAGAGGTGGATGGCATCCTCCCGCACACTGGTATGGATATGGAGGGTCACCTCCCCCTCCTCCGGGAGCTCATAGTAGGTGGAGAACGGGATCATGACCCGGTAACCGACACCATGGACATCAAGGATGACGTGATCGGGGGATTTATAGGCGATCTTTCCGGTCAGCAGGGCAATCATGGGATGAAATTCCTCCAGCTTTTCTGACGTTTCGGTATGGCGGGGCCGGCCTTGGTGAGCAGATCGTGGGAATTAATGTGACAGACCGCCACTGCCAGGGCGTCCGAAGCATCGGCCTGGGCGATCTCCGGCAGACCGAGCAGCGCCTTGAGCATCTGCTGTACCTGTCCCTTCTCGGCCCTGCCCTGCCCCACCACCGCCTGTTTGACCTGCAGGGCGGTATACTCGGCAACCGGCAGCCCGGCATGGACCGCAGCTACGATGGCTGCCCCCCGGGCCTGCCCCAGTTTGAGGGCGCTCTGGACATTGGTGGAGAAGAAGATGTTCTCCACCGCCACCTGTTCGGGATGGTACTGGGCGATCACCTCCGACAGACCGTCGAAGATCCGCTTCAGCCGCCCGGCAAAGTCGGGGGATGTGTCGGTGAAGATAGCACCGTTATCAATATGGACCAGCCGGTTCCCCTGCCGCTCCACGATACCGTAACCGGTGATTCGTGAACCGGGGTCGATGCCGAGGACTCTCATGACCTAAGCCCCGCCAAACCGCTCTCACAGAGTTCACAGAGACACAGAGGACTTCGCATGGGATCTCTCAATTTATTGCCTTCGGCATGCAGCGAGTCAGACCAATTCTGCATTTTCATCCCACCATGTAATCAAGTGCATGCACTCTTCATGGATAACACCCGACTGGTTTCCCGGATTTTCTCCGTGCCTCTGTGGGCTCTGTGAGACAGGCATCAGAACCCGCACCCGCCGCCGTTTTTCTTGTGATACTTCTGATGGTACTCCTCCGCATCCCAGAAGGTGGCGGCCGGGACGATTTCGGTCACGATCCGGCGTCTCAGCCGGCCGGAACTGTCGAGCCGCTCCAGGGATGCCTCGGCAGCCCGCTGCTGCTCCGGCGTATGATAAAAGATCGCTGAACGGTACTGGGTACCATGATCCGGTCCCTGACGATTCAGCTGGGTCGGGTCGTGGCATCCCCAGAACAGGTCCAGCAGTTGATCATAGGAGATGATCGCCGGGTCGAAGGTCACCTGCACCGCCTCGGCGTGACCGGTGGCGCCGGAGCAGACATCACGATAGGTCGGGCGGTCAAAACTGCCGCCGGTATAACCGACCCGGGTTGAGACAACACCGGTCAGGTCCGTGAAGACATCCTCCACCCCCCAAAAACAGCCGGCCGCAAACGTTGCCTTTTCCATGGTCACCTCCAAAAACAGAAGGGGGCCGAAGCCCCCTGTTTCTACATCATATTTTCCATATCTTCCGCTGATATGTCGAAATTGGAATAGACATTCTGGACGTCGTCGCAGTCCTCCATCTTGTCCATCAGCTTGAGCATGCTCTCGGCCTGTTTTCCCTCCAGCTCCACCATGGTCTGGGGGATCATGGTGATCTCGGCGTTGAGGTGTTTGAACCCCTTGGCCTCCAGCGCCTCACGCACCTCGATGAAGCTGCCCGGCTCGGTTGTCACTTCGTACTGTTCCTCCTGCTCGGCCACATCATCGGCACCGGCCTCGATGGCGGCCTCGAACAGCTGTTCGAAGTCTACCGATCTGTCATAGAGGATCAGCCCCTTCTTGCTGAACATCCAGGAGACGCAGCCCGCCTCGCCCATGTTACCGTTGTTCTTGGTGAAGATACTGCGCACCTCGGAAACGGAACGGTTGCGGTTATCGGTCATCACCTCAACCAGTACCGCAGCACCGCCGGGACCGTAACCTTCGTAGACGATCTCCTCGTAGGTCACCCCTTCAAGCCCGCCGGCACCCTTTTTGATGGCCCGCTCGATGTTGTCCTTGGGCATGTTCTCCGCCTTGGCCTTGTCAACGGCGGTCCTCAGGCGGGGATTCGCCGCGAGGTCACCACCGCCAAGCTTTGCAGCAACGGAAATTTCCTTGATGATCTTGGTGAAGATCTTGCCGCGCTTGGCATCGGCGGCGCCCTTCTTGTGCTTGATTGTACTCCACTTATTATGACCCGACATCGTTCCTGCTCCTTGAAGAAGTTTGGGTAAACCATGACTGGCTTCCGAAAAAAGCGTGGAATAGTAACATGCTGACTCTGCACTGTCCAGAGCAAAAGCAGCGCCCTGCAGCGGGGCCATACCGGCAGCGGAGCCGCAGTAAGCCGCACCTGGCGCGACATCACCAAGCAGTGAGCCGGGCGGCTGAAGAAATAAGGATTGACAAAAGAGGGCCGGTTTTTATATAAATACTTTTCCTTTACAGGGCGGCGTAGCCAAGTGGTAAGGCAGAGGTCTGCAAAACCTTTATTCAGCGGTTCAAATCCGCTCGCCGCCTCCAGTTAATTCCAGGCACCCAGAGCGATCAGGGTGCCTTTTCTGTTATGTGATTCATTGACTCTTGCCAGATCGAGGTAGTGCCATGTTCGGGAAAAAGGCCCAGCTAGAGGAAGCGGAAGCAACGATCAGACAGCTGAACGAGCAGCTCGACAAGTACAAGCGCATGTACGAGAAGCAGCAGGGATATATCGAAGGTCTCTATGACTTGATCGGCGACCTTACCCGCCAACTGGGCTTTGTCCTGCAGAAGGAAAACCTCGAACGCCTGCAGAACCATCCGCATCTGGAGGAGAACAGCAACTTCCTCCTGGACATCCACACCCTATTCAGTTCAAAGGTGAAAAAAGGGTCCAACGTCACCTGCTACTTCGGCAAGGATCTCATCGAGATCAAGCGCAAATTCCAGGACCGGGATTTCAAGAACAGCGGGCTGATTCACCTGACCGAACGCTTTACCATTGAAGACCTGCGCCAGGCATTCAAGGAGCATATGTGGAAGCGCCCCCTGGCCGAAGGTCTCACCGCCATCAGAAAAGAAAAGGGGCTCGACCAGCTTTCATGATCAGCCCCCTGATTACACCCCTTCTCAACCGACCCTACTTTACCCCGTACAGCCGCCGGTAGGTGGCGGCCGAGGCATACACCTTCTTCACGTAGTCCCGCGTCTCCTGATAGGGGATGCTTTCGATGAACTCATCCATCGCAACACCCTTCATCCCTTTCCGCCACCGGTCAACCGCCGCAGCTCCGGCATTATAGGCCGCGATGGCATAGACCGGCTCGCCCTGGTAATCCTGCAGCAGATCCTTCAGATGCCGCGTCCCCAGCTTGATGTTGTACTCCGGCACCGTCAGGCGCTGGGGATTAAACTCCCCCTTCTCCCGTGCCGTCTGCTTGGCCGTTGCCGGCATGAGCTGCATCAGACCGATAGCCCCGGCCGGCGACTTGATCGCCGGAGAAAATCCGCTTTCCGCCCGGATCAGGGCGTAGACCAATCCCTCGGACAGCCCGTTGCCTCCGGCATGGGCCGTCACCAGTTCACTAAAGGCCTGTGGATAACCGGCGGTCCAGAGCGGCAGACTGGCCTTGTCCCACTTTATCGGCCGATTCTGCAGAAAGAGTGCGATGGCGGATCCGTAGTCCTGCAGCTCCAGATAGATCCGTGCCAGCCCCGGGAAGAGGGATTTCTTGTCCCCCCCCTTCTTGCGGACCGCCGCCACCTCGCTCCGCGACTCTTCCAGCAAGCCGAGGGACGCAAGGAGACGGGGTTTTTCATACCCCGTCAGGAGCGGCAGTTCGGCCAGTGAGTCGCGCTGTCCCAGTGGCTCTCGCAGGTCAGGAAGCCCTTTCTGCCCCCGGTGCCAGGTGGCATAGAAACCGGCAGGAAACTCATCCAGCAACTGACGGTAATACCCCTCGGCATCGGGCAGAGAAACCCGCTCCATGGACCGGGCCAGCCAGTACAGAGCCTTCTCGCGATGCGCCTCGTCCTTCAGAAGTTGCTTGAAGGCATCGGCCGCCTGGGCATACTCCCCGCCGAGATAGCGGCACCATCCCGCCTCCCAGACCGCACGGGCAGCAA
>CAZSTJ010000048.1:0-10959 GCA_964609805.1 uncultured Geobacter sp. | reverse complement strand
CCGGATGTCCCTTGGTGACCCGCTCGTAGATGGCAGCGGCATCACGATAGGCACCCTGGCTTCGCCGCAGCCCCCCCGCCTCCATCAAGGCATCATCCGCATATTCCTGTTTTTTCCCTTCGGCAGCCAGCTCCAGGTACTGTGCAAAGGCTCGATCATTCTGGTCCTGCCTTTCCAGTGACTTGGCCAGCCAGAAACGGGCCTCGGAACGGATCCCGGGCAACGCGCTTCCCGCCGCCCTGGCAAGGTTTTTCTCCGCCTGTTTCCAGTTCCTCAGGCGATACTGGTTCAGACCGGCCCGCAGATCAACCCTGGCAGATACGCCAGCCGGCTGACCTTCCGCAGGGATCGAGCGGAGTGTCTGCAGTGACCCGGCATGGTCGTTCTGGCTGGAGAGCGACGACGCCCGGCGCAGCAATTCCTCCGGGGTATAGCCGGCAATCCTGACCCCTCTCTTTTCCAGTTCTTTCAGCTGTTCCTGGGATTTTTTCGCCTGGGGGGCAGCCGGGTTGTTCAGCCAGACCGTCCGGTAGATCTGTGCCGCGCCGCTCAGGTCGTTACCTGCCTCCCTGCAGCGGGCACTCTGGAACAGCGCATCGACGGAATCGCTCCCGGAGGGATATTTCTCCACAAATCCCTGGTAGGCCTTGAAAGCCGCCGCCGGGTCTCCCGACTCGAAAAGTATGTCGCCATGAAGCTTCTCGGCCCGGCGCAGCAGGAGCGATGAAGGGAACTCCCTGGCAAAAGAAGCGGCCTTGCCGGCGGCCTGCTGATATCTCCCCAGCTTCTGCAGCGCCTCCGCCTGATACAGGACTGCATAATCGGCAACTAGCGGCAGCCTGGCCTCGGCAGCAGCGAGAAGCGGCAGCGCCTCCTCGGCCTTCCCTCCACGCAGCGAGGCCACACCCAGCAGAAAGGAGCGCTGCGGCGAATCGGCCGCCGCGCGGGCCTGCAGGACGGCTTTATCAAAACTTTTTTCACGCAGATGTGCCGCAGCGAGGGCCAGCGGGTCTTCGGCCCCGTCGGCCGCCCCTCCCAGCACCAGGGCCAGCACCACCAAAAGAGCCGGCAAAAGGGATTGTATGGAACTACCGCGCATATGGTCAGCCTTTCGTTAAAAATGGCCATGGGCGAAGCCCAGGGCCATTGCAATCTGAATCGAACCGCCTTACCCCCGGAGCGGGAGACGGGACAGCCATCACTCTGACACCTACATCTTTCTCTTGGCCAGCTCTTCCTGGTGATACTTCTGGAACAGGATGTCGTACTCCCGGCTGCCCGGGACCTTGGTCCTCAGCTTGGCGCGCACCGCCTCATCGATCTCCTCCGCCACGTGGAAATAGGAGGTCAGGGACTTCTTGATCCGCTCCAGGGCCCGGCGCTCATCGGTCAGGTCCGCCAGGTCGTCCCGCCAGAGCCGTTCGACGATGCAGTGGGCAAGATGGGATATGCGGTCTTCGGAAACGCTCATAGCACGATCTTCCGTTCCTTGGCCAGCTTGGTCTTGATCATCCTCAGCATCTTGTGGCGATCGATGCCAACTGCCGCACGCCCCATGCTGGCCAGGGTCTCGTCAAGCAGCCGTTCAGCATCACGGTCCAGGTCCTGCTCCTTGTTGAAATCAGCCGCCATGGCACGCGCAATCCCCTCCACCACGGCGCCCCGTTCACGACGCGGCGTGATCAGACCGTCGGCAGCAAGGTCGTTGTAGACCTTTTCCGCCAACCGGTGGAGCTGTTCTTCCTTCATGCGCATAGGGCCTCTGTTTCGCAGCGAGCAATTCCGTAAAAAGTGGACTTATACTACCCATTCCGCATAGAATTGCCAACCATTATGTTCACTCGACTCTACCTGCATATCCCCTTCTGCCGCCGGAAATGCCCCTACTGCGCCTTCTATTCACGGGAGGAGTCACCGGAGCGCCTGGTACACTACACAAGCCTGCTCCTGCGGGAGATGGAGCTGGCCGCCGACAACACTCCTCCAGCGCACCCTCTGGAATCGGTCTATTTCGGCGGCGGCACCCCCTCGCTGCTGGAGCCTGACCAGCTGGGATTACTGCTTGATCGAGCGCGGTCACTGTTCGGCCTGGCGCCGGAGGCGGAAATCACTCTGGAGGCCAATCCGGGCACCGTGGACGGACCGAAACTCGCTGCGTACCGGTCTTCCGGGGCAAACCGTCTTTCGCTCGGCGTTCAATCATTTAACACTGCCATGCTGGAAAAACTTGGGCGGATACACACCGACACCCAGGCCCGGCAGGCATTCCACCAGGCCAGGCAGGCGGGATTCGACAACATCGGCATCGACCTGATCCACGCCCTTCCCGGCCAGACGATGTCGCAGTGGCATGAGGATCTGCAACAGGCATTGGCACTTGCACCGGAACACCTCTCGATCTACGGACTGACCGTGGAGGAGGAGACCCCCTTCGCCGGACGCTATCCCGAAGGAAGCAGTGAGCTGCCGTCCGAAGACAGCGCGGCCGAAATGTTCGAGGCGACCCATGAACTACTGACCGGAGCAGGCTACGAGCATTACGAGATCGCCAACTACGCCCGTCCCGGCTGCCGCTCCCGCCACAACAGCGGCTACTGGCAGCGTGACGGCTATCTGGGGTTGGGTGCCGGCGCCCACACGTTCCAGGGCGACACCCGCTACGGCAGCCGCTGCAGCAACCCGCCGGACCTGGACGCCTATGAAACCGCCTTGGGCAACGGGCTGCTTTACCGGGCTGAGTGCACGGTCATCGACCGGGACGACGCCATGGCCGAGTTCATCTTTCTGGGGCTGCGCATGGCCGACGGCATCAGCTTCAGTCGGTTCCGAGATGAATTCGGCACCGGCCTGAACGAGATCTACGGACAGGAGATCACCACCCTGCGTGAGTTGGGGTTGATCACAACCACTGCAGACAGCATGCATCTCACCCTGCGCGGCATGCTCCTCTCCAACCAGGTATTCCAGCGATTCCTTCCCTGACACCGTACGGGCATCGGTAACAACCGCAACTAATTTCACCCCCGCAAAAATAAGTATTGACGGCCTGCTCATAAATAGGCTATATACGTATTTCCTCAATTGACGCGGGGTGGAGCAGTCTGGTAGCTCGTCGGGCTCATAACCCGAAGGTCACAGGTTCAAATCCTGTCCCCGCAACCAAATCACCAACCGCCTCTTTGGTCTACCGAAGAGGCGTTTTCAAATGGCTGCTTAGCTCAGCTGGCTAGAGCAAGCGACTCATATTCGCTAGGTCCGGGGTTCGAGTCCCTGAGCAGCCACCATTATTAAAGAGGTTAGCCGATCGGCTAGCCTCTTTTTTTGTCTCCTGACACACGTTTTCACAACCTCTTGCACACCTGCCTATTTTCCCTCAAACGCCCTCGCGGCATTCACCAGTATCAGCGTGCACCTGAACTCTGTTCAGACAATTCAAAGCTACTTCGCTGATATACCAGCAAAGGACACAATTCCTCTGCCCACCCCATACAGTTTTTAATCAATAATAATGAATAGTTATCTTTTATTCACACTCATTTTTGTTCTAATGAAAATCCAAATCCTGCCGATAGGGGTTAATGCCACAGCATTTCAGTCTAGTTAGCAGGCATGGCTCGTGGCTGAAATAAGACACAGTATATAAAGGAGTCTCTATGAAGTGGGCTGATTTGAAAATGAGGGTCAAGTTGCTGCTGTTGGCATCAATCGGCATTATCGGGCTGATTGTGATCGGATTAATCAGCACCCTCGACCTCAAGCATGCCAATCAGAATCTAAATCGCGTCAATTCGGGCATCCAGGTTGTCACGAAAGTCAGCAAGATGAAAGAACACCTCCTGTTGGCCCGGCTGGACCTAGTCTATATGATGGCCCTGAACGACATGGCTAAACTGAAGGATAAGTTTGATGATTACAACCGACAGCTCACGTCAATCAGAACCCTGCTGAAAGAAATCGAGCAGACAGATTTGGACCAGAAAGAGCTGGGGCTGATTACGGCCTTCAAAGAAGGCAGTGAAACATATGCGCAACAAGGAAACAAACTTGCCGAAATGCTTTTGGAGGCCCAAAGGAGTGGCGACAAAGGGGCACTGACTGCTGCAATAACATTCGGTTCGGAGAAGGTGGCCCCGCTCTATAAAGCGCCGGCAGATGCTGTCGACGGATTACATCGGCTGAATATCGCCCATAGTGAAGAACTCTTCAAGACGGCAGATAAGGCGGCAAAGGGTCAAATCGTCACCAACGTCATCATTATTGTCATATCGATACTGCTTTCAATCATTATCGCGGCATTCATCTCAAACGCGATTACCAGGTCACTCGCAAATGTATTTACCACCATGGCCAGTATCGCAGATGGCGACCTGACCTCCCGTTCAACCATACTGTCGAAGGATGAAATGGGCATGCTCGGCCTAGAAATAAATGTCATGGGTGAAAAGCTGACCGGAATAATCAAAAGGCTGGCAGACAACAGCATGTCTGTTTCATCGGCGGCGATCCAAATGCATTCGACGGCAGAGCAGATGGCCACCAGTACGGAAGAACTGGCGGCTCAGGCAAGCACGATCGCAACAGCCTGTGAAGAGATGGCTGCAACTTCGACCGAAATCGCCCGCAACTGCCATATGGCGGCACTTGATTCATCCAAGGCCAATGAAGCAGCATTGGACGGAACCCGCGTCGTAGAGGAAACCGTACAGGTCATGCAACGGATTGCGACGAAAGTGCAGGCGACCTCCACGACGGTTGAATCTCTGGGGGCACGCTCGGATCAGATCGGTGAAATCATCAGCACGATCGAGGACATCGCCGACCAGACCAATCTGCTGGCGCTCAATGCGGCCATAGAGGCCGCCCGTGCAGGGGAACAGGGAAGAGGGTTTGCGGTCGTTGCCGATGAAGTACGCGCACTGGCAGAGCGGACAACACGGGCAACCCGTGAGATCGGTGAGATGATCAAGAGCATCCAGACAGAAACCAGACAGGCGGTGTCCGCCATGGAAGAAGGGGTGCGCGAGGTTGAGCACGGCACCATCGAAGCATCAAAATCGGGCGAGGCGCTGCAGCATATCCTCGACCAGATTGCCAGTGTGACCAGCCAGGTCAATCAGATTGCGGTTGCCGCGGAAGAGCAGACGGCAACAACAAGGGAAATCAACAACAATATCCAGCAGATTACCGATGTGGCGCAACTGACCTCAACATCATCACACGAAGAAGCCGCTGCGGCCAATCAGCTTGCCAATCTAGCAGAGGACTTGAAAGGCATGGTCGAACAATTCACGTATGTATGATTCCAAGCATGCACCAATCCGTGCCGTAACCAACTCCAAGGGGCCAGCAGCAGTGCTGGTCCCTTTTCATGTCGGCAGGCTCGGTGACCTCGACAGGAACAGAAGGATTCGGTTAATGGAGCCAGGAGAATTGTCGCCATCACATGCAAGATATCTGTTTACCGGACCGATTATAACTGGTAGAAGTTCACGCTGCCGGCAATCATCAGAGGAACAGGTTCATGACAACACCACCATCATCGACCATACCGACCAAAACAATCCTTCTCTTTCGCTTGATCGTCCTGATCGTCGTTGCTGCCGGTATAGCAGAGACCGTCGAACTGTTTGTGGCGCCATATTTCGACGTCAACAACCTGATCTTTGAATTGATTGAACACACAATCCTGGTGATTTTGCTCCTGCTGCTCATGACAAGATTTGTGACCGCACCGATGATGAAGGAGATTGCCTTACGGAAAGAATCTGAACAACGGCTTGAGGAATCTGAAGCGAAAAATTCCAGAATACTCCAAGCGCTTCCCGATGCAATTCTCAACGTATCTGCCGATGGCACCGTGTTGGCCTATACGCCCAAAGGGCCGACACATCCGTCCTTCGAGGTTGGCACCAATGTTACCAAGACCCTTCAGACCGAAGCGGTCATTGATTTCCTCCGCGCACTGA
Organism: uncultured Geobacter sp.; assembly: GCA_964609805.1. Classification (GTDB taxonomy): domain Bacteria; phylum Desulfobacterota; class Desulfuromonadia; order Geobacterales; family Pseudopelobacteraceae; genus CAIPTY01. The sequence goes on along the minus strand of CAZSTJ010000048.1, from coordinate 4,993 downwards.
ACACGGCACTCCTGGGGGGCGAAAACCAGCGGCTCGATCTCATGTTCAAAACGGGACCGGACGTCAGTTACCAGGTGTTCAATTTTGTACGGCTGTCGGCTCAGGAGGTCATGATATTCGTCAGAGACATCACCGGGCGCAAAGTCTACGAGGAGCAGCTTGAACACCTGAGTACCCATGATGTCCTGACCGGCCTGTACAACCGTACCTTCTACGAGGCCGAACTGAACCGGCTGGCAAACGGCAGAAGATATCCGGTAAGCATCATCGTCGCTGATCTGGACGGGCTCAAATGCACAAATGACACCTACGGCCATGCCGCAGGCGACAAGATGATCTGCAAAGCAGCAGCCATTCTGAAGCAGGCTTTCAGGGCAGACGATCTGGTAGCCCGTACCGGTGGAGACGAATTCACGGTTCTGCTTCCGGAAACTGACAAGGCAGGCCTGGCTGCGGCGGTCAAACGAATCGAATCAAGGCTTGTTGAGGCCAACAGAGCAGATGACGGATACTACGTAAAGCTTTCGTTGGGAACTGCGATTGCGGAATCACATGAGAAACTGCTGGGTGCCGTCAAGTCGGCGGATCTGGCGATGTTTCGCAACAAGGCCGTTAATAAATCACTCTGATAGCGGGATCCCAGAACAACTGCCGGATTACGCGAGGTCACTGTTCCGGCTAACCGCCTTGACACCCCTCCAGAAACAGCCACCAAAATAAAAGGGGCCGCATTACCGATGCGGCCCTTGATGGTTCTCGTTGTCCTGCCTCTGACATCATACCCGGATATTGAGCAGTTCCCTGGTCATCTCGTCTACAACCTTCAGTACCGCCAAATTGGCCTTGAAACCGTTTCTATCGGAGATGATATTGGCTGCCTCCCGGGAGATGCTGACGGTGTCTTCTGTTTGCGTTACGACGGCCGCTACCCCTCCTGCGCCGTTTTCCCGGAAGGTGGTCCTGGATGCCGTTGCGCTCTCGCTGTTCAGATTAGCTACATTCCGGGCGGTCGCCTGCAGACTGACGTTGTAGGCCTGCAGGGCGCTCCCCGCTATGCTGTTGACGCTGTTCATGAGTATTTCTCCTGACAACAGAAGCGTAAACCACGCTGAAGGCTTCCGGAGTCTGAATCAAGCGTAGATATTGACCTGCCTGCCATTGCCGTTACCCGGGTCGGGTGCGGTTGCCTGAATAAGGGCAACGGCATTCAGACCCTGCTGTTTCAGGATGTCCAGCGACCTCTTGGCAACCAGTATGGAGCTTTGAATAGAAATACTGTTGGCTGACAGGCTGGTGCTCATTCCGGTAATATCCATAATTGTACCCTCTAACTGGTAATACTCCAATCTTCTTATCGACACTCTCCCCCGCTACTTGAGAAAAAATTTCAGTATTCAGAAAACAGAGGGTTCGGGGTTGTGAACTTTAGTCACATAAAAAATGGAGCTTTTTTATTGCGGGCAGGCTTGCATTTCGCCGGAGGAGGACCTATAATCCCGCTCTATTTTTGCACCGCAAGGAGAAGAATGTGATCGAGATCAATTTCGACAAAATGGGGGGGCTGATCCCGGCTATCATCCAGGACTATGAAAACGGCGAAGTGCTGATGGTGGCCTTCATGGACAAGAAGACCCTGGATCTGACCCTGCGTGACGGCAAGACCTGGTTCTTCAGCCGCACCCGCAACAAGTACTGGATGAAGGGTGAAGAGTCCGGCAACACCCAGGATGTCATGGAGGTGCTGACCGACTGCGATGCCGACACCGTCGTCATCAAGGTCAAGCAGAACGGCCCCGCCGCCTGCCACACCGGCAACCGCAGCTGCTTCTATGTGAAATGGGAAAATGACCAGTGGGTGGAGCATTCAAACCCGCTGTTCGATCCAAACGAAGTTTATAAGAAGTAATCACCTAACGGACGTGGATTTTTCGGCAAGGTCAAGGCGGCCAAGGAAGCCCGCGGAGGCGTAGCAGCGCTACGCCGCACAAGTGGATTCCGTCGGCCAACGCCGAGATTGCCAAAAAGCCGCGTCCGTCTGACCAAAGGAGCCGCGAAATGTCTCAAGTATTGAATTTCGGTATCCCCAAGGGGAGCCTCGAAAACGCCACCGTCGACCTCTTCAAGAATGCCGGCTGGCAGATCAGCATATCCTCCCGCAGCTACTTCCCCGGCATCGACGACAGCGAGATGAACTGCAAGCTGATCCGCCCCCAGGAGATGGCCCGCTATGTGGAGCGCGAAACCATTGACGCCGGCATCGCCGGGCGCGACTGGGTCCGCGAGAATGACTCCGACGTGGTGGAGGTCTGCGAGATGGTCTATTCCAAGGTATCACGCCGCCCCGCCCGCTGGGTGCTGGTGGTCAACGGCGACTCCAAGGTCCAGAAGCCGGAAGACCTGCACGGCGCCACCATCTCCACCGAACTGGTCGGCTTCACCAAGCGCTACTTCGCCGAGCGCAACATCCCGGTCAACGTGGAATTCTCCTGGGGAGCCACCGAAGCCAAGGTCGTTGACGGCCTCTGCGATGCCATCGTGGAGGTGACCGAAACCGGCTCCACCATCAAGGCCAACGGCCTGCGCATCGTCTGCGAACTGATGGAATCAGTGCCGGTCCTGCTCGCCAGCAAGGCCGCCTGGAACGATCCCTGGAAACGGGCCAAGATAGAGACCATCGCCACCCTGCTCAAGGCATCCCTGGCTGCTGAAGGGATGGTCGGGCTGAAGATGAATGCACCGGCCAGCCAGGTGGAAGCCATTACCGCCCTGCTCCCCAGCCTGAAGAATCCGACCGTATCGCACCTCTACAAGTCCGACTGGCTCTCCGTCGAAAGTATCATGAGCGAGAAAGATGTCCGCACGATCGTACCGGAGCTGATCAAACTGGGTGCGGAGGGGATCATCGAATACCCCTTAAACAAGATCATCTAAGTCATTGCCTCTCACGAAGGCACAAAGGACTCAAAGAAACCTTTCATATGAGTCTGTTGAGCTTTACTTTGTGTCTTCGTGAGCTTTGTGAGAACCGATTCCCATCGTGCGAGGTTGATATGTCCTGTACCAGAACTGGCGACGATTGCACCTGCACCTACCCCGGCTGCTCCCGCAAGGGAAACTGCTGCCAGTGCGTTGCCTTCCACCGCGAGAAAAATGAAGCCACCGGCTGCATGTTCACCCCCGCCGGAGAGCGTACCTTCGACCGGTCACTGAAGTTCCTCATGAAGGATCGCGGCATTACGGCCTGACACGGCCGCTGCTGTCTCCCGCTCCTGCTGTCGACCAAGACCGGGCAGGCCTGCGCCTGCCCCCCACAACCGCCCATGTTGACCTATTGCATTGACATCCCCGATCACTGCCGCCGTCTGGAGAGCTACCTGCGCAGCATCATGCCGCAGGCCTCGCCCGGCTACGCCCGCAAGCTGATCAAAAGCGGCGCCGCCAAGGTAAACGGTGCGGCAGCCACCCCGGACCGCTTCCTCCTGGTCGGCGACAGCATCACCCTCAAGGAGAGCGGCGCCACGACCGCCCTGCTGACCGATGCGCGCCCGACGCTGGACATCCTCTACGAGGACGACCAGGTGCTGACCGTCAACAAGCCCTCCGGCCTCCCGATGCACCAGACCTCCCTGAAGGAACCGAATCTGGTGGATCAGGCTACAGCCTACCTGGAACAGCGCGGCACCCCTTGCAAGGTATACCCGGTCAACCGTCTCGACCGCGGCACCTCCGGTGTGGTGATCCTCGCCAAAAGCTCCTCCAACGCCGGCATCTATGGCCGGCAGGTCAAGGAGACCGGCCTCGACAAGTTCTACCTGGCACTGGTGGAGGGAACCCCGCCGACGGACGGCGTGATTAACGCTCCGCTGGACGGAAAGGAATCGGAAACCCGCTACCGGATACTCCTGGCAGGGAACTCGGCCGCCCTGTTGGCGGTGACGCCGATCAGCGGCCGCATGCACCAGATCAGGCGGCACCTGGAACTGATCGGACACCCGGTCCTGGGGGACAAGCGCTACGGCAGCAGGGAACTGGGCGACTACCCCGGCTTCTGTCTGCACTCATTCCGCACCGTCCTCCCCCGTCCCGAAGCCGGACGGCTGACGGTCTGCGCACCGCTGCCGACCGATCTGCTGTCAATATGCGCCGACCGGATCGGCCGTGGAGAAAAAGACATTCTGGTGGCTGTCGTCCCGTAACATCTTAACCATACACAGGTTCCATCCCGCTTTTCTGTTGATTCATCGCCGGCATTACGCTACAAGAGACGTTATATTTATTTCATTTGGAGGATAGACATGAAAAAACTGGTAACCCTCATCGCCGCAACCCTCACCTGCACTGCCTTCGCCGCCGCTGCCCTGGCTGCCGACCCATTCCAGAAGGCCGATAGTGCCCTCGGCAAATCAGCCGCAACCGTTGACGCCGCTGCCAAGAAAGAGGCCGATGTAAAGGCCAAGGCCGCCGAGAAGAAGGAGGCCGTCAAGGCAAAGGCTACTGAGAAAAAAGATGCCGCCAAGGCAAAGGTCACCGAGAAGCAGGAACAGGCCGCCAAGAAAGAGGCCGATGTGAAGGATAAGGTTGCCGATAAAAAGGCTGAAGTAAACGAAAAAACCACCGCAAAGAAAGCCGCCGTTAAGGCAAAGGCCGCTGACGCCAAGCAGAAAAAGGACGCTGTCGCTAAGGACGCCAAGGACGTAAAAGACGCCGTCAAAAAAGACGTGCAGGATCTGAAGAAATAATCAGATTACCGAGCCAACACTTTCCCCGAGAGCCGCACGCCCGTGCGGCTCTTTTTATTTGACGCCGCGGCGGCAACGGCTTATACCGTTTTGCAGGAGGTGCTTATCATGAACGAGCAAACCATCTTCATCACCGGTGCCTCATCCGGTTTCGGCGCCGCCTGCGCCCGGATCATGGCCCGTCCGGGCAACCGCCTGGTCCTGACCGCCCGCCGGGTCGATCCGCTGATCAGGCTGCAGGAGGAACTTTCGGC